>JAQWTV010000154.1 GCA_029242545.1 Roseibacillus sp.
TTAACACCGCTTTTCATTACCTAGAGATGTCTGAGGAGCGATTTAAGGATCGCATCGATCAGTTCGCTGCTATAGGTGAGAGCATCATAAAGGAGGAGGAGGATAACCGACAAGTGCCACCCTATATCTTAAGGGCTATACACTTGGGAGATAAAAGATCAATCAGGAAGTGGAACAGGAGGCGCAAATGAGCGAATGGTATCGCAATCAAGCTGCTAAGTATGGCGAGAGACTCAACGAGTGGCTCGACACACATCCAGGTAAAAACACCAAGGCTAGACAGTCACTTGTTGACGCTAGCTTGATGCTGACTCAGAAGTTCAACGGAGAGGAAGCTGCTTGGCACACGATCAACCTCATGGAGGAGCAGGTGTACGAAGCACCTGCAAGTGTTAGGAGAGTGTTAGCGTGGGCAATTATGAGGAAACAGTACGATAAGGGGGTATAAGTTGTATATACGGTCTGTTGGTCTAGAGGTTATGACTCCGCCCTGTCACGGCGGCAACACGGGTTCGAGTCCCGTACGGGTCGCCATACTTTCCTTGGCTCGAACTTTCGGGCCCCGCACGCGCTGCCAGTGAGGCGCCCGAAATCCCCCGGTTTCAAAGGGTTTGCGGGCCGGGCCATCCAAGGGCGTTCACTAGTAATCTCTGCCCCGGGTCTCCGAAGGGCCGAAATTCGCCCCTTCCGCCCCACCTCTCTGGCTTCTCCGTTAGAAATCCAAGTTACTGAACGCGTTTTTGGGTTCGGTGCCCGTATTCACCGCATTTACAAACTATGGGGTGGGTGGCTCTTGCGGCCACCACCACGTGCCCGGCCGCGACGGCGGGAACTGCCGGACGATTGATCATTCTCGCTCGTTGGGGAGGCCGCCCGCGGTCCGGGCCTCGGGAATGACCGGAGCGAATTGTTCCGAGACGAGGCGAACGAGATTCGCCTCCTGCTCGGGATCGAACCCGCCCGCATCCACGACGAGCAACAGGTCTTCGTAGCGTTGGTGCCAGTCGGGCAGCCGGTTGCTGCGGCCCGGAGCGGGAAAGAGGTCCTCGAGCCGGAGGAAGGCGGCGTTCGAGATGGCCGAAAGGGTCTCTTCGTAGCGCTCGTTCGGGTCGTCGACGAGGGCGAAGGCTTCGGCCGCACGGTCGGGGTGATGACGGAGGAAGGCTCCGAGGAGCGTCGACCCCGCAAGGGTGTCGTCTTCGAGCACGGCGAGGGCCCGCTCCGGGGACCCGCGCGCGAAGCCATCGAAGAACGCCGCCTGGGCCCGCTGCTCGACTGTGATGCCCCCGGAGTCGGCACCGCGGAACCACTCGCGCCCCGCCCCGGGCTGAACTGCCTCGAGAGAGAGTGCCGCCTGAACCGTGATCGTTTCGCGGCGCGGGCGGGCCCCCGGGTTGGAGATGCGCGGGCCCATCGCACCGCCCGCGATTGCGGATTCCAGGAACAGCTCGACCGCATGAAGCCCCACTCCCCAGCGCGCGACGAACACCCGCACATCGTCTCCGCCCTGCAGGCCGCGGAAGAAGCCCTCGAGGGCGGCGTCGCGCTGGCCCGTGATGTTTACCTCCTCGGGCACGGCGGCCCAGGCCACCTCGGGGTCGACCCGGGCGTGCTGCGCGAAGATCTCGGCCGCGGCCTGCAGGCGCCAGGTGTCGTCGCGGCTGATGAAGTGGATGTAGTCGTCGTGGTCGCCGATCTCGCTCGGGAGCATGACGCGGCCGGTACGGTTGCACGAACTGGCATACTTTCCAAGCCCGGCTAGGGCGGCGACGGGGTCTCTCTCGGCCCACCCGCGGAAGGTCGAAAACCAGATCTGCCGGTAGCCCCATCCGTCGTAGTCGGAGAGGTCGAGGGAAGAGGTGAGCCACTCGAGAGCGGTCTCCGGGTCGCGGCGCGCGAGCTCGGCATGCACCGCGCAACGCACCCACCCACCAAGGCTGTCGGCGCGCGCCTGGGCCGACTCAGCACGCAGGGCCGCGAGTTCCGCTTCGCTGAGGCGCGTCACCAGTTTCTCCACCGCTGCGAAGCGGGGAGCCTCTGCGGGCCCGGCCATGATGATCTGGCGGAGCCGCCGGGCCGGGTCGACCGGGGCAGCACGCTCGCGACCGGACTTGGCGGAAGAGCGGTCGACCGGCCGGGCCAGCCCACCGGATCCCTGCGAGCGACCTTGTTCGCGATCCCCGGAGTCAAGGGCGGGCCGCACGTTGATCAGTCCCGCGGCGACTGCCACGAGGAAGGCTCCGGCGATGAGGAGGCGTCGTTTCATTGGTCTGCGAGTGCATTCGTGTCCTTGATCCTTTGATTGTTGGGGCGGCCTCTACCAGTATGCAGAGCTCTGGTAGGTCAGTCCGGTCTTCGTATCGTGACAGTAATCGTGAACGCCTCCGTTGCTCGCCGTATAGCTATATATGACGGTATCCTTTGTCACTAGCCAGCCAAGCGAGCCTACTGCTTTTCCAATGTCTGCAGGTGGGAATGGCGATCCCTCACTGACCGCCATCCCCGGACCGAAGCGTTTGTCGAGGAAAGCTCTGAGGTCCTTCTCTGACACGGTGTAGGTGGCGTAGTGATCGAGCAGGTCCCGCCGCAGCGTGATGTCGGTAGCGGTTGGCGGGATCAAATTCCGGCCCCTCTCCGGCCACCAGATGCTGCTTCTACTGGCATGGTCTGTATCGGTGCCATAGATCCGGAACAGGATCAGGGCGACCACCACCGGAAGTGCGAGGATGGCGATGCCGATCTTGAGAAGGACCCCGCGGGGCGAGGACTTGGGAAGGGGCGGTGGTTGATTGCTTGAGGGCATCGTGTTCGTCAGGTTGCTGGTTGGGGTCGGGACTGAGAAGGAAGCTCCTGTTTTCTTCATCTCTCTTCCTGCTGCAATATCGCGCTCATGGATAGTTGCGGTGGATGTTGCCATCCGCATCAAAGTAGTACTTCTCGTGAAACGTGGAGAACCCTCGGGCATACCGCCATTTTCCGAACACTTTCAAATCGGATGAATCGAGCATCGCAAACCAGGGATCGGCGAACTCACCCTTGTGGCGATAGACCATCGCGTCAAAATACGACACCCAGGGGTCCGCGGTGACAAACAACTGGTAATCATCCTTGCCGATGCGGTCGTAGAACCACTGATCCGTGTCGGGCGCGGCAGTATTGCGGGTCAAGTAGTCGGTTGGTTTGGTGTAATCCTCCGCAATCTCGTCCAACGAAACCGGGAACTCGCCGTTCTCATCGCGGTAATCTCCGAGCAAGGACCGGAATTCCGCTGACTCCT
Organism: Roseibacillus sp.; assembly: GCA_029242545.1. Classification (GTDB taxonomy): domain Bacteria; phylum Verrucomicrobiota; class Verrucomicrobiia; order Verrucomicrobiales; family Akkermansiaceae; genus Roseibacillus_B. The sequence continues at coordinate 3,278 of JAQWTV010000154.1, forward strand.
CGATGATCTTCGCGGCCCATTCCTCATCGGGATCCCAGCGTGTCATGACCTTGAAGATCGCGAAAACTCCGCAAGCAAGGAGAGCCACCGCGACGAGGCTCATGACGATCAGTTTTCGAAAACCTGCTTTTATTCCCTGCCGCTTTCGATCACGCGACTTCTTAATACCGAGGAAAAGTGCGACTGCTCCACCGACGATGCACACGGTGCCAGAGCCGTAGAAGAGGCGCATCTGAGCGCCAATAGAATTCGCCATTGATTCTATGGATAGGGACGCATCGGCGGGGACCGGAGTGATCCACGCAAACAATCCCGTGACGGCAAGTGCAAAGCAAAAGATGCCAGCGAGTATCAGGAACACACCGAGTATCTTCATGGGATTGGAACGTCTTCCTCCAGGACGTAAGACACACGGACGCCACCCTTCTCGGCGGCTCGCTCCTGCAGGCCGCGCATGGTGTTGTTGGTGATTTCGGCGTTCGCCAACCCGATGGACGCAGCGAGGCCTGAGATGAGGTGGATGAGTTTTTTCATGGGATCAATCTCCGAGGAAGGGATCGGCGGACAGGCGCAGTTCGATTTCTTCGAGCGGAATGGTATAGCTGGGTTTGCGTGCCACAATGTAATGGGCGCAGGCTAAGGAAAGCCGACAGCGGCAGGGCTCCATGGGCTAAGGCCCTTACCAGTAGCCGGCATCATGAAAGGCAATGCCCTTCTCCCGATCGTAAAAGTAAGTCGCTCCAGCTGCACTCCGCTTGCGGGGCCCACTGTAACTCCGGGCGTTCTCCAAGGGTTCCCAGGCCTCTACTTCTTCGAAAATGATTTCTGTCGAACGAGCCCGAGGTTCATAGCGTCCCACTGACTCTCCTTTACGCGCTTCGGCGATTTCTTCTTCACTATAGTCGACCCAGGATTCCGGCTTGGTGGCACGCTCTTTTCGGTAGCGCTTCCAGACATGTTCAAGAAAGGTGTCGAAGGCTTTCGGCGAAATGCGATAATGAGCCATATGTCCATTTCGATCGCTGACCAGATGTATGTCGGAAGCTTCTAGCGGCAAATAGCGCAAAATCCTGGGATCGGAGATTTCGGATCTCTTTTTAACGTGGTGCATCCCAGCCAGTAATTGCGGATTTCCGGATTTCGGAGGTGCTTCCTCTAGGCGGACAGTGACCCCGCCGGCCCGTATCTGGCCCTTAGGCAAATGCTGACCTTTCTGGATGGAAATTTTTCCTAATGCATCAACCAACATTTCAAAGACCGGTGACGGTGCATCCTCCTTCGCGGCATCTTGATGATTCTCTCCCCCGAAGGGAGCTCGAGGAGCCCAAGTGATTTTCTGTTTTTCGCCGTCCCATCTTCCCATGAAGAGGGCAGGCGGCGTGTTGGGCTTCTGCATAGGTTGAGCCTCGGAGTATTTCACGGGACCAAATCGAACCAGCATGAGTCCGAATTGTTCTTTTTCGGGCATCGCCAGGATTTGCTCAATGATGGCGTGCTGCGGATGCTCGATGGGCCAGAACCAGAGCAAATTCCATGCCGATGCCATACCCCCTTTCGATCCACCTGTGATCACCAGCTTGCCCGATGAGGGAGTGGCGGGATCTCCACCCACTTTCTCCGCCTCAAACGACCATGTTCCCCGGGCAGCATTGAGCCCTTTGAAAAGGGCAATCTGATCGGGGGAATAGCTTTTGGGCAAAGTCCACCCAAGAGCCTGCCACTCAGCCGAGATTTGAGGCTTGGGTGTCTGGGCTACGGTTTGTGGCGAAGCACACACAAAGGCGGCTGTACAGAGAAGCACCGTGACCATGGCAAATTCATTTTTCATACATTCACTCCTTTCCGGTGCTCAAGAAAATCACACTACTAGTGTGGGACGACAATGCAAGGTTTATGCAACCCAGCAGGACTGGGCCATCGCAAAGGAAATCTTATCAACGCACGTGGCTCCGCTCATGATCTCTGAGAGGAAATCCCTTTTTCGTCAAGGCGCCGCACCGGGGCGTCAGGCCGGGGCGTCAGGCCGGGGTGAGTGGGGGTCTGGGGGGAGAGGGTAGCGGGAGACGCCGAAATTCTGAAAAACTGAAATACTGAGAGTCTGCCAGGAGATTTATCCTCCGGGAGGCTTGGGCACTGGCAAAACTTCATCCGTTAGGTATGACGGCCTTATGCCTGTATCCTTTCGGCTTCTGCTCCCTGCTCTGTTTTGCCTTCCATTGGTTACTGCAGGACCAAGGCCTAATATTCTTTTTGCGATTGCTGATGACTGGGGCTTTGGCGATGCCGGCGCCTACGGGTCCACGTGGGTGAAAACCCCGGCGTTTGACCGGCTGGCCCGGGAGGGAATCCTGTTTCAGCGAGCCTATACGCCCAATGCGAAATGTGCCCCGTCCCGTGCAATCATCCTCACGGGTCGCTATTCGTGGCAATTGGAGGAGGCCGCAAATCACCAGAATGTGTTTCCCTCCAAGTTCGGGAGCTTCGTGGAAGTGCTGGCAGGGAATGGCTATGTCACGGGATATACTGGGAAGGGTTGGGGCCCGGGCATCGCCAATGATGCCGGAGGTAAGCGCCGTAGTATCACGGGGAAGGCTTGGACCAAAAGGAAAGCCAAGCCGCCTGCGCGCGCGATATCAAATAATGACTATGCCGGGAACTTTGCGGACTTCCTTGCCAGTGCCCCAGAGGGGAACCCCTGGTGTTTCTGGTACGGCACGAGCGAACCACACCGTTCCTATGAGGATGGTGTTGGTCTCAGGATGGGAAAGAGACTGGAAGACATCGATCATGTCCCGGCATTCTGGCCGGATAATGCTCGAACACGTGGAGACATGCTCGATTATTCGATTGAGGTTGAGCACTACGATACGCACCTCGGACGAATCCTGACTCATCTTGAGAAGACGGGTCAGTTGGACAATACCCTGATTGTCGCCACCAGTGATCACGGGATGCCGTTCCCAAGGTGCAAGGGACAGGCCTATGATTATTCCAACCATGTTCCACTCGCGATACGCTGGCCCGGAGGGATCAAGGGAAAGAATCGGAGCGTCGAGGACTTCGTGAACTTTACGGATCTAGCTCCCACCTTTCTTCAGGCTGCTGGAGTCCGGGATCTTGCTCCAATCATGCAGCCGATGAGCGGGCGTAGCCTGTTTGATATTTTTCAATCACCCCGGTCGGGGCAGGTGGTTCCCTCCCGTGACCATGTTGTGCTGGGCAAGGAGCGTCATGATGTTGGTCGACCGAACAATGGAGGGTATCCGATCCGGGGTATCAGGAAAGGAGACTACCTCTACCTCTACAATTTTGAGGCCAACCGGTGGCCCGCGGGCAATCCGGAGACCGGCTATCTGAACTGCGACGCGAGTCCAATCAAGACTCTGATTCTCAACCAGCGCCGGCAGGGAAACAGGCACTTCTGGAATTTGAATTTTGGGAAGAGGCCTGAGGAGGAATTCTTCAATGTGAGGTCGAGCCGAGACTGTGTTGAAAACCTTGCTGGGGATGAGGAGCACGCGGAGCTCAGGAACACATTGAAGGCCGAGCTCTTCGAGAAGCTGAAGGAACAGGGCGACCCAAGGATGCTTGGGAGAGGCGAGGTGTTCGATAGATACGGATTTGCGAGCGAGCGATGGAACAATTTCTACGAGAAATACCAGAGGGGTGAAAAAATTTCCACCGGATGGGTTCTGCCCTCCGATTATGAAAAAGAGGAGATTAAGTGATGTTGTCCTCGGCGATGAGGCAGGTCTTCCCGGCAGGCGCTGGCTCAGGGGGAAGCGGTAATCCGAAGATTTGAAAAGGTAGTAGGGATATCGGTGACTCGAAGCCCGAGGGTGCCGGACTTGTAGGTTCCATCCTGATGAGTGAAGAGCAGGCTCCCGTTCAAGGACACCGTGAAACGAGAGCCCTCTGCTGAGACGGAGAGCTGGTGATCTCGCGAGACGTCGACCGTAACGGCTCGCCTCGTCAGCTCCTGCCATGTCGAGCCGTCCATTTTCCCCAGCAAGACGGTGTTCTGACTGGGTTTGATCCCAACGAAGTAGCCGCGTGCAGCATCAAATCCCACCGAAGGAGCTGTGGACCGGAACAGGATACCCGATCCGCGTCCCTCCCGGACCCGGTTGAAGTTCATGGTTACCGAGGCGGTGAAGTCGTTCGGCAGCATTCCGTTGAGAAGGATTTTTTCTCCAGCTCGGAACTCATTCACTGGGTGCTCAGGAGAAGAACCGAGGGTCAGGGACTGTCCCTCGGAGCGGTAAAATTGCGGATGACCAAAGAAGGAGTGGTCGGAGGAGAGATCCGAGGAGTAGGGGAGCTTGAGCAGGAAGTCCTTCTCTCCTGCGGGGCGGGGAAAGGGGAGGGTCGGCGCCATGGGCCGACCAAGAAGGGGCCGCCCATCACGAGACCATTTGAAAGGCTGTGCGAAAATGGTTCTTCTCCAGCCGGGAGAGCGGTCCCGCTTGGCGTGAAAGACCTGCCACCATTCGGAGCCATCCGGTGACTTGACGAAGCAGGAGTGACCAACGCCAAAGGTTTCCGAGGTCGACTGGAAGATCGATCCCTTCCTCTTCTGCCATGACGCGGGATCCAGAGGGTTGTCTCCGACCAGCTCGAGGAGACCCAGCTTGTAGCTAGGGAGCCATGATGCTGCACAGGAGTAAGTGACGAAGAGCCGGTCTCCCTGGGTGAGAACCTGGGGCGCTTCATTGAGCCCTCTTCCTTTTGGTTGAGGTTCTGTGCGTTCCCACGGGTAGTCGAGATTATCGCAGAGACGCACGCGCCGGGTGGCAAGTTTGGTCGGGCTCTCCATTCGAGCGATATAGAGAAACTGACGATCTGAATCCGGGCGATCCCAGCCTGACCACAGGGCGTAGCGCTCGCCCTTGTGAGTAAGGGGCGTCATGTCGATGGCCCAGAGATTTTCGGAAGTGCGATCACCCGTCTGCAAAGGCCCATGAAGGTCATATTTACCCAGAGGGTTCTCGTTTCTTGAACGGAGGACATAGGTAAGGTGGTTCCGGTTTTTGCCATCGGAAGCAGCGAAATAGATATGCCAGCGGCCATCGAGCAGGTGCAGTTCAGGGGCCCAGACTTGCCTCGAAAAGGGCCCCTCATCAGGAGCCTGCCAGACGAGATGCCTTTCTCCGAGTCTGGTCAGGTTTTTCGAGGTATGAATCGTGATTGCACGATCTCCTTCGGAGAAGCACCACAGGTAGCGCTTTTCCTTGCTGTCGCGGATGACCCAGGGGTCCTGTCCGACGCCAATGGGGTTAACGAAGTGGGTGCCTGGAAGAGCTCCAGTTTTGCTGTAGGAGGGGTCAGACCCGTCCTTGGGCATGCCGGCGTTCCAATCCCGCACTGTCTTGTCGAGGTGCTTTACAATCCCGGGCTTTTCGGCGGCGAGGTTGCGGGACTCACCCGGATCCCGTGGCAGGTCGAAAAGCTGAGGATCCGACCCATCAAGATTGACGAGGTATTTCCACGATCCCTCTCGGACAGCCAGGTCTGGATTGTCTTCTTTGAATCCATGGCTGAACCCCGGGCGATCGGGAGGGCGTCGCCAGAAGAGGGGAGCCTTTCGTGAGGCCTTGGACTTTCCGATGATTGTCTGCGAGATGTCTTCCCCATCCAGTGTTGTGGATGGAATGGTAGAGGTCAGGGCGTAGAGAGAACGATTAAGGTCAATGGCGGAGAGGACTGAGGTGGTATTGGCTGTGCCGATGGATTCCTTTGGCATCAAGCCAGGGGCCCAGACAATCAGGGGAGACCGGATGCCTCCCTCATACATCCAGGTTTTGGCGCCCCGGAACGGTTTCGAGGTGCCCGCTCCGGGTTCGTGTCCATTGTCCGAGCAGACAGTGATGATGGTGTTGTCACGGAGTTTGGGATCCTTCCGAATTCGGTCGAAAAGGCGCGCCAGTTGTTCGTCCATGGAGTCGAGGACTCCCTGATAGAGGGCTTTCTTACTCCCTCCCCATTTGTCCAGCGGGGGCCAGAAGGGGCCGTGGACATCATCAGGCCATAGATTGATGAAAAAGGGTTTGTTGCTGGTCTGAGCCCGGTCGATGAACCCCAGAGCCTTGTCCACAAAGCCCGTGGTGATCTGTGAGCGTTGCATCCAATGGAAGCCTTTCCCGAGCCGTTCGGCGTCCGCCCAGATGCGCCCCTGGATGGGTGCCCTACCGGCAGGGTCAGGTTTTTCGGTGAGGGGAAGGAGCTTGGGGCCCATGCCCTCAAAGTTGGTGAGGCTCTCGTCGAAGCCATATTCTGAAATAGCCGGGGCATCTGCGACATCCCGCTGCCCTCCCATATGCCACTTGCCGAAGTGGCCCGTGGCGTAGCCCGACTTCTGCAACTGCCGGGCAAGCGTAGGGGCCTTGAGATCGAGCCATTGGGCCATCCCGCGGCGTTTGTTATCCCTTCGATTATTAAGATAGGAGGTGATTCGCCAGCGATGGGGGTATTGCCCTGTGGAGAGAGCGACCCTTGAGGGAGAGCAGATTGGTGAATTGACGTAGAAGTTGGTGAATTTGATGCCCTCGGATGCGAGTTGGTCCACATGCTGAGTTTTCACGCTTCCGCCAAAACAGGAGAAATCAGAGTATCCCATGTCATCGATGAAGACCACGACGACGTTGGGTCTGGTGGTGGCGTGCCCTTGAGAGAGGGCCACCGTCAGGGTGAAAAGAGTTGTCAGAAGGAGTTTCACTAGATCGCTCAGAAAGGAGGTAGATGTTTCTGGTTGGTTCTACGGGCAGAGGGTGTCCTTAAGGCTTTTCTGCGACGCCGCAGTAGCACGCTGCCGGTGGAATGACGTCTGCGCTGGTCCATGCGAGACGAAAGGCTTTGTCCGCGTGGCTGGCCTCGGCAGAGCGGCCCTGCCCGTTCAGGGCGTCTCGTAGACCAAGCAAGGCCCAGCCATTGGCAGGGTAGATCTCAAGATCCCGGAGGAACACTTTTTCGGCCTTCTTGTGCTTTCCATCCAGCACGAGCAATGCGCCATAGGCATGCCGTGCAGGCATCATCCACGGGACAGGCTCGGCATAGACGAGCGTCTCTTCGATTTCCACGGCCTTCTCCAGTTCCTCCAAGCCCCGGGCTCTCTGTCCGGACTTGAAAGCGGCCTCTCCCCGAAGGACATGCTGTGCGATTTTCATTACCTCGCTGGCTGGTTGATTGCCAAGGTTGCGTTCCGCGTCACTGAGCTCCGCCACTGCACCGTCCAGGGCTGTGCTTTCGAGTAGGGCTTCATCATGCCTTCCCGTGTTCGCATAGGCGACACCCCGTGCGTAGTGGCGCATGGCTTTTCCCACGAGAGCCCATTCCGGTGGGATCGGTTCTTCCAGGATGTCTTTCCACATTCCGAAACGGACCATGACGTGCCATTTACTCGCAGCCACACCATCGCTGAACGAGGCCAGCGCTTCCATGAGGGGTGCTGGGACTTCGGTCATGATCGCACGGGACGCGGAGAGAGCTTCGCGCTTTCGCCCCTGCATGGTTGCTGCCCATGCGAGGAAGTGCCTATTGTGTGCCATATAGACACGGTATTCCCCGGCATTGGGGTCACCTTCGAACCAGGCATCGTCCAGTGCGGCAGCCCGACGATTACAGTTGGCGGCATCATCGTAGCGGCCCGTCTGCATCCAGATGTGAGAAGGCATGTGAACCAAGTGTCCGGATGCGGGTACAAGAGTAACCAGGCGGTCAGCAGCTGGTTCGGCAAGCTGGGGCCACGGCGATGCCTCCATGGTGTGGATATAGAGGTGATTGGCGGCAGGATGGTTCGGGTGATGGAGCATGACCAGCTCGAGAATCGCTCGGAACTCGGGAGTCCTTCCCACGGGATCTCCCTCGAGAGTCCAGTAGTTCCATGGCTGCATACAGATCATTGCCTCAGCGGTCCAGACCTGCACATCCGGGTCCAGTGGGAAGCGTGAGAGTGCCTTCTCCATGGCAGCGAGGTAGGCCGTATTCTGGGCGGTGAGGTCTTCGGGTAACGGCAGATTGTAACGGGCCACCAAGGCCTCAATAAGAGCGCGGTTGGCCCCTTCTTCCCTGTCCTTGAGTTCAAAAGCCCGTCGGGAAGCAGCGTAGGACCACTCGTCCTTCGGCTTGTCGATGCCAGGGTTGTTCTGGTTGGGCCCACCGGCATAACCGATACCCCACCATGCCATGGCGAAGTCGGGGTCGATCCGGGTAGCCTCGCGGAACGAAGAGATTGCGCCGTCGAAGTTGTAACCCAGCATGAGAGCCATACCCTGATCAAACCACTTCCGGGCTTCTACGGATTCGGTGGCAACCTCACGCCGGTAGTCTCCCAGGCGATCCAGAATCATGGGCGGGGTCGGGTCAGGCAGCGGAGGAAGAGTCGCTGACCATGCGGAGAGGCTCACCGCCATGACGGAGAGGGGAAGGGTAATTAATCGAGTGCTCACCTTTTGAGCGATGATTGGAAGGAATCGGCCGCTGCGTCAAGCCGCGGCTCCGTAATGAGAGTCGCGGGAAATACCGGGGGGGAAGCGGTCACTCCGACTGCACGAAACGGAGAAAGAAGCCGGACGATGGCTGATATGAACAAGATCCCAGGGTGAATCCTAGCTCACTTGGCGTCAAAGCGCAGTGCGAAGGATCCGTTCTTTCCGGTGAGAACGAGGCGATTACCGTTTGCGGACCAACTGGAAACGTCCTTGAGTTGCTGCAGATAGGCGCGCTCCTGAGCCATCGCTTTCGGGGGGCCTCCCCTCCGGGTGCTCGCCATGGGGCCAAATGTGATCTGGTTAGCCTCCCCGAGATCTGCTTTTCCAAAATAGCGATTGACCCCGGCGGAGCCGCTGGCGCGTCCGTCGGCACCGATCGTAAGCGTAATCGTGGTGCCGGTGACAAGAGAAGTATCCTGAGCAGCCTGATTCTTTCCCTTCTCTAATTCTGTCTTTTCGAATCCGACCAGAGACCATTCTGTCCCTGCCAGAGGCTTTGCCTTCGCGGCCTCACGAACGTGGAATCGCATTTCCAAGTCTGGAGTGCCGTTCGAAAGAACCAGAGTCTTTTCCTGCACTCGCCAGTGAGTAACGCTATTGAGAAGCTGGGTAAACACCTCTTCGGCTTTCATGGCAGCTGGGGCGCCGGCCATCTCCGTCATGCCACTACCCTTGAGAATTAATCGGCCATCTCGTTTAGCGGAATACTTTCCCGTCATGCTATTCACCCCGCCACTCATGGAAAACTTTCCATTCTGGAACGATATCCCCGGAGGCTTGGGAGCGGCAGTCAGGACCTTGGGGTCAGCCGTCCACGATTCAAGTGTCCAGCCTTGCGGGGCGCTCAGCTGGGTTTGGTCCTGAGCGATGGGTGCGGCGCCAGAGCATGCGAAGAACAGGAACAGGGGGGCTAAATAATAACGGATCTTGGTTTTCATATCAGTAAAGACACGAGAGCAGGGAATTTCTTGGTGAATTATAGCAGTTGAAGCCTTTCTACGGCAGGACAAACGGATTGGGAGAGCGGGTAGTTTGACAATTGTGATCGCCGGAGGCTTTCCCTTATTGACGATAGTCCTGCCTCTTCGGGTATTCCCCTCGTAGGATGCCGCTTTACCAGCGCGTAAAGTCACCCGAGAGAGCAGGAGTAATATTGAGCAATATGGTTTCCTTCTTAGTGTCTCGATTGTAAGTTCTGGAACCCCTCGGACGTCGTGCGTGCTGCTTTCTCCCTGCTTGTGCTCTTTCTTGTTTCGGATTGTCCGGGCCGCACGTGGACCAGTAAGGAGGGAGTGACCTTTGAAGGGGAGCTGGTGGAAGCGACAGTTCAAACGGTGACGCTGAGTTCTCCCAAACTGGCGAAACCTCTCAAGGTTCCCATTTCGGAGCTTGCGACTCCGGATCAGATCTTTGTCCGGGCGTGGCATGCGGATCAGGTCCGCGAAAAGCAAGCGGTGGCTCGCATGCACCCTGACCAGAGGCGTCAGTATGAACTTCTGAAGGCCACCCGCGAAATTGCGGACAATTTTGAAGGGAAGTGGCCGGGGATTGTCTCTGCCCCGGGCTCTCTGGAAGTCAGGGACCTGAGTGAGGAAGAAGAAGCGGAGCAGTATGTCTATCATAGCCCCCATTATGAATTCGTCTGTGATGTGCCGCTCAAACGAAGCCTCGTAAAACGTCTTGCGGTCCTCTTCGAAGCGTCACGTGAGTATTGCCGGCAGTTGCCTATCTCGAGCAAGAAGGCTCACGTGGCAGGGATCAAGCACCGCAACAGGATCCTTCTCTTCGAGACGAAAGAGGGTTACGCCAAAGCGGGGGGGCCACCCGGGTCGGCGGGGGTCTACATGGGAGGGAAGGACGTGATCATGGTGCCGCTTACTTCATTGGGTGTGAAGAAAGTAGGATCTTCCTATGCGATTGATTACGACAAGGAGAATAGAACTCTTCCCCACGAGTTGACGCATCAGCTTACGGATCACTACTATTTTCGATCCGGGGCTCGGGGCTGGTTCAGTGAAGGTCTTGCGGAATACGTGGGAGCGACACCCTATCGCTCTGGATCCTTTAACGTAAAGAAAGCTCTGAACGCCATCAGGGACTATGCGACGGGTTTTGGGAGAGCCGGCAGAGGAGGTCGAGCGCTTGGCGACGAGATCTCTGCCCCGGATTTGAAATCCTACATGCTTCAGAGCTACGGATCATTCGTAGCCAACGGTAACTTTAACTATGGATTGGGTTTACTTATCACGACCTATTTCTTCCATATGGATAAGGACGGAGACCGGGTGGCAATTTCAGCATTCCTGAAGGCCTTGAGGGCGGGTAATGAGGGAGAAGAGGCTCTTGAGGTCCTGCTGCAGGGGCGTGCTTGGAGCGAGATGGAGGAGCAAATTTCTGCCGGTTGGAGGGGGCGGGGGCTGAGGATCAGGTTCCAATAAAGTCGTTTATCAAGGGATAATGAGAGGAGTATGTTCTGTTTCCACGCCGATAATGTGGCTTGTTCTGATCATTCATGTCCTGCTTTCCACGGATTTCGTCCCGGCAGCTCCCGAGGCAAGGCCGGCGGCGGCCCCAGACTTCAAGGAACTCGGGATCAGCTACATCCTGAAGACCTCCACCAGCCCGGTTCCCAACAGAATTCATATCCTGCGCATTGACCTTGCTCTCAGGAAGGTGGAACCCTTGGTTGTCCTTGGGGCGGATCCGGACGGCGATGGCCCCGCGGAGGCATCCCTTACCGATCCTCGGAAGATGGCCGCCGGCCCGTCGGTTCTCGCTTTCGTTAATACCAACCCGTGGGACAGTTTTCCAGATGCCGAGGGCCGGAGGAACCGTAAATGGCATTCGGGGCAACCGGTCGACATCCATGGCCTAGCAGGAACTGGTGGTAAGATGCGTAGTAGTGCGACCCCCTCCAATACTTCCGTCTGGTTTGATAACGAGGGGCGCGTGCGTTTCGGGCATCAAGCGGGGGATGAGCCCGTGGTGGCGACCAACGGTTTTCAACTGATCGTGTCCAACGGCGCCCTGACCGTGGGCGAGGGGGGAGTTCGGCATCCTCGTACTGCTATCGGCTCAGACAAGAAGGGAAAAACCCTCTGGCTGGTAGTAGTCGATGGCCGGCAACGAGGCTACAGCGAGGGGATGAACATGCATGAGTTGGCAAGCGTGATGAAAGGACTGGGGTGCTGGACTGCGACCAATATGGACGGTGGGGGAAGCAGTGTCATGGGCCTGCTGGGCGAAGATGGTAGCATGAAGGTCGTTAACAGCCCCTCGGACCGTTTCCTTGGCAGGGTGAAGATCCGGCCTTTGCCGATGGTTCTTACGATCAGGGATGCCACGGGCGCTCAGGATGAGGGGTGATCGGTGAGCGAAACTCTCCAACTCTTAAGGATCGAGAGCTTTCGTTCTTCGGAGGCAGCCGCGCATCTAAAAAGAACATCGACCCAATGGTTTTGTCCCGCTAGCGTAGGAGCAAATGCAATTACGACTTCTGGCAATCACTGCGCTGTTGAGCGTGTGGAGCTATTCGGTGTCGATCGGAGCGGAGGAGCGGGTCTGGACCTCCCGCAAGGGGGCGGATGTAACCGCCCAACTGCTGCGGGTGGAAGGGGGGGAGGCTATTCTGATTACCCCTCTACTGAAGACCGTCACACTCGAGATCGAGGACCTCAGCCTGGTGGACCGGCTCTACTTGGTTGAATATGGCGGGGTAGACCCGAGCGCGGTGACCAAGTCGGAAGTAGGTGTGCCTGAGAAGGATGCCCGGGACATGTCCAAGACCTTTGAGCGGGTGAAGGAAAAGTTCGTGCTCGGGACAGATGATGACCTTCAGTATGACATGCTCAAGACTGAGCACTTCTATGTCATCACACAGGGAAAGATCCGTCCCATGGACGTCGCCGAGGTGGCTGAGAGATTGTGGCGGGGGATGGCCTTCCAGCACGTCAACTTCCGGGAGGACTGGGGAGGCAGGCGCAAGTTGATTTTTCTTGTCGAAGACAAGAAGGCCTACGCGAAACTGGGAGACTGGTATAAGGCTCACCTTCTAACCTTGGATGGCGAGCATATGCGTGACGTGGCTGTCCGGGCCCGCATGCTCTGGGAGGAATCGAGCTCCCAGACCATCTACATGCCGGATCAGATTGTCGCTAAATTGAACATATTTGGCACCGCGAAGGCCTTCCAGATCGGGGACATCAAGAATAGCTACACGGAAGTCTTCGGAGCGTTTCCAACCCATTCCCTTTCGGGCACCCTGCTCTCAGAATTTATCGGGGGTATCGCGGACTACGCAGAGGATGGGGCGATGGCCCTGAGGATTGGGCACGCCTACTACAAGGAGATCAAATTGGCAGGGCACACGGAAACCAGTCTTCTCGATGCAGAAGTCTATGACCAGGACGAGATCGTGAAGGCCAAGGGCTTTGATGATGGAACGAAATGGGCCAAGACCCTGCGCGAACTGGTGCGGAAAGGGAAGGTAGAGCCCAGCCTTGAAAAGCTACTGGGTTGGCAGGAGGTCAAGGACCTGACTCCGGAGAGTATCGTCCTGTGCTACTCGTTTGCGTATTATCTTCAAAGTACACCCGAGCGATTGAACTCGTTCGCGAATATGATCCGTCGCGTCCAATACGATGGGGCCATGCCTGTCCCTCTTGAACTGGCGAAGCTCTACGGGTTCAAGACCAGCAAGGAGTTTGAGACAGACTGGACGGAGTTCATCAAAAGCCAGGATTTTAAATGAAAATACTTTCCTCCAGAATACTCGTTCTCCTCTTTGCGGGCCTTGCAGTTGCAGCTGGTCTTCTCTTTGCAGAAGAGGAGGGCTACCGCACCTTTACTGATGCTAAGGGAAGAACCCTTGAGGCCATCGTAGTGTCCAAGACCGACACGGCAGTCAATCTCTTGATCAAGGGCAGGGAGAACCCCATCGAGGTTGCCCTCAAGGTCTTGAGCAGTGAGGACCAGGCGTTCTTAAAGAACTGGATGCCTCCTGAGGTTCCCTCGGCGGAACTGAAGAAGCTCTTTCTGCAAAAGTGCCGAACTCTCACGGTCAGAGAGCTCCTCGAACTTCGAGGTTATGAGTCGTTTAAGTTCACCTTCGCCAATAATTCTCTGATCATCCCCGGCCTGCTGAATGGCAAGAAGGCTCGCTTCCTTGTTGATACAGGGGCTCACAATACGATCCTTCATGATGCTTTTGCAAAGGAGGCTGGGTGCAGGATGGGGCCCTACGATGAGGTTGTCGCTGGAGTTGGGGGAACCGCCCCCGCCGCCTACACCAAGGTAGATCGGATTCAGCTCGGGGAGACCCTGATTCTGGGAAAGAAGCTTCTGTGCACGGATTTGACCAATGGCCTGCCGGCGGGATCAAAACCGAAGGAAGACGCTATCATTGGTGGCGAGCTACTGGCGCGGCTCGATGCGGTGATTTCTTATCGCGAGCGCCTTATCTTCCTGCGTCCGGATCTTGGTGATAAACCCGAGGTGGGAGACTTGGGTGCGAAGATTGGGGAAAAGGATACCCAGTTCGACTTTCGGATCTTCAAACTGAAGGACGGAACCACGATTCGCGGCAAACTGGTAGCCAAGAATGAGTCGGGAACCGGAATTACCATTGAGCTGGTGAACGGCGAGAAGAGAGGGTTTACCGTTGATCGCTTCAAGCCGGAGGACGAACTCCTGATCAGGCGCTGGAGCGAAGACGCGGTAGCTTTTGAGAGGAACTGTAGGGATCTTACCGTGAAGGACCTTCTTAATATCCGTAGTTATCAATCCTTTGAGACCGAGAGAAAGGGAAACCATATTTATGTAGAAGGGGCTTTAAACGGTGATAAAGCGAAGTTTCTGGTGGATACGGGAGCAGATGGGAGTCTCTTCAATATCGGGTCGGCTAATCAATACCGGTGTGAGGTGGGTCCCATGGACCAGTGGGTCTACGGAATCGGCGGCCGTGCTCCGGCAGCGGTCACCAAGTTCAAGTCTATCGCAGTGGGTAAGACGCTGATTGAGAATCGAAGAATTCTCTCGGCTGATTTCAGTTCCAGAGACTCAGTCGGAATCTACGGAGGGGATTTCATGCGGGAGCTCGATGCGGTGATTACCTATCGCGAGATGAGGCTTTTCCTCAGGCAGAAATAGAAGGACCCGGAAGAGGTCTAGGCGATCAAAGTATCTCTAAAAGAGATACTCTCCTAGCGGGGTAGGACAGGGCTGGAGAACCCTAAGAGCGAACAAGAGTGCGGGAGTTACTCCTCTTCGTCGTCGTCCCCGCGGTCTGGGTTGAGGCGGTTCCTCTTCGTCTCCATGAAGTCGAGAGCCTTCTCTGCCCGGAATGATACTTTATCGTTTTCATCCTCAAGGAAGAACTCGACTACCGCGAAAGCCCAATCCTCCACGATCTTGGCGAGGCCATTGACGATCTGAATCTTTTCACTCTCGGTAGCCGCTTCCTGGGCTAAATCTTTCCACATGTCCTCGAGAGCGAGGCCATCACGGTCCCGGTCCTTCTGAAGGAACTGGAAGGCCTGAGCAAAAGCCTGTCTCCGGAGGGTGTCATCTTCCTCGGAGGTCATGTAGTCAAGTAGAGCATCGAACTGGGTGTCGTCTGCCCATGAACCCAGAGCGGCTAGCGCGGCGATTCTGATTTTCTTGTCTTCACTCTCGAGTGCGGTCTTCACGATACTCGCGGCGGAATCTCCTCCGGTGGAGCCGAGAAGCTCGAGGAAGACGACGGTGGATTTTTCATTGGTGGCACTTTCGTAGGCGCTCTTGATGGCGGTAGCGATCTCGCTGCGCTTGGTGCTACGCTCAGCCAGCGACATGATCACTCTTTTAGCGTCTTGCTGGATTTGGCTGTTCTCGTTGAACTGAATGATGCTCAGGAGGTCCTTGAGGTCATTCTCGGTTGCCAGTTTTCGAGCGGCTTTCAATGCGGCACCCGCGGTCTCAGGCTTTGAGGCATTACGAGCATGATCGATCAGAGCAGGAAGAGCCTTGGGGGAATTTCTGCCCTGGACGACCTGGAAAAACTTAACCCGGATATCCGGAGTCATCTTGTTGTTCTCGTTCGCTGCAAATTGAGCGATGATCTCATCGAGATTGTTCCCCTCGGCAACCAGCAAGCGCTGATAGATGGCTTCGCGGTCCCCCCTGTTTTTCAGGGATTTTGCTTCGCCGAGGAGAATCTCGACCTCTTCCTGTGTGGTTGGAAGTTTGGTTGCTCCCTTGTCTGCGACCTGGACAAGCAGACTATTAAGAGTTTTTGTACGCTTATTGGTCAGGGTTTTCCCCAGAACAAAAATACCGGCAAAGACAATCGCGACAACGAGGACGGCTGCGATAGTGATTTTGGCTGCATTGCTGCCTCCGCTACCGCTCGAGGTCTCGGTGCTTCCGGAAATGAATGTAGAGGGCGTATCTGCGGCGGGTGTGGCGGTAGGAACTTGGCCGGGATTTGCGGCTACGGTGCCAGCAGGTGCGCCGGTGGGCGCGACTTGGGCCGGTGCGCTGCTTAAGTTGATCTGGCCGGGGCTCAATCCAGCAGCTGGTGCGACCGGCTGACCAGAAGCAATAGCGGCGGGTGCTGCGGGAGCTGGTGTGGCCGGGGTAGCCGGGGTAGCCGGGGTAGTGAGCTGTGGGGTAGATAATTCCGGAGTAGACAGTTGTGGGGTGCTGAGGGGATCGGAAGGCTCTACGGCAACAGCGGGTGCAGGTTCTGCTGGAGGAGCAGGCGGCTCTACGGCAACAGCGGGTGCAGGTTCTGCTGGAGGAGCAGGCGGCTCTGTGGCGACAGCGGGTGCAGGTGCTGCTGGAGGAGCAGGCGGCTCTGTGGCGACAGCGGGTGCAGGTGCTGCCGGAGGAGCAGGCGGCTCTGCGGCAACAGGGGGTGCGGGAGCTGCCGGAGGAGCAGGTGGGTCTGCGGCGACTGCAGGTGCAGGCTCTGCTGGAGGAGCAGGCGGCTCTGCGGCGACAGCGGGTGCAGATTCTGCTGGAGGAGCAGGCGGCTCTGCAGCGACAGCGGGTGCAGGTTCTGCTGGTGGGGCGCTAGGCTCTGAGGGGGTAGCGGCTACGGTTTCCGATGTGGGCTGGGGCAGTGGATCCGCCGCTGTGGTAGGGTTCGCTTGCGACAAGGGATCTTGATCGGAGGGAAAACTAAGAGAAGGAGTGGCTGGAGATGGCGAATCTTCTTCTGCTCCCGGAAAGATAAATTTGGGGGCATTTTTGGCGGCTGCCTCCGTTGGGGCTTTTTTCTCTGGAGCTTTGTCGTCCCCGGTATCGGAATCTGGTGTATCAGTCATGAAAATTTTCCTGCGGGATTGTTGGCAGTTGGATGGGGTCTTGTCGATGCTCCGTTAAAGAGGGAAACTAGAGGCCGATAGAGTTCAATCAGTCAGGCGTTAAAGATCGCGAGCCTTGCCTGTGTTTGCCCTACACTCATTTCCCTTGGATCCGGCCGAACCGAAGGCATGCGGGAAGGTGTGCCAGACTGTAGCGGTGTGACAATTGGACCAGCCAAGGGATGCCAAAATGGGCCATAATGTCACTTTCAATAGACTTTGGCTAACACTGAGAAATATCATTAATATCTAATTGTCAGTGAGTTAAGGAAAATCAGGCCTTGGTTGGCACAGAAACTGCCAAGAGAACCATGAGAAGTTCCGGAGGAACACACTTTTTAAGAAACCCTCAGGGCTGCAGGAATGGGCCAAAGCCACGGGTAAACAACAAAAGCAAATGGGAAAAATACTAGGAATCGATCTGGGGACGACAAACTCCTGTATGTCCGTGATGGAGGCCGGAGAGCCTGTGGTTTTGGAAAACTCCGAAGGGGCAAGGACGACGCCCTCGGTCGTGGCCTTTGCGAAAGGGGGAGAACGGCTGGTGGGACAGGCTGCCAAGCGACAGGCAGTAACTAACCCGACAAACACCATTTTTTCAGCGAAACGGCTGATTGGGCGGAAGTTCGCGGAACTCACCGCAGAGGATAAGAAGCTTCCTTACACGATCGTGGAGGCTGACAACGGAGATGCTCACATCGAAGTCGAAATCGACGGAGAGAAAAAAGCATACTCGCCCCAGGAAATCTCGGCGATGATCCTTGCTAAAATGAAGGCTGATGCAGAAGCGAAGCTGGGAGAGACGATTGAAGAAGCAGTAATCACGGTTCCAGCTTATTTTAATGATTCCCAGCGGAATGCGACCAAGGCCTCCGGAGAAATCGCAGGTCTGAAAGTTCGGCGTATCATTAACGAGCCAACCGCAGCGTCTCTGGCCTACGGGCTCGACAAGAAAAGTGATGAAAAAATTGCGGTATACGACTTGGGCGGCGGGACGTTCGACATTTCAGTCTTAGACATTGGAGACGGAGTGTTTGAAGTAATGGCGACCGATGGAGATACCCAGCTGGGCGGTGACGACTGGGATAGTGCAATTATTGACTGGGTTGTCTCCGATTTTAAATCGAAGGAAGGGGTTGATCTCAGTGGCCAGCCAGATGCCCTCCAACGGATCAAGGAAGAGGCCGAGAAAGGAAAAATAGCCCTGAGCTCCTCCAGCACATACGAGATTAATCTTCCATTTGTGACGGCCGACCAGACTGGGCCCAAGCACATCCAAATGGAGCTTTCCCGCTCAAAGATGGAACAGCTTACCGAGCACCTTCTCGATCGAACAAAGCAGCCTGTGCGCGACTGCCTCAAGGAGGCAGGAGTGAGCGCCAGCGAAATCAACGAGCTTGTCCTCGTCGGAGGAATGACCCGCATGCCCAAGGTGCAGGAGGTCGCCCATGAGCTTGCAGGGAAGGAGCCGCATAAGGGGGTCAACCCCGATGAGGTTGTGGCCATCGGGGCAGGTATTCAGGGCGGAGTCCTGCAGGGTGACGTAAAGGATGTGGTTCTTCTCGACGTGACTCCGCTCACCCTCGCGATTGAGACCGAAGGAAGTCGGGCAACCTCGATGATCGAGCGGAACACCACGATACCGGTGAAAAAGTCGCAGGTGTTTTCAACTGCGGCAGACAATCAGCCAGAAGTCACGATCCGGATCTGTCAGGGAGAGCGGCCTCTTTTTGCTGACAATAAGATACTGGGGACCTTCAACCTGGAAGGAATTGAATCGGCTCCCCGGGGGATGCCGCAGATTGAGGTTACTTTTGATATCGATTCTAATGGGATTCTGCATGTCACGGCCACCGACAAGAAAAACAATAACGAGAAGAAGATCTCCATTGAAGGTTCCAGTGGGTTGAGCGAGGAAGAGATCGAGAAGGCCAAGCAGGAAGCTGAAGCACACTCGGAGGAAGATAAGAAGAGAGCGGAAGAGATCGATGAGAAGAACAAGGCCGAGAACCTTGTTTATCAGGTCGAAAAACAGATCGAGGAACTGGGGGACAAGATTCCTGCAGAGTTGAAGACCAGTTTGGAGGGCAAGACCGAAGCGGTGAGCTCCGCGCTGAAAGCTGATGATATTGACGCGATACGTGCAGCGGCAGAAGAGCTCGAGAAAACTATGGGTGAGCTGATGGCTGCCGCCCAGCAGGCTGCCGAGGCAGGGGAGATGGACCCAGCTGCCGCAGCCGCAGCTGCTGCCGCAGCAGGTGGCCAAGGAGCTCCGGAAGATGCCCCCGATGAGCCCAGAGAAGCAAAAGGCAAGGTCGTCGACGCGGAAGTCGTTGACGCCGAGAAGTAATCTGTCAGTTTCCCGCCCCGTTCTTCTCCGGAAGGCGGAGCGGCTACTCAACCAAACCAAAATAAAACAAACCAAAACCACAACGGAATCATGGCAAGTATTAAACCACTCGGTCAGCGCGTGCTCGTAAAACGGCTCGATGCTGAAGAAGTCAGTGCCGGCGGCATTGTGCTTCCCGACAGCGCCCAGGAGAAGCCGCAGGAAGCCGAAGTCGTAGCACTTGGCACCGGCGGAAAAGATGAAAACGGAAACGATATCCAATTCTCGGTCGAGGCGGGCGATAAGGTCCTCATCTCGAAATACGGGGGAACGGACGTCAAAGTAGATGGAGCGGATCTCCTCATCATCAACGAGGGAGATATCCTCGGGGTGATTGCGGACTAACTCCTGCACTCGGAACGGCACCTTAAGAGTGCGTGTTTCCGAGGCTCAACACACTCAATAGAAAACCGAAAGAAAAACAATGTCTGCCAAGCAACTGAAGTTTGACGAATCTGCCCGCCATGCGCTCCTGCGCGGGGTAGAGAAACTGGCCGCGGCGGTGAAAGCCACCCTAGGACCAGCTGGACGTAACGTAATCCTCGATAAGAAATTCGGGTCCCCTACCATCACAAAGGATGGTGTGTCGGTGGCCAAGGAGATTGATCTTGAGGACCCTTACGAAAACATGGGAGCCCAGCTCATCCGTGAGGTCTCCAGCAAGACCTCCGATGTCGCAGGGGACGGAACCACTACCGCTACGGTATTGGCCGAAGCCATCTACAAGGAAGGACTGCGTAATGTGACTGCCGGGGCTAACCCGATCAGCCTGCAGCGTGGAATCCTCAAGGCCTCTGAAGCAATCGTGAGCCGTCTGGCTGAAATCTCGCAAGAGGTTTCTGACAGCGATCAGATCGCACAGGTCGCTACTGTATCCGCCAACTGGGATCGTGAAATCGGCAATATCATCGCCGAGGCCATGGACAAGGTCGGTAAGGATGGCACCATCACGGTGGAAGAGGCGAAGGGCATCGAGACGACTCTGGACGTGGTCGAGGGAATGCAGTTCGATAAAGGTTACCTCTCACCGTACTTCGTGACGGATGCCGAGAGCATGGAGGTCAACTTGGACAGTGCTTATATCCTTATTCATGAGAAGAAGATCTCGAATCTCAAGGACATGCTCCCGCTTCTGGAGAAGGTTGCCAAGACCGGCCGCCCGCTCCTGATCATTGCGGAGGACGTAGAGGGCGAAGCCCTTGCAACCCTTGTGGTCAACAAGCTCCGTGGAACCCTGAATATCGCAGCGGTGAAAGCCCCTGGATTCGGGGACCGGCGTAAGGCTATGATGGAAGATATTGCGATCCTGACCGGTGGTAAGTGCATCACTGAGGATCTCGGCATCAAGCTTGAGAATATTGAACTCGATCAGCTCGGTGAGGCCAAGACCATCAAGATTGGCAAGGAAGACACCACCATCGTCGAAGGTGGCGGTGGTAGCGAAGCCGTCCACGGGCGGGTTGGCCAGATCCGTAAGCAGATCGACGACACAACCTCTGACTATGATCGTGAGAAGCTCCAGGAGCGTCTTGCCAAACTTGCCGGTGGGGTGGCTGTCATCAATGTTGGGGCAGCAACCGAGACCGAGATGAAGGAAAAGAAGGCCCGCGTGGAAGACGCTCTTCACGCCACCCGTGCAGCGGTGGAAGAAGGGATCGTTCCCGGAGGTGGTACTGCTTTTATCCGCGCCCAAGACGTTCTTGATGGTGTGGAGCTGGAGGGCGACGAAGCTACCGGTGTGGAGCTTGTGCGCAGTGCGGTAGAGGCACCACTCCGTCAGCTGGCCGCCAACGCTGGCCGCGAAGGAGCCCTCATCGTAGAGCATGTCAAGAACTCGGAAGGCAGCACAGGTTACGATGTCGCCAAGGACGACTATGTTGACCTGATTGGCCAAGGTGTGGTTGACCCCACCAAGGTAACTCGAAGTGCGCTTCAGAATGCGGCATCTATTGCTGGACTGCTTCTGACCACTGAGTGTGTCATTACGGATATCCCTGAGGATGAAGCCCCCGAGCCACACGGTCACGACCATGGTGGTGGCGGTGGAATGGGATTCTAGGCCCTACCTCAAATACAAAAATCAAGGTCGTAAGACCGCGAGAAGCCGGGCGGGAAACCGCCCGGCTTTTTCCTTAGGGATAGATTCAAATCTCGTAGACCGAGGGCACAGCTCGGGCGAGATACAAAAAAGCTGGCCGGAGCCAGCTTTTGAATCGGGGTCGTGGAGCGAGCCTTACCTAGTTCTTACCGCGCCAGGAGTAAACGTTATCCCTGTTCTTGGTAGCTCTTGCCTGACCGCTTGTATATTCTCCGTCTTTCCCGGTGCTCCATGCAATCACCCGGCGACCAAAGAGCGGTTTGGCAGAATCGAAGGGATCTACAATTTCGTCATCGAGATCAGTATCCATGACCACGAAGTAGTGGCGATTGTTAGCTGCGGGCCCTTTTTTCTTCCACGCGTCGAATAGCTGCACAGAACGTTCTGTATAGAAGAGCCCTCCGTAGGCCCCATTGAGAGTTTTACCCTTTGCTTCCTTTCCTTGAAAGTAACGGACCTCCTTTGGATTGTTTTCACTGTCAAATCCAACTAACTGGTCCATCAGCGCATCGGTGGTCGGTGCTCCCGGAGCCGTTGCGGCCTCGGGCGCATCCGGCAGGTAGTTGTAGTCGTCATAGAAGGTTTGCACTGCCTGCACGAGGCTTGTGCAGTCGTTGGTGGCAACGGTTTTCTTTGCGGTGTTCATTACTGCTCCGCCGGCGCTGAAGCCAAGCGCGGCGAGGATCGCAATGATCGCGATCACGACGAGGAGCTCTATGAGGGTAAATCCGTGGTTTCGGGCGGGTGTGGCAATGATCTTCATAGCTATAGGGATTTGGGGAGAATGCCTCCCGCGGAAAGGTGCAGGGACAGGCCGACTTTGGCAATCCCACGATTCAGGAAATTACAATGTCAATACCGAGATGTCGAGGGAAGAGTGGTCATGCAACTTAAATTTTCTCGATCTGCCGGGTGCGTTGGCCGTGTGAGATTGAGCGATCGTAAAATCCATGTGCTGTTGACGTGGGGTGAGACCGATCCCAAAGAGGCTGCGCGCCATCCCTCATCTGCAGATTTTGTCGAAATTGCGGTTTATTGAGATGGAAAGCTGCTGGTCTCTTCCGCATTGCCGTGAGGGCGGCAAGGATCCAGAGTTCTCTCATGGAAGAGGGCGGGAGTCTGAGGGATGGGATTCTAGAGCGGATGCGCCTACCGGGATATCGACCGTTGAATAAGGGAGAGCTTGCCCGGGATCTAGGAATAAAGTCCGATCGGCGCACAGACTTGCGGGCTGAGTTGGCGGCGTTGGAGAGGGAAGGGGTAGTCGTATGTGGGAAGAAGGCCCGCTATCGTCTTCGTGAGCAGGAGGGAAATCTTCTTTCCGGGGTCCTTCGGTTTCAACCCAGAGGAGCAGCGTGGTTTTACCCAGACCAGCGAGATCCGGCCAATGTGGCCAGTGGCATCGATCTTGAACGCTTCAAGCGTATTCATGTCAGCGCGCAGAAGACTTCGGTGGCTCTGGATGGGGACCGGGTTGCCCTTCGTATTGAGCGGCTTGGCCCGCCGGTTTGGTGGAAGCACGCCAAACACAAGAAGAGGGCCCTCGATGTTCCTGGGGCTGAGGATCAGGCGAGTGGAAGGGTCGAACGGATTCTCGAGCGCCGAAGCGGCGTTGTCGTCGGGACGTTGATCGAGCGTGGTGGATTCATCTATGTGAACCCTGACGACCGATCGTTGCCTTCAACGATTGAGTTAAAGAATTTGGCGGGAGGCGAGTCAGGGCAGAAGGTCGCGGTGCGCCTGCTGGAGTGGGAAAGTCGGCAGGTAGCACCGAAGGGAGAGGTTCTTGAGGTGCTCGGCTGGCCTGATGAAGCAGGAGTCGATATTCGAGGGATTATTCTCAGGCATGGATTGCGGGAGGAATTTCCCGGCGAAGTTCTGCGAGAAGCGGAGCAGATTTCTCTGGCTGCCGACGATGAGGCATTGCGAGAACGGGTTGATTGGAGAAAGGCAGTGGTGATCACGATCGATCCGGCGGATGCGCGGGATTTTGATGATGCAATCTCGGTGCGGAGGCTTGCCGATGGATGGGAGCTGGCCGTCCACATTGCTGATGTGTCGCATTATGTCAGACCGGATACGGTAATTGATCAAGAGGCCCGGAAGCGGGGGAACTCAACCTATCTCGTTGACCGGGTGCTTCCGATGCTGCCGGAGCAATTGAGTAACGGAATCTGCTCACTGGTTCCCGGGGAAGATCGACTGACGCGTTGTGCGGTAATGCATTTCGACCAGAAGGGCGCGATGGTTCTTGCTCGCCTCGAGCAGGCCATTATTCGATCACGTTGCAGACTGACCTATGAGGAGGCACAGGAGGTCCTTGAGGCGGGAGGCGAGGAGACCGGAGTGGCGCTGAATGAGGTAGAGGTTCTTCTCAACGAATGCTGGGCACTGGCCAAAATCCTGCGGCAGCGAAGGTTCTCCGAGGGGGCCTTGGATCTCGATTTTCCAGAAGTCCGAATGGAGCTAGACGAGCTTGGCCGCGCGACGGGCTATCGTCGCAATGAATACAACGAAAGCCACCAGCTTATTGAGGAGTTCATGCTGGTCGCCAATGAGGCAGTTGCGAGGGCGGTGAAAAATGCAATGCGCCCTGCCATCTACCGGGTGCATGCCGACCCTGATCATGACAAGCTTCATGAATTCGCAGAGTTGGCCAGGATGCATGGCTATGAGCCGGGTGACCTCCTGAACAAGAAGCACATTCAGAAGCTGCTTTCCGAATGTCGGGGACACCCCGAAGAACATGCAATTAAACTGGGATTGCTCAAAAGCCTGAAGCGGGCGAGCTATCGGGACGAACCTCTGGGGCATTACGGCCTCTCTAAGGCAGACTACTGCCATTTCACAAGCCCCATCCGGCGTTACGCTGATCTTGTTATTCACCGAGCAACTGATCACCTCCTGGCCCCTCCTCTCAAGGAAGGATCAGGGAGCAGAATTTCCCGGTCGCAATGCGCGGAAATCGCAGGTCATGTCTCGACTTCGGAGCGAACGAGCGCGAGCGCGGAAGCGGAGTCTCACCGACTCAAGATGCTCGAGTGGTTGACTCGCAGTATGGGCTCTCCGGACCCTCCGGTCTTCGAAGCAATTATTACCGATGTTCGCAATATAGGATTGATGGTTGAAGCTCTCGATATTCTCCAGAGAGGGTTAATCAGGAGAGATCATTTTCCAGCTGGGAGCTGGCGCCTTGAGCGACACCGAATGCGGTATGCTACCACGACGGGAGCGGAGCTCTTTCTGGGTCAGCTTATTCAGGTTCGAGTAGCGGGCGTTAATATTGAACGTCAGCAGGTTGATTTCTGCCTTGTGGAGGACTGACCAGAGAGAGGGATGCTCCACGTTGCGATCCAGCAGGAGCATTGTGGTGATGAATACGCAGGTGCTGATGAGCAAGGTATGCGCATCGGCCAGAAATGTGAAAAGGATTGCCTTTTTGAGAGATCTACTCGTCCTGTTTCGAGGCGAGTTTGCTCTCTTTGGGTGATATTTCGAGTGAACCAAGCTCCGGGCCCAAAAGTTCTTTTCCTGTCTGGGGGAAGACGCCATATCTCTACCGTCATGAAACAGACAATACTGCTTGGAGCAGCTTCTATCCTTCCGCTCATTGTATCTGCTCACCCGCACAAGGGAGGTGCGCCGCAGGGGGAGGTGCTCACTGTAGCGGTTGCCACCGGATCCGGTAAGCACACTTACAAGAACGTTCCATGGTGGGGCATGGCGGAAAATCGGGGGGTTGGAAGTACCAATGGCGGAGTGGCGATCGATGGCGCTGGGAAAATCTATTTTAGTACGGACACTTCGAACGGAATCCTAGTTTATGATGAGAAAGGAAAACAGACCGGCAAATTAGGGCCAGGGAATATTCATGACCTTTTCATCAGGAAAGAGGCAGGCAAGGAATATATCTGGGCTTCCCATACGGCCGGAAAGCGGCTGGTGAAAATGACTCTGCAGGGCAAAGAGGTTTTCCAGATTCCAAACGAAAAAACTGGCGAAGTGAAAGGAGGCTGGGGTGGCGTAACCGCAGCGGATATTGCTCCTGATGGATCGATTTTTGTGGCGCTTGGTTATGGGTCCAACTTCATCCATAAGTTTGATGGAGAGGGAAAATGGATCAAGACCTTTGCCGGTCGCGGGAAGGGTGTCGGCCAGTGCAATACTGCGCATGGCATGGCTGTCGATCATCGCTTCGATCCTCCTCGTATCCTGATAGCAGACCGGGAGAATGGTCGTCTTACCCACTGGAATCTGGATGGGGAATGGATCGGAGTGGCTGCCACGGGACTGAGGCGGCCGACAGATCTTGCTTTTCGTGGAGATGTCGTGGCAGTAACCGAACTGGCTGGAGGGGTGAAGATTATTGATAAGAGCGGAAAGGTGGTTGCGCTTCTTGGAGAGAATCCGAATTCTGGACAACGAGGAAAAAACGGGGTTGCTCTTAATCAGGCTCAGCCAGGGCATTTCACCGCACCGCATGGGCTGGCGTATGATCCCTCAGGAAACTTATACGTTCAGGACTGGAACCGGTTTGGACGGATCACAAAGCTGGTAAAAGTGAACACATCTGAGCAATGAGCAGTATTCCCTTGGAGGATAATTTTGAGGATGTTCTTGGAAAGGCGCTTCGGGGAACTGGGATTCCAGATGGTGTCCTTGAGTTTCTGACTGGTGTGCCGGAGGAGACCATTGGAAAGCTCAAGGAGGGTCATTTTGAGGAAAAGGCTCTCCGGCAGGTCGCTTCGCCCCTGGGCCTTGATGCAGATGCCCTGGTAGAGCGAGGAATGAATTCATGGTGTCCTGAACCGGTCGAGGTTGATGGTTTGCGCCAATTCAATACGGTTTTTGATGACATGACCGTCAACAATTACCTTGTCTGGGATCCGGCTTCGAAAGCGGCGGCGCTTTTTGATACCGGGACCGATGCAAGCAAGGCAATCGCGACAGTAGTGGAGCTCAGTCTCGATCTGGAGCAGCTCTTTCTTACTCACACCCACCTTGATCACATCATCGACCGTGCGACAGTAGAGTCTCACAATGGTAGTTTGCAAACGCACGTTAATGCGTTGGAACCAGCAGAGGGAGCAGCGCGTTTCCAGCCGGGAGACTCTTTCACGGTGGGAGCATTGCAGATTGCCACGCGGCTTACCAAGGGGCATTCGCCGGGTGGTATAACCTACGTGATTGAGGGCCTTGAGCGTCCGGTCGCGATAGTGGGGGACGCTCTTTTCGCACAATCCATGGGAGGTGGAATGATCTCCTACCAGGACGCATTAGCAACGAACAGGTCCGAGCTGTTCACCCTTGAGGACCATACGGTGATCTGCCCCGGGCATGGTCCGATGACGAGCGTAGGAGAGGAAAAAGCTCACAATCCATTTTACCCAGAATTCAAGTAACTTACTAAAGAACATATCCAATGAGCCAAAAAGTAGCATTTGTCGGAGTGGGACGCATGGGAGCCAATATGGCTCGCCACCTGCAAATTGACTGCGGTCACGAGGTGACCGCGGTCTACGATATTAACAAGGAAATCTCTGCCGCTCTGGCGGAGGAGTTATCGGCAGAGAACTGTAGTACGCTGGCAGGCGTCACTGCCGCCGCAGATGTCATTATCACCGTAATAACGAACGATGACGCGATGCGGGCAATTTACTTTGCTGAAGGAGACAACCTTTTACAGGGAGCGAGTGGTAAGACCTTTATCAATTGTGCAACTCTATCGCCCGGTGCACATCAGGAGGCCTACGATGCCGGGAAGCAGGCGGGAGCTGCTGTTCTTGAGGGGGCCATGGCGTCCAGTATCAGCCACGCCCGAGAAGGGAATCTCTACCTCATGATTGGTGGTGATGAGGAGGTTTTTAACTCCAACAGGGCACTGTTGGATGACCTCTCCCTCAGTCTTCGTTATTGTGGTGCGGCCGGTCAGGCAGCCAAAGTGAAGGCTCTGGTGAACATGGTTATGAATATTAATACGGCTGGTCTGGCTGAAGGACTCGGCCTGGCCTCAGCACTCGGATTGGATCTACCCATGATGTGCGAGATATTCTCCCAGACCGGTGCCAATTCACGGGTTTTAGAGACGGATTCTGAGGACATGATTGACCGGGATCATGACTGCTGGTTCTCAGCAGAGCATGCTGC
>JAQWTV010000001.1 GCA_029242545.1 Roseibacillus sp.
CCGGCACATCAGGCCGTTAAGAGTCGCCTGCAGGCCCGCCTCCGTACGTTCATGGAGGAGAGCAACGACCACGCTCTCCCAGCTTTTCTCAATCGAGGCGATCCCGGAGCTCTCGCCTCTTACATGGAAAAAGTGGAAAAGGAGTCAGCACAGCGCCGTGCCAAACGGCGCAAGGGGAAACAGCAAAATAAGGCCCCGGGAAAAAACTCCGGAAAGAAGGCATCCTGAATCCCTTCTCGCGGACAGCGGCCACAAGCCGTTGGAACGACCGCCTGAGAAGAATACCGAGATTCTTCTTTTGGAACCAGTAACAGTTCGTTGAGGTGGAAGCCTGAACCATGAAGTCGTTAACACTCCTCGCCCTCATATTCGCTCTCTTTCCTGTCGCCGCAGCCACCAAGCCCAACATCGTAGTCATTCTGGCTGATGACATGGGCTATGGCGACGTGGGCGTTCTCAATCCGCAATCCAAGATTCCTACGCCCCATCTGGATAGTCTTGCTCGTTCCGGAGCAACCTTTCTCGATGCCCACAGCGGCTCCGCGGTTTGTACTCCTACCCGCTATGGCCTGCTGACCGGTCGATACTGCTGGCGCTCGCGCCTGAAGAGCGGGGTGTTGTTTCCTCCCCGCGATAAGCCGCTCATCGAAGACGACCGCCCAACCATCGCCAGCTACCTTAAGGATCACGGATACCAGACTGCCATGGTTGGAAAATGGCATCTTGGCATCGAGTGGGCCCGTAATACACAGGGCAAGGTCATCTTCGACGAGCCCTTCACCAATGGCCCAATTGAAAAGGGCTTTGAGCTGTGGTTCGGTATCGCCGCCTCTCTCGATATGGTTCCCTACGTTTACCTGCGCGACCACCAAGCCGTGGCCAAGTGCACCACTACCCAGAAAGCCATTGGCTTCCCCAAGTATGTTCGCGCGGGCCCCCGAGACCCCAACTTCGACCCCGGTGACGTCCTCGACGACCTCGCCACGGAAGCCGCCACCTTCATCAAAAAAGCGACCAGCCGGAAACAAGATCCAGCCGCCCACAAGCCCTACTTTCTCTATCTTCCTCTGACCGGCCCCCACAAGCCGGTGTGGCCCCATAAACGCTTTGAGGGAAAGACTAAGCTCGGACCCTACGGGGACTTTATCTATCAGGTCGATTACACAATAGGAGTCGTGCTGGAAGCCATTGCAGACTCAGGACAGGAAGAGAACACCATGGTGATCTACACCAGTGACAACGGATCGTTCATGTATCGGCGCAAGGACGGCAAGAATCATCACCTTACCAACGACACGGATCAGGGCTACCGCCCCGCAGACCACTCTGCCAACCTTCACTGGCGCGGAACCAAGGCCGATGTCTGGGAGGGAGGGCACCGGGTCCCTTTCTTCATCCAGTGGAAGAACGGTGGAATCAAGGCTGGCACGCAGGTTCAAAGGGTTACCTGCCATACCGATATCTTTGCCACGATTGCCGACGCCGTGGGGAAACCTGTTCCCCCAGGATCCGCTCAAGACAGCTTTTCCTTTTTGCCGGCCGCCCGGGGAAAGGCGGAGACCAAACCTAGGCCAGGGGTGATCAACCACTCCGCATCCGGCATCTTTGCGATCCGGAGAGGCCCATGGAAACTGGTCGCCGGCAATGGGTCAGGCGGCAGGCAGGGCCCGAGAGGCAAACCCTTCCAGAAACCGTATCACCTCTACAATCTCACAGAGGACCCCGAGGAAGCCACTAACCTGATCGAAAGCAAAACCTCCATCGCCGCCGATCTGGAGGCGGAACTCACCCGTATCCGTAATGCCAAATAACATCCTCAAGGCCACGGCAGGCTTTTTCTCCTTGGAGAACAAGTCCTTCCACCTCTACTCGTAACTTGAATCTAATGAAACGCCTCCTCTCCCTTCTCTGCCTCCTCAGCTGTCTTTCTGCCCCTGCCGACGCCAAGGCGCCCAATGTCATTCTGGTCATTACCGATGATCAGGGATACGGCCCGGTTGGCCGCCACGGACACCCGTGGATCCAAACTCCCAACCTCGATGCTCTTTACGACAAGAGCGCGCGGTTCACTCGCTTCCTCGTCAGCCCTACCTGCTCCCCCACCCGGGCCGCGATCATGACTGGCCGCCACCCATTGAAGAACGGAGTCTCTCACACCATCCTTGAGCGCGAACGCATGACACTGGAGGCCACCATTCTGCCCCAGGTCCTCAAGGGAGCGGGCTATACTTCCGGAATTTTCGGAAAGTGGCACCTCGGGGACGAAGACCCCTATCAACCCCACAAGCGCGGCTTCGATGAGGCGTTCATCCACGGAGCCGGGGGAATCGGACAAGCCTACAACTGCTCCTGCGCAGACGCCCCGGGGAACAAGTATTTTGATCCAGTGGTTCGCCACAATGGATCATTCGAGAAGACCAAGGGCTACTGCACCGATATCTTCTTCACCGCTGCCCTCGGATGGATCAAATCCGTAAAGGATAAGAAGGCTCCCTTCTTCGCCTACATTACCACCAACGCTCCACACGGACCCTTTATCGCTCCACCTTCCAACACCAAGCGCTTTACGGACCTCGGCTTCGGGACGAGGCAAGCCGGCTTCTATGGTATGATCGAGAACATCGACGAGAACATGGGCCGCCTCCTCACCAAGCTGGAGAAATGGAAGCTCTACGAGAATACGATTGTCATCTTCATGTCGGACAATGGCATGACTGGAGGCGGAGGAGGCCGGCCCGGCAAGGACCTCGCCAAGGGGCATCCTTTCTTCAACGCAGGCCAGAAGGGACTCAAGGGTTCAGTGGACGAGGGGGGCGTCCGCGTCCCGTTCTTCGTCCGCTGGGATGGAAAATACGCGCCCCGTGACGTCAACGAGCTTTCTGCGCATATTGATATCCTGCCCACCCTTGCAGCGGTTGCGGGTGCCTCACTCCCCAAGGATCAGGTTGAAGGTCGTAGCTTCCTTCCCCTTCTCCTCGGCCAGAAGATCAAGCTCGCAGATCGCTACCTCTTTTCCCAGAAGGCCCGCTGGCCAACCGGATCTGAGCCCGACAAGCACCAGTGGAACAACTTCGCAGTGCGTAACGCCCGGTTTCGCCTGGTGGGCAACCAGCTCTTTGACCTGCTCGTAGACCCAGCCCAGCAGAACGATGTAGCCGCCCAGCACCCCAAGGTGATTGAACGAATGCGCACTGCCTACGACGAGTTTTGGAAAGAGGCACGTCCCCTGATGGTCAACGAGAAGGCTCCCATGTCCAAAACCCGCCCCTTCCATATCTGGTACAAACAGCAACTGGAACAGGGAGGAATCCCGATGTGGTCTCCCCCGAAGCTCTGAGAGGATTCGACCCTCGAAGGCCCGGGCAATCTCACAAGATTCTGCCCCGGTTGAGGTAATTTACCCGCCCGACCCCGACTCTGGGAGCCCGATTCTAGGCAGTGCTATAGATTGAAGACTCGGCGGAATCGGGTAGAGTGCTTGTCCCCCTCCGCCTCTTCGGCTTATGCGAAATCCAAAAACCTTTTGCGCCCTCATTCTCGCGCTTGCACCCCTGCTTCCCCTCAGTGCCGCCCCGGTGATCAGCGAATTCATGGCGGACAACAAATCCGCGCTCTACGACGAGGACGGAGATTCGAGCGACTGGATCGAACTCTTTAACTCTGGTCCTAATGCCGAGGACCTCGGGGGCTATTTCCTGACTAATGATCCGGCTGAACGGGCGCGATGGGAGATCCCCTCTCCGACGGTTCTTCCGGTCGGAGGAACTGTTCTTATTTTTGCTTCCGGCAAGGATCGCAGAGTGGGAGAGCTCCACACTAACTTTCGCCTTGGCAGATCTGCAGGGGGCTACCTCGCTCTCATTAACCCGGACGGACAAACTCCCGCGCAGGAGTTCGAAGATTATCCTGAGCAATTTGAAAACTTTTCGTATGGCTTGGCTCAGACCGGCACTTCCTCCACCGAAATTCTCGTGCCGGAGAATAGTGCCTGTCGCATTCTTGTTCCTACCAGTGACATAGGAACCTCGTGGCGCAGTTCCAACTTTGAGGACAGCCTCTGGACGAATGCTACCACCGGAATCGGATACGAGCGCAGTGGCGGATACGAGAACCTTTTCGGAAGTCAGGGTGACGTTGAAGATCTGACCTATGACGAAAATGCTTCCGTTTATATTCGGATACCGTTCTCGCTTGTAACCTCGGAGGGTTTGTCCGCTCTCACCCTGCGCATGAAGTACGATGACGGATTTATCGCATATCTCAACGGAACGGAGGTTGCCTCCGCCAACCGGCCTGCCGGCGCTCCGGCATGGAATTCCAATGCGGGAGGCGACCACTCGGACAGCGAGGCCGTGATCTTCGAGGACACCAATATCACCCAACACACTGCCCTGCTGGGGACCAACAATGTTCTAGCCATCCATCTTCTCAACATAAGCACGACAAGCTCCGACCTCCTCTGCCTGCCACGCCTTGATGCGGATGTTGTCAGCGATCCGAATCTGGGAGAAGCGGGCTATTTTCAGCAGGCCACTCCCGGACAGAACAACGGCACGGATCAGGGGCTTCCTGCCGGACTCGTGGAATTCAGCCTCGCCGGTCGTGGTTTCACAGGGTCCCTCTCCTTGAGCCTGAGCACAAGTTCCCCTGCCGCCCAGATCCGCTACACGACCAACGGGAACATCCCCACCACCTCCTCTTCACTTTACACCTCACCCATAAACATCTCCTCTTCCACCCTCTTGCGGGCTCGGGCCTTCGAGGCTGGCAGAGCCCCGGGGCGGGTCACCGAGAACGGCTACATTGAGCTCAATAGTGACGCTCGGAGCTTCAGCTCCAATATCCCGGTGGTGATCATGGAGCGTTTCTCTGGTGGGACCAGTGCTGCCAATGGGAAAGCCTTCACCTTCTTCGCCTTCTTCGAGCCAGATCCCCGCACCGGAAGAACAACTCTGAATGGCCCCTACTCCTTGGGGACCCGAGGGGGATGGAAAATCCGTGGCTCCTC
This sequence comes from Roseibacillus sp., assembly GCA_029242545.1. GTDB lineage: Bacteria > Verrucomicrobiota > Verrucomicrobiia > Verrucomicrobiales > Akkermansiaceae > Roseibacillus_B. Next base: position 5,009 of record JAQWTV010000001.1, read on the forward strand.
CTCCACCGGGTTCCCCAAAAAGGCCTACAGCATCGAGGCTTGGAATGAGGCAAACCGGAACAAGGACATTTCTCCTTTCGGATTCCCGGAGGAATCCGACTGGATCCTCAACGCCCGCTCTACCTTCGATCGCTCCCTCATGCGCAACGGGCTTCCCTATGAGCTGAGCAACCAGCTTGGTCGTTACGCAGTTCGCACTCGCTACGTCGAGGTGTTCAAGAATGACAATGGAGGGAATCTCTCCTACAGTAACGACTATGATGGGGTCTATACCTTCATGGAAAAAATTTCCCGGGATCCTGACCGAGTGGCGGTAGAGCGCCTTCCCGCAAGCGTCAACAGTGAACCGGGTGTCGCGGGGGGCTATATGCTGAAGATTGACCGACTGGACCCGGGAGACTCAGGCCTCGGGGCAGGGGGCCGTACCCTTGGTTGGGTCTACCCGAAAGAAGATGAGGTTACCAGTTCACAGGCTTCCTGGATCCGAGACTATATTAACGCCATGTATGCGGCCCTCGAGGCCCCTGACTATGCAGATCCTGTCACCGGATACGCCCGGTATATTGACGTTGATTCATGGATCGATCATCACCTCCTTAACGTTCTCACCCTGAACGCTGACGCCCTCCGCCTGAGCACCTATTTCCACAAAAAGCGAGGGGGTAAGATCGAGTATGGTCCAATCTGGGACTTCGACCGATCGATGGACTCGACGGATAGCCGGGATGACAATCCCTCCTCGTGGTCCGGAGGAACAAACTACTTCACCTTTCCCTGGTGGAACCGCCTTTTTACCGATGAGAACTTTTGGCAGAGATATATCGACCGCTATTTCGAACTCAGAAACGGGCCCTTCGCCACTGCCAATGTCCACGCCATTATTGACCAGATGGCCGCGACCCTCAACGAGGCCCAGGCCCGCAACTTCCAACGCTGGTCGGACCAGCCAAGATTCGGTGGATACAACGGGGAGGTCAATCACCTCAAGAATTGGCTCGCGACAAGATTAAGCTGGATGGACGGACAGTTCGCACCTCGTCCATCTTCCAGCCGCGCAAGTGGCACTTATCCAGCCGGCACGACTATTTCCCTCGCCGCCTCCCTCAGAGGAGGACAGAAAATCTATTACACTCTGGATGGCCGGGATCCAAGGCCCTCGACCACCGGAGAGGCCCTCGAGGGGACTACCATTCTCGACGAGTCCCAGGCAGTCCAGGTCCTTGCCCCCGCCAGCAATATCGGAACCGCATGGCGAGGCGGAAGCGAGCCTTTCAACGCCAACGGATGGCGGGCAGGAACCAATGGGGTCGGATACGAAAGGAGTAGCGGCTACGAACCATATATCAATATCGACGTCGACAGCGCCATGTCGAACAGCACCAGCTGCTACATCCGCATTCCTTTCAACGTTGCGGGGAATGACCTTGAAGCATGGAACTTCATGACCCTCCAGATGCGCTACGATGACGGCTTCGTTGCCTATCTCAACGGGACTGAGATCACTTCCGCCAACGCCCCGGCTAACCCCACCCACCTCTCCTCGGCCACCCAGACCAATGATGACGGGTCAGCAACCAACTTCGAAAGCTTCAACGTCAGTGCCGCCCTCGGGTCGCTACGAAACGGGCAGAATATTCTCGCCATTCATGCCCTTAACGAGAGCACCGGGAGCAGCGACTTCCTCAATCAGGCACGGCTGGTAGCCGGGTTCGATGAAGGTGGTGGCGGCGGTGTCGCGGGAATCGAATATACGGGCCCGATCACCCTGCAAGCCACCACCCGACTCGTCGCGAGGGTCTACGACCCGGCCGGGGGAAATTCCACAAGCTCGGGCCGGACACCGGTAGGCACTGGCTGGAGCGCCCCACTTGAGAGAGAATACCTTGTCAATGAGGAGCCAGCGGGCACATCCGATATCATTATTTCGGAGATCATGCATGATCCTTACGATCTAGGAAATGCAGTGACGGAAAACAGTGCCTTCGAGTGGATTGAAGTTCTCAGCACTGCGTCTGGTCCGGTTTCACTCAGTGGATTACGTTTCACGGAAGGAATTGATTTTATCTTTCCGGGGTTGACCCTGAATCCTGGGGAGCGGGCCGTGGTGGTGAAGGATTTGGCCGCCTTCCGGAGCGTCTATGGTTTCGGCAGGGACATCCTTGTTGCAGGGGAGTTTGATCTCTTACTCGATAATGACGGTGAGCAACTGGCTCTCCAGAGCCGGGACGGTGATACCATCCAGGATTTTTCCTACGGCTCCGACAGCTCCTGGCCCCGTAGAGCTGGTGGCGGATATTCTCTGGTCTACAATTCTGGCAATCCCGCGGATGGACAAAACTGGGCCGCCAGTCGCAGTCTTCTCGGATCCCCAGGGACGTTAGAGCCGGACGCGACAGAGCTTCCGGATGTTTTCGTAAACGAGATTCTTGCTAATTCGGTTACCCCAGAAGTCGACAGGATCGAACTCTACAACCCGGAAGATGCAGACCTCTCAATCGAAGGGTGGTTCCTGACCGACGACCTCGGCCAGCCTAGAAAGTTTCAAATCCCCCCTGGAGCGATTGTTCCCGGCAACGGTTTTACCAGCTTTACGGAACTCGAATTTAATCCCACTCCCGGGGTTGATCCCAGCTTCGCCCTGGATTCTTTCGGAGAAGAGGTATTTCTCATCGCCGTAGACCCCTCTGGAGCCCGACTCGATTACGTCGCTGGCTTCAATTTCCATGATTCCTCCGCGGGGACCCCGTTTGGGCGTCACGAGATTTCCACGGGCGAAGTTCAGGTAGCACCCCTGATCTCATCGACCCCTGATGGGCCCAATTCCAATCCCCTTGCCGGCCCTCTCGTCATCACTGAATTGATGTATCACCCTTCGGCCTTCGAGGCCGAATTCATCGAGATTCAGAATATCTCTGCCCACCCTGTTTCTCTTGCGGGCTCAGAAATCAGCGGGGTCGGCTACATCTTCGGAGTTGATGCACCAGATCTTCTCCCTGGAGAGATTCTCATTGTGAGCGAACTCGACCCCTCCACTTTCCGGAGCACCTATAATGTTCCCGCCCCCGTCGAGATCTATGGCCCCTACCCGGGCAGACTCGACAACGGAGGCGAGCGTGTGCGCATCCTTCTCCCAGAGCAAAGCGGGATTCCTGACGGCCCCGGACTGCTGGTGGCAGCCGATACGGTGATCTATTCAGATGACGCCCCCTGGCCCCTCGCTGCTGACGGTCAGGGCTACTCACTGGAAAGATCCGAAACAGGAGGATATGGAGGTGAGCCTCTTCACTGGAGAGACTCCGCTAACCCCGGGGGGTCTCCGGGTCTAGCAGACACTCCCCCTCCAGGCGACTGGCGGACCCAGTTCTTCAGTGGGGAAGAACTTAACGATCTGCTCCTGTCAGGTGAGCTGGCTGACGCCGACAATGACGGCCTGCCTAACGCCCTCGAGTATCTCCTCGGCTCGGATCCTCGCGCCAATTCATCTCGTGCAACGCTCGAAGTTTCCCTCGTAGAGTTGGCAGAGCAGACCTACGTCGAGCTTTCACACTCTCTGCGGGATGGCGCAGGTGAATTTCGTGCCCAGATCGAAAGATCCTCCGGTCTGGAGAGCTGGAATGAAGCTGGCGATACTCTCATTCAAATCTCCAACAACCCCAATGGCGACGGAACAACGACCGTGACATACAGGGGCAGCGAATCCGTCGACCCCGCCATGGACCTTTACTTCCGGATCCGAGCCATCACGACACCCTGAGAAGCTCCGCAGGGCGGGGTCTGGAGCCAGGGAAAGCTCCAGGAACCGGAGAACCTCCCTCCAATACCTTCAATCGCTCTCCTCCCGGCGATCGCCGTCAGATTACCTGTCCCCCGGCTCAGACAAGCCCCCCTGTTTCCGCTTTGAGGTGGCATCCTCTCGGGATGTGTATTAACCATTCCCCGTTAATGAGAATTTTACCCATTCTTCTCTTCGCGATAGCCGTTCCGGCAGCCGCTTTGGAGGAGATTGATTTTAATCGCGATATCCGCCCAATTCTGTCGGATCGTTGCTTCAAGTGCCATGGTCCGGATGCCAGCAACCAGAAGTCCGACTTCAGGCTCGATTCTCGCGACAACGCACTGAGAGACCTCGGCGGCTATGTCGGCATCAAGGCAGGCGACCTCGAGGAGAGCGAGATGCATCACCGCATATGGAGCTCAGACCGCGAGGACGTCATGCCTCCTCCAGAATCAAAACTCAGCTTGAGCGACAAAGAGAAAGCCCTTCTGGATCGCTGGATCAAAGAGGGTGCAACCTATGACACGCATTGGGCTTTCAAGAGCATTCCTGCCAAGTTGCAGACGCCAGACAATAAGCCTCTGAAATGGGGCAGTAATCCGGTCGACCCTTTTATCGCAGAAAAACTTACAAGAGCAGGTCTCGCGCCAAACCCGGAAACCTCCCGTAGAAGCTGGCTGCGCCGGGTAACATTTGACATCACCGGGCTCCCCCCAACCCTGACCGAGCTAGATACCTTCCTCTCGGATAAGTCCCAAAACTCCCACGAGCAGGTTGTCGACCGGCTTCTTGCGTCCGAGGCCTACGCTGAGCGTATGACGAGTGAATGGCTTGACGTCGCGCGCTACTCGGACACTTACGGTTACCAGGTTGATCGGGATCGTTTCGTCTGGCCATGGCGAGACTGGGTCATCAAAGCGTTCGGGGAAAATATGCCCTACGACCAGTTCATTACGGAGCAACTGGCCGGCGACCTCCTACCCAACGCTACCAAGGACCAGATTCAGGCAACGACGTTCAATCGGCTCCATCCCCAGAAGGTCGAGGGAGGTAGCGTCCCCGAGGAATTCCGGGTGGAGTATGTTGTCGACCGGCTTCATACCTTCGGAACCGCTTTCCTCGGACTCACTCTGGAGTGCTCAAGATGCCACGATCACAAGTACGATCCTATCACGATGAAGGACTACTACAGCCTGAGCTCCTTCTTTGCCAACATCGATGAAGCTGGACTCTATTCCTACTTCACCCCATCAATCCCAACTCCGACCATGCTCCTTACTTCCGACGAGCAGGACAGCCAGATCGCAGAAAAAGAGGCGGCCGTAGCAGAATCAATCAAGGCTCTCGCCGCGGAGAGCGCCAACGCTGAGGATTCTTTCACCAAATGGCTCATGAATCGCCCGACTGAGTTCCAGTGGACAGGCCTTGAGGCCCATGTCTCCTTCGATGGCCGCCAAGGAGGAAATCTTCCCGACCGCGTTCGCAAGGACAAGCCCACCAAAACAAGTGGTAATAACAAGTCCGTTGAAGCCGTTCAGGGTCAGGGGCTGCAGCTTACCGGCGACGACGCGGTTCACGTCCAGGGAGCTGGAGCCTTTCGCCGGACCCAGGCGTTCTCTATCGGCATGTGGATCAATACCCCGAAAAAATTCGATCGCGCGGTCATCTGGCGCCGATCCAAGGCTTGGACTGATGCGGCAAGCCGGGGCTACGAACTTCTTCTCCTTGATGGAAAGCCGAGTGCCGCACTCATTCACTTCGATCCCGGTAATTCAATCCGGGTCACCGCCAAAAACCCTCTTCCTCCCAATTCTTGGCATCATCTTACCGTGACCTACGACGGGTCGAGCTCCGCCAAGGGCCTCCGCCTCTGGCTGGATGGAAAGCCCATGCCGTCAACAATCGTCCGTGACAAGCTGACCAAGAACATCGAGGGAGGGGGAGACCCCGACCTCCGCCTTGGTGAACGCTTTCGCGACGTGGGATTTAAAGAGGGCAAGGTTGATGAACTCCACGTCTTCAAGCGAGAGCTAACCGCCATCGAAGTCGCCCAGCTTCACGATGACCAGAGCCTCTTGCAGGCTCTGAGAACCCCGCTGACATCAATCGGACCACAGTTGCGGAAAAATCTGCGGCACTACTTTCTCTCGACCACGCACCCACCTTACATTAGCGAACTTCAAAACCTCCAAAGTGCTCGTGACGCAAAGCGCTCCCTGATCGAGCCTATCCGGGAAATCATGGTGATGAGAAGGCTGGAGCAACCCCGCCAGTCCTACATCCTTGACCGGGGCCTCTATCATTCGCGGGGTGAGCCCGTCGGCTTTGACACTCCCGCGGTCCTTCCCCCCTTTCCCGAGGACCAACCACGCAATCGCCTCGGGCTCGCCCGCTGGCTCACCTCCCCGGATCACCCCCTTACCGCACGGGTTACCGTCAATCGCTACTGGCAACTATTCTTTGGTAACGGCCTGGTCCGTACTCCTGAAGACTTCGGCAGCCAGGGCAAGCCTCCCAGCCACCCCGAATTGCTAGACTGGCTTGCACGTGACTTTATCCAGAGTGACTGGAATCTACACCATCTCATCAAGCGGATCGTTCTCTCTGCCACCTATCGACAGAGTTCCATCGCCCTCGGAGAGAGCCGGGAGACAGATCCCGAAAATGTCTACCTTGGACGAGGAACCACCGAGCGCCTTTCCGCGGAAATGATCAGGGACAACGTTCTCGCCCTGAGTGGCCTGCTAGTCAAAAAGTCCGGGGGCCCCTCCGTCAAACCCTACGAGGTTGCGGTCTCATTCAAGCCTTCAAATCCCGGGAAAGGTGAGGACCTCTACCGTCGTAGCGTTTACACTTGGTGGAAACGAACCGGGCCCGCTCCTGTGATGATGACGCTCAATGCCTCGAAACGGGATGTCTGCCGGGTGCGGCGCGAAGTCACCTCCTCCCCTTTGCAGGCTTTTGTCCTGCTAAACGGACCACAATTCATGGAAGCAGCCCGGGTGATGGCGGCCAAACTCCTTGAAAAGCATCCAGACTCCCCTGCCTCTCTAGTTGACGAAGCATTCCGTTCTTTCACGAGTCGCTTTCCCGGGGACAGGGAACGGAAGGTCCTGCTCAAGCTCCATGCGGAGCAGCTTGCCCACTACAAGGCCAACCCGGGACAGGCCAAGGGGTTCCTCGGAATCGGAGCCCATCCTGAAGCGAAGGGGCTTCCTCCACATGAAGTCGCTGCTGCGGCCATTCTAATCAATACAATCATGAACCTCGACGAGGCTGTTTCCAAACGATGAGCACGATTCACTCACCTGCATGCAGCGGCTTTGAGAGCCCAATCGGCCTCAGCCGAAGGAAGGCCTTGCAGTCTTTCGGAATGGGCCTTGGTTCTCTTGCCCTCGCAGATCTCGTCTCCGGAGAAAAACCCCAAAAAGGACCACTACCCAACGCAATTCCTGCAAAAGCGAAGAGAGTCATCTTTCTCTTTCAAGCAGGCGGCCCCTCTCAGATTGACCTTTACGACTGGAAGCCCCGGCTGAAAGCGGACGCTGGCAAGGAGCTCCCTGCTTCCATCCGTATGGGACAGCGCCTCACCGCGATGTCCGGAAACCAAGCCAGCCTGCCTCTGGTAGGCACTCCCTTCAAAATGGAGCAGCACGGTGACTCCGGATCCTGGGTCAACAGCGATACTCTCCCTCATATTGCGGGCATCGCCGATGACATCTGCTTTATCAAGTCCATGCACACCGAGGCCATCAACCATGGCCCCGGGGTGACCTTCATGCAAACCGGGTCGCAGTTTCCGGGGCGTCCGAGTATGGGAGCATGGCTCGATTTTGGTCTCGGATCCATGAACAGCGACCTACCCTCCTTCGTGGTCATGGTCACCAAGAACAAGGGGGGCCAGCCGCTGGTATCAAGACTATGGGGCAGTGGCTTTCTTCCTGGAAAGCATGACGGAGTCCGCTTTCGGGCTGACAAGGATGCGATCCTTTACCTCAACAGTCCAGAGGGCATCGACCGGACAAACCGCAGAAAGGTCCTCGACCACCTCCGGGATCTTCATGAGATCCAGCTTCAAGAAACGGGAGACCCTGCCCTCGAAACCCGGATCGCCCAATACGAAATGGCCTTCAACATGCAACGGTCGATCCCTGAGGTAACTGACCTCTCGGATGAACCAGAAAGCACTTTTAAGCTCTATGGCGAACACGCAAGGAAACCAGGATCCTTTGCAGCGAACTGTCTCCTCGCCAGACGGCTGGCCGAAAAAGATGTTCGATTCATTCAGCTCTACCATCAGGGCTGGGACCAGCACGGGGGATTACCTGGAGGCATCAAGAATCAGTGCCGAGAGACCGACCAGGCCTCCGCCGCACTCGTCACTGACCTGAAGAATCGCGGCTTACTGGATGACACCCTTGTGATCTGGGGTGGCGAATTCGGTCGCACAAGTTACTGCCAGGGGAGATTCAACGCCGGCAACTTCGGGAGGGACCATCACGGGCGCTGTTTCACGATGTGGATGGCTGGCGGCGGGTGCAAGGCGGGAACTACCTACGGATCTACGGACGACTACAGTTACAACGTTGCTGAGAATCCGGTCCATATTCACGATCTTCACGCAACTATTCTTCACCTTCTCGGCATCGATCACGAGAGCCTCACCTACAAATATCAGGGCCGACACTTTCGTCTTACCGATGTTCATGGAAAAGTGCTCCAGGGGGCGCTGGCATGAATTGGGTATTGCCTAGGACCTACCCCTCCTCTTAAGGATCTTCCTACTCGTGACCAATTTCTATCCTGAATCCTGAATACCCCGGATCCCATCAATCTCCGCCCTTCCAAAGAAACATCCATGAAACGTCTTGCTCTCATCATCCCTCTGCTCCTCTCGCTGCTTTGCCCTCTTCTCATGTCCGACAGGAAAGAGGAAAAAGTTAAACACATCGTCTTTATTGCAGGAAATCGAAGCCACGGCCCCGGTGAACACGAATTCTACGCAGGCTGCACTCTCCTCGCCAAAGCCCTCAACGAGCAGAGCGGACTGAAAGTGAAAGCTACGGTTGTTCGTGCGGACTGGCCTAAGGAGGATAAGGCGGTCGTAGAAAGCGCCGACACTATCGTCATTTACGCCGACCACGTCAGCGCTCATGGTGGGCAGTGGGAATTTCTCGATACTCTTGCCAAGAAAGGCGTTGGCATGGTTTTCATGCACTATGCTGTTCACCCCAGTAAGGAGATCGGCGAAAAATATTACCGCCCCTGGATTGGAGGCGCCATGGAAAGTGGGTGGTCAGTAAATCCTCACTGGGTCGCGGATCTGGCCATCATGAAGGGCCACGAAATCAGCAACGGCGTGCCCGAAAAAGTGACCTGCCTCGATGAGTGGTATTACCATATGCGCTTTGTGGAGGATCGGGACAAAGTTCTAGACCTCTTCACTGCTGTTCCCACCCGCAAGAACATGCACCGCTACATCAACATGTGGAACAAAAATGGCGTCGATGGACTGGGTAAGCAACAAACCCTGATGTGGGGATACGAGCGACCCGAGGGTGGTCGAGGAATAGGTTTCGTGGGGGGACATTATCACCAGAGCTGGGCGGTAGACGGGGTCCGTAAGGCTGTGCTCAACGCCATCATCTGGAGCGCGGGGATGAAGGTTCCCGCAGAAGGCGTGCTTTCAAAAAGTCCCACCGAAGAGGAACTCAATGTCAACCTCGACAAGAAAGGCAGGGTTAAACGAATAAAGATACCCGATCCCGTAGCTTGGAAAAATCTTCCCTCCGCCAAAATTCAGACAGAAAGAGAGGCGGGTTTTAATAAGGGTGCCGGAGCGAAGGTTCGACCAGCCCCGGCACCCGATAAGAGCGGCTCTCCCACAACCAGAACCGCTACCACGGATGCCGCTGATAAAGAACGGCAGCCTGAGCAAGTGGAGCGACCAGAGGCAGATCCTGCTGCCAAGATTCTTCTACCCAACGACCTCCAGATTTCGGTCTGGGCAGAAGGCCCAATGGTGGGGCCGCCTTTGAGCATGGACACCGACAGTGCGGGGAGGCTCTGGGTTGCAGAAAGCCGCCCTACCGCAGAGCACCCGAGCGCCTCCCGAATCATTGTCCTCGAGGATGAGAACCGCGATGGTCGCGCCGACAAGTCGCACGTGTTCATCGAAGACCAAGCACTGAAGGGACCTCTCGCAATCAGTGTCTTTGGAAACAGGGTGCTCGCCTTCAACCCTCCCCATTTAACGGTTTATACCGATACTAATGAGAATCTCATCTTCGAACCGGAAATAGATAAGCGAGAGAATATCCTCAGTGGATTCGAGCGCGGCGAGAATTCTGGAAGCCTACAGGAGATCGTCGGAGGTCCGGATGGCAGATGGCACTTTGGGCATGGTCGCAGCGGGGCGGAGTTTAAGGACAGGAACGGAGTGAATTTCGTAATAAAAGGACTGTCCGCGGATGGCGGGCGGGAGAAGGCCGAGAACCCCCGCGACCTTGCCAACCAGACTAGCGGGGACGGGAAGGTCTGGGTCGGAGGTTTCGCCGCCAGCGTCAATCCGGACGGGTCCAGAGTTCGTATCGTGGGACATGGCTTCAATCATAGCGTGGGGCAGGCGATTACCTCTTTCGGAGATATGTTCCAGAATGATCAAAGTGATACGGGATCATGCCGAATCACCTGGCTCATGGAAGGAGGCTTCCTGGGGTTCTGCTCTCCGAATGGTCGCCGACCTTGGCAAATAGATCAGCGTCCAGACCAGCCAGACTCTGACGCTGAATGGCGGCAGTGGGACCCGGGAACTCTTCCGGCCGGGGACACCTACGAGAGGGGCTCACCCCGCGGGATGTGTTTTTATGAAAACGGCTCTCTCCCTAAAAGGTATGCCGGGCTTCTGGCAAGTTGTGATGCTGAGCGAGGGGAGGTATTTGGATATTTCCCCGTCACGGAAAAGTCTAATTTCAAGCTTGAGCGTTTCTCCCTGCTGAAATCGAGAACCCCTGAGGGATTTCATCCAATCGATATTCTGGTCGGTGCCGATGGCGCATTATATCTGGCCACTACCAATACCCTGAAAAACCCTCTCTCCGGAGAGAAGCGCTTACCACCCGCAGGCACAATATACCGGGTTGCGCCAAAGGGCTTCCGTTCCACACCGCAACCATTGCCTGCAGGGGCAATCAAGCGCGCCGTTACACTTCTCTCCAGTCCCGCCCAGAATGTGAGGCTCTCGGGCCTCGAAATCTTGCGTGCCGCCGGAGAAAAAGCTCTCCCAGCTGTCCGGGGAATGCTCGGACACTACGATGGATACATTCAGGCACGGGCCGTCTGGGCGCTCCCCTACCTTGGGGCCGAGGGCAAGCGTCTTGCGCGCGGGCTTCTTGAAAGCTCGGATGCCTCAACTCGCCTTCTCGCGTTTCGTTCCCTGCGGAGCGCGGGCGAAGACTTTCTGGGAGGAGGGGCGATGCTACTCCCTGGAGGATTACTCAGTAAGTTTTACGCTGACGAACCAAGCCCCGCGGTCCGGCGGGAGGTTGTCCTCTCCTTGCGCGATGCCAACCCCCAGCAAAAAGCGACCTCTGTAAGTTATTTTCTTCGCCGATGCAGCGCGAGCGACCCCACTTATCTTGAGGCGTGTGGCCTTGCCTCCGAAGGCGCGGAGGACCTCATCTGGTCGAGGTTAAAGACCTTGGCAGGTGTTTCTGCCGCGCTCGAGTGGCCTGAGGCTTTCGCCAAAATCACTTGGCGTCTCCGGCCTAGTGCGGCCATTCTCGATCTCCGCAAACGCGCCCTTTCCAAAAGTCTTTCCGATGATGCGCGAATCACGGCGGTAGAGACGCTCGCATTTAGTCGGGACGTAGAGGTCGTCCGGACTCTCATTGAAATTGCCAAGACCAAGGATCCTGTCGGGAAGGAAGCCCGACGCTGGCTCTTTCACCTATCCGGAACACGATGGAGCGATCTTAATCTTATTCCCCTTCTCAAGGCGCATGGGATCGTGGAACAGGAAAACTAGGAGAGCTGCTGCCCTGAAGATTGCCTGCGGGACATTCGAGGAGATATGAAACTCACCGCTCTGATTGTTTTACTTGGTCTTGGAGCCATCTCTCTAGCGAAGTCTGCGCCCCAACCTAACATCGTCATCATATACACTGACGACCAGGGATACGGAGATTCCAGTTGCCTGAACGCGCAGGCAAAGTTCAAGACTCCTCATCAGGATCGCCTAGCCCGGGAGGGCATGACTTTCACCGACGCTCATTGCTCAGATACCGTCTGCACGCCCTCCCGTTATGGATTGCTTACAGGGCGATACAGCTGGCGAACGACCTTGAAGAGAGGCGTTTTCGGGGCAGAGCACCCTTGCTTGATCCCAAAAGGGCGCGCAACCCTGGCCTCCTTCCTGCGCCGTAACGGCTACCAAACAGCGATGGTTGGCAAATGGCATCTGGGCATGGATTTCCCGGGCACCCCTGAGAATCGAGACTGGTCTCTTCCAGTTCAAGATATGCCTTTAGACAAGGGATTCGACTATTTCTGGGGAATCCCTGCCTCCATGAATTACGGCGTATTGGCATGGTTTGAGGGCCGTTTCGCCAAAGTGCCCCCTTCACGATGGACCAGGAAGAAAGCAAATCATCTTGCGCTCTCGGACTATCGCATCGCACCCCCCTATCACGCGGAGCAGGCCGAGGGGCTCATGGAAGTGGCCCCGGATTTCGTCGATTCCTTATGCCTTACCCGTTTCACCGACCGCGCAATCAAATGGATTGAGTCCGTCGCGGAAGAAGCCCGGGGCACTCGTCCCCTCTTTCTTTATCTTCCCCTCACTTCACCGCACAAGCCGGTGATCCCGCTGAAGCAGTTCCGGGGTCGGGGAAGCGCAGGTGCCTACGGCGAATTCATGATCGAAACAGATTGGCATCTGGGGCGGATCCTCGCCACCCTCGACCGGGAAAAACTCACCAGAAACACGATCGTAATATACACCTCCGATAATGGGCCGGAGAACACTTGGAAAGAGCGCATCAAGAAATTCAACCATCACAGCGCCGGCCCGTATCGCGGGGGCAAGCGCTCTATCTACGAAGGCGGCCACCGGGTGCCTTTCTTTCTCCGCTGGCCTGCCAGAGTGAAACCCGGAACTCACTGGACTGGACCGATTTGCCAGACTGACCTCCTCGCTACCTTCGCCGACATTCTTAACCAACCGCTCCCCGGAGACGCAGCGGAGGACAGTATTAGCTTTCGCGCAGCCTGGCATGGCGGGAAAGCACAACCTTCGACCCGGCCTCCCGTCATTCATCATGCCGCCAATGGTCGCTTTGCCATTCGTCAGGGCTCCTGGAAGCTGATCATGGAAAGCGGGAAAAAGGCCGAGCAGCGGGAACTCTATAATCTCGATACTGATCCGGGAGAGAAGCGCAATGTTCTCCTCCAAAACCGTAATGTTGAAAAGGAGCTATTCGACCAGCTCATTACTATTGTCACGAGTGGGTCGACTCGGAATGGGACGACTACGAAAAATGACACCCCTCCGTGGGCCGATCTCATCTGGCTTCCCCGTTGATTCCAGCTTTCGCCATGCGCTACCTCATCACTATTTTAGTCTTCCTCTCCGCTAGCGTGGACTCCGTGGTTTCCAGAACCACGCTACCCAATATCCTGATAATCCTTGTGGACGACATGGGATACGGCGACTTGGGCTCCTACAATTCTGATTCCAAGATTCCCACTCCCCACCTCGATAAGCTTAGCGAGGAGGGAATGCATTTCACCGATGCCCATGCCCCGGGGCCCTTGTGTCACCTTTCCCGGTACGGCCTTATGACTGGTCGATATCCCTTTCGGGCCAACACCACCGCATGGCGCAGGCAGCCCTCCATAAAATCCGGGCAGCTTACCATTGCCTCACTCCTCAAGAACAAGGGCTACAACACCGCCATGGTAGGAAAGTGGCACCTGGGATTCAAAGAGGAGGGATACGAAAAGCCCCTTTCTGGCGGACCAGTTGACGTTGGGTTCAACTCGTTCTTTGGGATCAGGGCCTCAACAGACATTCCTCCATATTTCTATATCCGCGGCAAACGGGCAGTTCAGCCGCCGACAAGCTCCATCAGGGCCAACGGAAGCGAGGGATGGTCCCGAATCCAGGGCGCATTTTGGCGGGCCGGGGGCATTTCCCCGGACCTCAAGCTCGCTGAGGTTCTCCCCCGTTTCACTGAAGAGGCAATTTCCGTGATTAACAACCATCAGCCCTCAGACTCCGCGCCCCTGTTTCTCTATCTTGCCTACCCTGCTCCTCATACCCCCTGGCTTCCCTCCCCGGAATTCAAGGGCAGAGGGGGGGCAGGAATGTATGGGGAGTTCTGCAGTATGGTGGATGCTGAGGTCGGCAAAGTCCTGCAAGCATTGGAGAAGCGGAAGCTCGCTTCCGACACCATGGTCATCTTTACCTCTGACAATGGTCCGGTCTGGTACGATGCGGACGTCCAACGATTCGGACATGACGCGGCAGGAGGGCTCCGGGGAATGAAAGCGGATGCGTGGGAGGCCGGTCACCGGATGCCCTTCCTCTTGCGATGGCCTAAGGTGGTCAAGGCGGGCTCCGTCTCCTCCCGTCTCATTTGCTTTACCGACCTGATGGCTACTTTTGCAGATCTGACCAACACCGAGTTGCAAGCTAGCAAAGCTCTCGACAGTCAGAGCTTCCTCCCAGCTCTCACCAATCCCTCCGCGGCGCACCCGCCGAGAATGCCCATCGTCATGAAAGCTGGTAGTGGCGCCATGCTGATCAGGGATGGAAAATGGAAACTGATCAATCAGCTAGGCTCCGGCGGGTTCTCAAACCCCAAGCGAATCCGCCCGGAGAAGGGAGGGCCGAAGGGCCAACTCTACGACCTTTCCGCCGATCCCTCGGAGAAAACAAACCTTTGGGGCAAGCACCCGGAGTTGGTCCAGGAGCTCAGCGAGCGTCTGGAGCAAATAGCTGGCAACGATCTCTGATTGAGTCGACTCAGGTAGAATGCTTGGCCGACTCCCCCGTTTTCCGAGCGAAATCCAGCAATTTTCAGCTTCAAAACCCCATCTCTAGTCAAGAGCAGGGTTGACGCAAAGCCCTCAGGGTCTGAGGATCCGCGCCCCAAACAAGCCCGGCAAAGGATCTGCCGAGGCAAACGACACTCCCTCATGAACATAGAAACACTCTGCCTCCACGGTGGTCAGGACCCGGACCCCTCCACGAATGCCCGTGCCGTTCCCCTTCACCGGACGACATCCTTTGTCTTCAACAGCACCGAGCATGCCGCGAATCTTTTCGCACTGAAGGAACTCGGCAATATCTACAGCCGGATTATGAACCCCACTCAAGCGGTCCTTGAATCGAGGGTCGCACTTCTGGAGGGGGCACATGAGCTCGGAGCCCTTGCCCTCAGCTCCGGCACGAGCGGGGTATTCTACTCGATCATCAACCTCGCCCAAGCAGGCGACAACATCGTCTCCGCCCGTAATCTCTACGGTGGGTCCTACACCCAGTTCAACGACATCCTCCCTGCTCTTGGTATCGAAGTGCGGTTCGTTGACTCGCAGGACCCCGACGAGTTTGCTCGGGCCGCGGATGAAAATACCCGGGCCTTCTTCACGGAGACCGTTTCTAACCCCGCGCTTGAAGTCGCTGATCTAGAGGCTATCTCGCAGCACGCCAAAGCTTGTGGAGTTCCCTTAATCGTAGACTCGACATTTTCAACTCCCTACCTCACCAGGCCCATCGAGCACGGTGCCGATATCGTCGTGCACTCTCTTACCAAATGGTTCGGTGGCCACGGCACAGGAATCGGAGGCGTTGTGGTTGATGCTGGTCAGTTCAACTGGGGCGCAGGAAAGCACCCGCTCTATGACACTCCGGACTCTTCCTATCACGGGCTGCGCTGGGGGCATGACCTTCCCCCGGAACTGTCCCCCCTCGCTTTCATTCTGCGCATGCGCACAGTTCCACTGCGCAATCTCGGCGCATGTATTTCACCTGATAATGCTTGGATCTTCCTTCAGGGCATCGAAACCCTGCCACTCCGCATGGAGCGCCACTGTGAAAACTCCATTGCAGTAGCGAGACACCTGCAGAGCCATAGCGCAGTGGAATGGGTCAGGTATCCCGGCTTGGAAGACAGCCCAGAGCACGAGAAAAATCAAAAATATATCCGGGGTAAAGGAGGTGCCATGGTGGTCTTTGGCATCAAGGGTGGTGCCGACGCAGGGAAAGACTTTATTGAGGCCCTCCAGCTGCATTCACACCTTGCCAATGTTGGAGACGCAAAGTCTCTTGCCATCCACCCGGCAACCACCACTCATTCACAGCTCAACGAAGAGCAGCAGGCCGCGGGCGGAATCACTCCCGAATTGATTCGTCTGTCGGTTGGCATCGAGAACATCGAAGATATCTTGGCCGACCTCGACCAAGCTCTCGCCAAAACCAGTTCCTGACTGAGCTCTTGAAAACAAGGCAGTCCGGATAGCCGGAGTGTTACAATCCTGAGCAAGTCCATCATGGCCTATCCGGGCATCCAGCTCTTCGATCTCCGCGGGCGCACAGCTCTCGTCACTGGGGGCTCAAAGGGACTCGGCAAAGCCATCGCGGACGGCTTAGCTTCTGCTGGGGCCTCAGTCGTGCTAGCCAGTCGGCATGGAGACGAGGCGAAGAGTGCTGCCGCCGAAATTGCAGCTGACCACGGGGGCAAGGCCCTCGGACTAGAGGCTGACATCACTGCTCCGGAGCAGATCGAGTCAATGATCGCCTCGACCACAAGGTCGTTTGGCAGCCTCGACATTCTAGTCAATAGCGCGGGGATCAACACCAGAGGGGCGATCGATGACATCACCCTCGAACAGTTCGAGGAGCTCATGAAAATCAATGTGACCGGGACCTGGCTCTGCTGTAAGGCGGCCATTCCACTGATGAGGGCCACCGGCTGGGGGCGAATTATCAACCTTTCGAGTGCCATTGGACTGGTAGGAGTTCCCCAGCGAACTCCCTACGCCTCGAGCAAAGGCGCCGTTAGCCAGCTCACCCGCAGCCTTGCTCTTGAACTGGCTGACACCGGAATCTTGGTCAACGCCATCTGCCCAGGGCCCTTTCTCACCGAGATGAACGCCCCTCTCGCGGACTCTGAAGAAGCAAAGCGGTTTATCGTCGATCGAACCGCTCTTCGGAGATGGGGCAACCTCCCCGAGATCCAGGGAGCAGCACTCTATCTCGCCAGTGAGGCAGCTAGCTATACCACCGGAAGCATGCTCAGCGTAGACGGGGGCTGGACGGCCCAGTAGCCTCCTCCTAACCCTGCCAGTCATTCCAAGCTGCGACTGCATCAACCTATTACCGACTCGACAAGTCTGGCCAGAAGGGGAGTATCTAAAGCTGCTCCATCATGAGGTTACCCATCTCCTTAGCGTTCCTGCTGGGCACCATTGGTCCGGCATTCTGCGCCCCATTTGATTACCACAGTGTGCGTGGCCGTGAAGCAAGGGGTCCCGTTGACGGAATCCTTGAGGGTGAACTCCTGCCCAAGCGCGGCACATCCCGCACACAGGGAATGAGAAATTTTGGCGAGGAATGGCGCGGAGGTGCCCACCTCCTGTGGGATGGAGAGCCCGGACAGGAAATGGCCACCGAATTTCGCATCGAGGAAGCCGGGATCTATGAGGTCTCGGCCCAGATGACCCTCGCTCCCGACTACGGCATTTTCTCCGTGGCCCTCGACGGCAAGATCGTCAGCCGCGGGATTGACCTCTACAACCCAAAGGTCTCTATCGCTCCGCCCCTAGACCTGGGAAAGCTCCCACTCACTCGCGGAGAACACAAACTGACCTTCAAACTAATCGGCGCAAATCCCAAGGCTTCTACCTTCCAAAAATCCCGATACCTCCTCGGGCTTGACTTCCTGAAGGTAATCAACCTCGCCCCTCCCGAGCCCCCAGGAGCTGAGACCAAGGAATTTCCAGAAGTCCTCGCTCCAAAGCTCACCGTCACCCTCGAGGAAATGAGGCCTATCCTGGCGACCTACTGTTACGGTTGCCATGGCGAAAAAGGAAAGGTGAAGGGCAAAGTCAATCTGAAGGAACTAGCCTCCGGTCAGGACTTTCTCTCCCGCATCGAGCTTGTTGGAAAGGCCGCGGAAACCACCACCTTCCAGGAAATGCCACCCAAGGATGCCAAGCAGCCAACGGAGGAGGAGCGCCGCAAGCTCGCGGCACTCTTCAATGGATACCTTGAGCAACACCTCCGGGATTCAGGCCGCCTCAAACCCGTGGTTATGCGCCGCCTCAACCGCTATGAATATAACAATGCGGTAAAAGATCTGCTGGAGCTAAAGGGGGACCTTTATCCCCTGCCCGAAAAGGTCATTCGCAGCCGGGGCTACTTCAACCCTGGCTCCGGACGCTTCCCTGACACCATACAGGTTTCGAACCGGGCCCTCGGCAAGAACCAGATCGAACAGCATATTCTCACCGGGGTAAACCCCTTCGCCATCGACCTGCAGGCTGAGCACGGATTCAACAACCAGGGGGATCAGCTCAGTGTTTCCCCTATTCTACTCGAAAGCTTTCTCAAACTTGGGCGCTCCATCGTGAATGCTCGCGAATTCGACGGCTATTCCGCCCTGACTGACACCCTCTACCGCGCGCCCGGAGAAAAGGAACATACGGCTTGGCGCCTCATTACGGAACAGCGCCTGCGGCCCTTCCTCGAGCGGGCCTTCCGCTCCGCAATCGACGATCCTACCCTGCAACGTTACGTGAACTTTGTGATGCAGGAAGTCTCCCGGCACGGCGACTACCCGCAAGCGATGAAAAGCGCGACTGCTGCGGTCCTCGCCTCCCCTCGGTTCCTTTACCTAACCGAACGCAAGCGAAATGCCGCCGCGGAGGAACCCCTGAGCCCCTATGAGCTCGCGACTCGTCTTTCCTTTTTTCTCTGGAGCACGCTTCCCGATGAAGAACTTATCGCAAGTGCGCGGAGCGGGGATCTCAGCCAGCCTAAAGTTTACGCAGCCCATGTAACCAGAATGCTTGAAAGCCCCAAGAGCAAGGCTCTCGCCGAGAACTTTGCCCGCCAGTGGCTCCGTCTCGACCAGCTGATCACAGCAGTTCCAGATTTTGACCGCTTCCAGATCTATTACTCCCGCATTGGGTGCGAACAGTGGAAATTCGGGCTACAAACCATGGCCGAGCCACTCCTTCTTTTCGAAAGCATAATGGTGGAGGACCGCTCCATCATGCTGCTGGTAGACTCAAACTACTCCTATCGGTCAGATGAAATGGCATCGTGGTACAAAGACACCATCCCTTTCCGCAACAAGAGTAATCGCAACCGATTCAATACCGGCTCGCAACGCTTCAGCCGCCGTAGCCTGGAAAGCCGCAGGGAGGGGGGGGTAATCACTTCTGCCGCCGCTCTGACCATGACCTCGGAGCCTCTTCGAACCAGTCCCATTCGGCGCGGGGCATGGGTCGCCACCGTTATTCTCAACAAACCTCCGCCGCCCCCTCCGGATATCATTCCGGAAATCGAACAGGACGACGCCGTTATTGAAGCTAAAGGTCTGACTCTGCGGCAGCGTCTTGTAGCTCATCAGGAAAATGAGAGCTGCGTCTCCTGCCACCAGAAGATCGATCCTCTGGGATTTGCACTGGAGAACTACGACGCCATTGGGCGCTGGCGCGATACCTACCGATCCGGGCTCCCCATTGATGCCAGCGGAACCCTCTACGGGAAAGCCCGGTTCCAGGACGTAATCGGCCTCAAGGACATCCTTCTCGGAAACCCTGAGTGGTTCATCAGGGCCTTCAGCGAGCACCTCCTAGCCTACGCGCTGGGTCGGGAGATCGATATCACCGATAACCCAGCACTGGATAAAATTGTTCGGAACGCCATGGCGAAAAAGGGTCAGTTTTCCACCGTTGTCTCTGAGATCGCCACCAGTTATCCTTTCATGCACAAGACCAACCAGTTAGCCCCATCTCCTAAAAAGCCATGATCCTGAAGCGCCCCTCCCTCTCTCGCCGGGCCGTCCTCCGTGGCGCCGGGGCTACCCTAGCCCTGCCCTTGCTGGAGATCATGGAGACCCGCAGCCTGGCAAAAGGGACCTCGCCGGTTCGACCTCCAGTCCGTGCAGGTTTCTTCTACATCCCTAATGGCGTCGTGCAGAGAGCCTGGCATCCAGTGGACGAAGGAGAAAACTTCACCCTCTCGCCAAGCTTGCAGCCTCTCGCTCCTGTTCAGGAGCACATCTCTCTGTTTACCAAGCTGGACCGTGTGAAGGTAGCAGGCACAGATGGTCACGCTCAGGCTGGAGCCTGCTGGCTCAGCAGCGCAGCTCCCGATCAACTCTCCCCCGCCGGTTACCCGCTCAAGAAGACAATCGATCAAATCATGGCCGAAGAGGCTGGAAAGCATACCGCCTTCCGCTCGCTTGAACTGAGTTGTAATCCTTACGAGGACAATCGTGAGTCCGTGTATTTCGACAACATTTCATGGTATGGCCATGGACATGTCGCAAGGTCCCTGCGCGATCCGCAGACTGTATTTAATCGACTGTTTGCCGTTAAGGAGCATCAGGAACATGGAAGCGTACTCGACCTCGTGATGGGTGATGCCAAGTCCCTCGACCGCGGCCTTGGAATGACCGACCGGGGAAAGCTCGACGAGTATATGGAGTCCATCAGGACCGTAGAGCGACAGATCGAACGCGTAACCAAGCGTCAATCAGAGATCGACAAGCTCAGGATTGCGCCTCCCTCCAAGCCGTGGCAGGCAATGTCCCGGGACGAGTTCATCCAGGTCATGGGCGACCTTATGATTCTTGCCTTTCGCACCGATCTCACCCGTGTCTGCTCAATCATGAGCAGCCCGGAACGATGGGGCTCACCTCTTACGGTGCATGGGCTCTTCGATAAGCCGGTCGACCACCATGGGATGACTCACGGCCAGGGTCACGATCATGTTCGGACCAAGCTCGAAGCTCTCGACCATTTCCATGTGCAACAGTTCTCTACTCTTGTGGCCAAGATGGCTCAGGTGAAGGAGGGAGAGGGCACTCTCCTCGACAACTCCATGTTCCTCCTCGGCTCCGGGATCAGTGATGGATCTCTCCACGTCTACACCGACCTTCCTACCATCGTCGCAGGGCACGGGGGAGGGGCAATTGCTGCGAACCGCCATATCAAGTCGGCGCAAGGCACTCCTATTGCCAATCTCTGGCTTTCTATGGCCCAAATCATGGGTGTAGAGGCCTCTAGTATCGGGGACTCCACCGGGGCGCTCAGAATGACTTGAAGTTCCAGAATTTGCCCCGCTTTTTACGTCCTTCCATAGTGGCATAAGACCCTGGTTGGGCGCCCTTGAAAATCCTGCGTGCCAACGCCTTGCATCTGTGGTGCCATCCCGGGCCAGAGTCATGACCCTCAAGATCAAGTTCGGCGACTACGGGATGATTCTTGTCCTGTTAGTTCTTATCATCCTCTTCAGCCTGCTGACCATCAAGGAGGCTTCTCCCTCCGATCAACGTAGTTCTCAAGCAGTAGCCGAGCGCATCCTGAACGAGGTCCCATCCGACCTGACCGTGGTGGTCTATGGCAAGGACAAGACCGAGTTCGAGGATTTCGCGAAAAACCTAGTGGATCATCTGGGCACGAAGGGCCGCGGAAAGATCGTATTGGCGATAGGAGGCCCCGGTGAATTGCGTCGTAAACTTAACGAGGTGCGCGACGAGGGCATGAGTCTTGGGGCCATCGCTACTGCTGGACCAGCCGGAATGCAGGTCATCAGGGGTGTCCCAGAGAATTACCCCGAGTTTCAGGGCTTCGCCGTCCTCATCCCGGAGTCACGCGGAAAGTCCACCTTTTTCACCCTCGACAACTTTAAGAATGTTACCCAGCGCGTCGTTGTTATCGCTATCGTCGCGATTGGAATGACCATGGTCATTATCACCGCGGGAATCGACCTTTCGGTGGGTAGCCTTGTAGGTCTCGCCGCCATGACTGGTGCATGGTTCATCAAGGAGAGGGTCATGGCCTCCGGTGGAGATCCGCAAGACACGACAAACCTGACGGTTCTCTCCGGGTTCCTGTTTGCGATCCTATGCGCCGGAGCTTTTGGGCTTTTCTCGGGAGCATTGGTCGCCTGCTGCAAGGTGGCCCCCTTTATTGTCACCCTCGGGGTGATGATGATTGCACGGGGGATTGCCGAGCAGGCCAATGGAGGTTTCACGGTCTCTGACACACAATTACCGGCAGCATTCCGGGAGCTCAACCATGGCGCCTTGATCGGAATTCCAAATACCATGGCACTTCTCATTCTACTTTACGTCGTCGCTCATATTTTCATGACGAGGACTAAATATGGGCGCTACATCTATGCTGTCGGCGGCAACATGGAAGCAGCCCGCCTCAGTGGAGTTCCAGTCACCGGGGTGATCATCCTCGTCTATACCCTGTGCGGACTCCTTGCCGGCCTCGGCGGCTGCATGGAAGCTTCCCGCGTCAATGCCGCGACCACGGTGATGGGAACAGGACTCGAACTGGAGGTAATCGCCGCCGTCGTGGTTGGCGGCACCAGCCTGTTCGGAGGGAGTGGTCGTATCTTTGGAACTCTGATCGGGGCCTTCATCATTGCCATCATGCGAACCGGTATGAACCAGCTTAACTTCAAGGATCCGGTTCAGGACATGGTCTTGGGAGCCATAATTATTATAGCGGTTCTCCTTGATCGCGCTCGCCAGGCTGGATTCTGGGATCGAGTTCTAAGACGTCGGGGGGTTGCGTCCACTGCTTAAAAACACGCGTTCTGCAACGAATGTGTCCATTCGCTCTTGAAGCTCTCAGGCTTCCCTTATTCTTCGGAAGAATCGATTATCATTAATTCCGCTTAACCGAGAGACGATTTGAGATTCACAGAGAGGGATCCTCACCCCACTCTCTCCGAACGAAATTCTTTAGTTTATGAAAAGGACCCTCTTTCTCTCTCTCTCCTTCGCCTCTCTACTTCTTGGACTGACTTCCTGTGGAGACAAGGGCTCTGGAGGTCCGGATGCTGGGAACAAGGACACCAATTCTGGAACGAGCAGTAAGGGCATTATTGGAATGACCTGCCAGAACCTGAACAATCCCTTCTTTCAGCTTATTGCCCAGGAAATGGAAAAGGCCGCCAGTGCAGCAGGTTATACCCTTAAGGCTATGGACGGAAAGGGAGACGCTGCACTGCAGAATACCCAGATTGATGAATTTATTACTCAGAAATGCGATGCCATCTTCCTTAATCCTGCGGATTCCAAGGCCACAGGATCAGGAGTCCGGGCTGCCGATGCCGCGGGCATCCCCGTCTTCACATTTGACATCCAGATGGAAGACCCGGAAGTCCAGAAGCTTGTGACCTATCACGTGGGAAGTGACAACTACCAGGGCGGACGCCTCGCGGGAGAATCCATGATGAAAGTTACGGGGGACAACGGAAAAGTCGGCATCATCACCCTGCCCGAGGCAAACTCCTGTAAGAAGCGCGTTGACGGGTTCAAGGACTATCTCAAGGAGAACAACAGTAAGCTCGAAATTGTAATTGAGTTGAATGGAAAAGGAGACCGGGTGAAAGGCGCGGAAGTTACCGCAGACATGCTCACCGCACACGGTGACCTCGTTGGCATCTTCGGCATCAATGACCCCTGCGCCCTTGGAGCGTGGGCCTCAGTCAAGGAAGCGGGAAAGCTCGACCAGGTGACGATCATCGGGTTCGATGGCTCGCCTGACGGGAAGGTCGGGGTATTCGAGAAGCAGCTTTACGACACTCCGATGCAGTTTCCTCGTCAGATGGCGACAAAGACTGTGGAAAACTTCCTCAAGTATGTTGCTGGCGAACCCTTCGAAGCACTCGAGTTCATGCCTTGCGAACATTACTTCTTTGCGGACGCCGAGAAAGATCCCAACAGGACCCAGTTCTAGAACCAGAAGAAGTAATGGGAGTTCCCATTCAATTGCGCTCTGCAGGCTCGAGAGGGTTTCCTTGTAAGGCGCCCTCATTCTTCGGCCTTCTTCTGATTCTTCTGCTCTCCGGCCCTGCCGGAGGAGAGATCGCGACTGGCTCTCTGGCCCCGGGGACAAAATGGGAAACCCCCTACCATCTCATCGAGGGGTCCCGACCCGGGCCTACGGTCCTGGTGACCGGAGGCCTGCATGGCAATGAGCCAGCTGGTTCCCTCGCCGCAGAGCAGATTCTCCACTGGCCTATTCTTCGCGGCCGCCTCGTGGTGCTACCTCGAGCAAACCAGCCGGGGCTGCGGAAGGGAACCCGCCATCTTCCGGAAGTCGCTCGGCAAGAAGCCGATCTCAACCGGAACTTCCCCCGGAGCGATGGCAAGAACGAAGCTTCTTCCCTCATCGGAAAGGAAATCTGGGAACTTGCGCAGAAATTCAAACCCGACTGGCTGATCGATCTCCACGAGGGTTATCACTTTCACAAGATTCAATCCAAGTCCGTGGGATCTACCATTCTCGTCTCCCAGCCGGAAGGCCCGGGCACCCGTTCTGTGGTGGACGGAATGCTGGCCTCTATAAACTCAACCGTTGAAGATCCTGACAAACACTTTGTCTCCCTCAGGGGAACCGCCAATGGCAGCCTCACCCGGGCTGCTGCGGAACGTCTCGGAGCCAGCTCTCTGATCCTAGAGACCACCACTCGGGAGCAACCACTTTCACTTCGCACCCGGCAGCACCGGTTGATGCTACGGTCCATCTTCCAAGACATCGGAATGCTCGGAGAGGACGCTCCCACCATGACCCGGACCCGGGGGGAGGCGAGCCTCCGGGTTGCCCTCTACGACGGCGGAGGAGCCGGAGCAAGCGGGCCCCGCAACTTACAGGAGGTCATGAAGACAATCCCTCGAAGTCTCAGCTGGCGCATTGGTCCCTCTGATATCATCGAGGGAGCGCTCTCCCATTTTGACGTCGTGATCTTCCCCGGAGGTAGTGGAAGCAAACAGGCCGCCGCGCTCGGAATTGAGGGACGTAAGCAGGTCCGGAGATTTGTCGAAAATGGTGGGGGCTTCGTTGGAATTTGCGCAGGCGCCTACCTCGCAGCAGCCAACTACAGCTGGTCTCTCAGAATCTGCGATTATAAAACCTTCTGCGAAGTCCGGAACATTCCCGGGGCCGGCCGTAAGAGCATGTGGTATCGGGGGCCTTCCGCGACAGTAACGATAGAGCTCACTCCAGATGGCCAGGAGATTCTTGGCCACGCTGGTGAGCCCTTTAAAGTGCGTTACCAAAATGGTCCTATCGTGTCTCCCGCCGGGATGGATGAACTCCCGGACTATCAGGTTCTCGCCTGGTTTCGTAGTGAGGTCTCCCGCTACGAGACTCAGAAGGGGACAATGGTCAACACCCCGGCCATCATCGGTGGAAAATTTGGCAAAGGTCGGGTTCTCTCAATCAGTCCGCACCCCGAGTCCTCCCAGGACCTCGGCCTGCTGGTCGCCCGTGCAATCCAATGGGCCGCACAGCTTGAGCCCTCCAAATGAGCTAGTATTATTTAATGGCCTGAAGCGCCCTTAGCTCCTCAACCCCGAATCGCGCCTCTCCCAACCCTCCAATGGTCAATGCGAGTTTCCCGGCATCAAAGGCCGCCTTCTCGGCCAGGAGAATCGACCCGGAGTGCGTTTCAACCCGGAAACGGGCTGCTCCCGGAACCACCTTGCCCAGCACGAGGCAGTCAGCCTCATCAAGAATGGAATGCTCACTGCTTCCAAAAAGAACGGATCCAACCCGAATACTGCCTTCCCGCAACGACTCGAAGCCACCCTCTGAAAAGTCTCCCGAGCGAAGCAGAAGCCCCTTCCTCTCCCCCCCGATAAGAGATTCCACCTCTGCTGGTAACGGATGGAAGAACTCAAGTCGTGCTACCTGTGGCGTCGTAACCGTGCGCCCCTCCCATCGCCCGCCCAGCTGGAACGCAGAACGGCTACCCTCCTTGATTTCCGCAGACAGCCGGGAGCCTCCGCGAAGAACAAGGTGAGGAAGCATTGGCTCAGCCTCCTCACCTCCCTCCCCGTTCACGCTCACTCTGTCGATCATTGCCTCACTCAGGCGATTATCTTTTCCAATCTGCACTGCGAGGCCGACAAAAGCTTTCTTATCTCGCATCCTCCCTGCAGAGACCCTCAACATTCTCCATCGTCGCCCATCCGGAGAATGGTAAGCAGTCACATCATAGCCTTCGCGGACTAACTTGAGCCAGTAAGGCAGCTTCAACAATGGGAGCTCCTTTCCTGTCGCACTTCCTCCCTGGTAGCCCCAGCGACGAAAGTTCACCCGCTTATCTCCATGGGGATGCAGCCCGAGCACCGCCTTACGATGTTCCGGGGTAGTCCCGTCACATATAACAATGCCCGCATAGGAATCAGTGTCATGATTGTTCAGGCTCACTACCCTCGCCTGGATCTCGCAATCTCCCTCTACCGGCAGATAAACCAGATGGAACGCGGCAAACCGCTCATCCCCTGCCTTGGGTGAGGTCAGGATTCTGAAGACCCCGTTCTGCCAGCGCACCTTACCGGGTAACAGCGTGCGGCCGAGATCCCGGTTGCGCCAGGGGGCAGGAAGACCACCCTCAACGCCGGCATCTCCGGGCTGAAGTTCTCCTGTGCTCTTATGCTCAATTGTAGCCGTGACAATTTCCTCAAGAGCTAAGGACTTCGATTCCCCTCCCTCCTTTTCAATTTTGAGTGAATTCTTGATGAAGGAAATCTTCCCTTGGTGCCGGAATCCCTCTCTTGTTTCAACAAGCCCTTCTGGCCACTGTGATTCGGCCACCCGATCTTCGCCGCCCTCTTTCTCCGGCGTGGTTTCACCAGATTCATCCTGTGCCCAACCCTGCAAGCTGGCGAACAGGACACAGGCAAGACATCCCCACAAAACCTTCATCGCTAGCGCTGATATAACGGAATATACTGATATGGCATGGCAAGAATCATGACGTTGATTGCCGTCTCATACGTCGGACCCACCGATGTATTCTCAAACCAGAGTGAAGCGTCTCCATCGTTATGGACCTTGGAAATGATCACGTCTCTGATCTTGTAATACCATTTCCGCCAGGTCTCCCCACCGATCATGTATTGGGCCGGAGCCGCGTAAAAGTTTCCGTAGGTAAACCAGCGCTGTTGCTCCCCAAAATTATCGAAGAGATATTTAGATCCTGCCTTAACCAGAGGATCATCATAATGGCCGCATACCTGAAGCGAGTAGATTGCGGCCGCAGTTCGAGCAAATCCAGCGCCGCTGCCCGGCTGATATGAAAACCCGCCCTTGTCCTCGTTATAGCAGCTTCGCACATAAGAAACGGCATCATCTATGGTGGCCTGAGGGACCTTCAGCCCTCCACTCTTGGCTGCCCGTAGTGCTACCACCTGCAAGACGGTCACAGAAACGTCCGCGTCCGTAGCGGTGGGCTTATAACGCCAACCGCCATCCTGATTTTGGCTGGAGACGATAATTTTCACCATCCGCTCCAGCTTGGGGCGCATCGAAGGGTTGCTGGTCTGCCCGTAGAGCTCGGCCAGAGTGATAGTCGAAATCCCATGGAAATACATGTATTGCCCGTTGTTCCGGTCCCCAATGAGCCCCTCGGGAGAAACAGAGTTCAAAAGGTAATCCACCCCGAGGGACACCGCCTTTCCATACTCGCCCTCACCCGGGAGGTGCCCTGCCGCCTGAAAAGCCATCAAGGCATAAGAGGTCATCGCGATCGGGTAATGCCGCTCTTTTTCATTACGGCCTAACCATGCGCCATTTGGAGACTGATATCTGGCCAGATACCTGAGCCCTCTCTTGATAATGCGTTCCGTCGCAGTATCTACTGTAACCTGATCTGCCTCCTGCGCACTCGCAGGAGCCAACAATCCACCGAGGACGAGAAGAGGCAGAATAATAAGGCGCATTGGAAGTACGAGCTTCGAGGTCATTCTTTATCTCCCGGTGAGTCCGCGAGATTTTTGAGGTATTGCTCAATCATGCGGCCATGCTCCGGTGAGTAACGCTCCCCCTGCGATTGACGGAGCGTTCCTCTCTCTCTCTCGGGGAGGCCAATGTGCTTACTACCCCCCGTGCGCCTGCGCCGAGGACCATCCGCGCCGCCTTTGCCTGTCCAGTTTCCCTCGTTACCCTCACCTCTCCCCTTCTCTTGTCCTTGGCCTTGGCCCTCACCCTGTCCTTGGCCCTCACCATCTCCTGGACTGAGGCCAGCCTCGGCCAGAGAAAGCACAGCCGCTGCTTGCGAAAGAGCATCCTGGGCCTTCTCCGCCTCCAACTTGGAATTTGAAGCGTTCCCCGCATTGGCTTGCGCAGCCGCATTCGCAAGGGATTGCTGCGCATTCTGCAGCGCGGATTGTGCTCCCGCGGGAAGAGACCCTTCAGACCCTGCCGCCAACGGACTGATCTCACTATTGGCAGACTGTAGGGGACTAGCTGAGGTCTGCGTTGCAGCACCGAGCTGCTCGGCCAGTTCCTGAATCGCGCCCTGTTCCTGCGCCAGAGATGACGTGCCCTCTTCTCCACCAAGAGCATCCTGCGCCTTCTGCATCTCTCCGATCGCCCCTGCAACATCTCCCTTTCCAAGTCTCTCGGCCGCCCCGGTCGCAGATGGCTGCGCACCAGCAGCAACTTCCGCCGCGACAGGGTTTCCAGAATCCTGCGCCGCCTGGTCTAAAGTATCAGCCAAGGCCTCTTGGCGACTTTGGAGCTCTTCGAGAGCCCCCGCCCGGGGCTCCAGCTGTGCCTGCGCCTCCGAAACCTGCCCCTGCGCCGCTTCGATTGCCACCAGGGCCTCTTCCAGAGAAGCCTGCTCCGACCCGGAGTCTTCGCCAAGCTGTTCCTGCAATTCCGCTATCTTCTCATCAATTTTCTCGCGGGCTTCCTGCAGGGCTTTCAAAGACTCGCCCTGCTCAGGTTGAGCCCCCAGAGGATCGGTCTGCTGCAGGTTTGACTCCGCAGCTTCCATTGCTTCAGAGGCCCTTCCCAGATCCTCCGCGGCCTCGGGTGCTGGACTTTGCGTCTCCATCTCTAGCTCCTCTGTCTGCTTCTCAAGCTGGTCCTGACGCTCGGCCAGCTTTTCAGAGGTCTCCTGCGCTGGCTCGGCAATTTCGTCGATCGTTTCTTTCTGTAATTCCTGCTGGCTCGTAACAATCTTATCCAGTGTTTCCCGTATTTTCTGTAGGGCCTCAAGATCCCGCTTTGCCTGCTCTAGCCCCTCAACCTGTTCCTGTAATTGCGCCTCTGCCTGCTCCAAGGCATCAAGAGCGGCCTGCTGAGCTAGCGGGTCATTCTCCCCCCGGGCGAGGGATTGCTGCGAGGCCTCCATCTGGTCAGCTGCCTCCCCGATGGCCCGGGCCGCTTCCGGGGCGGGTGACAGAGCGTCATTGGCAACCTTGCTGGCCTGCCGCTGCAAATCTTGCTGCTCAGTAGCCAGCTCTTGCTCCAACTGCTCCGAGTCCCCCTCCTGTTCAGCCCGGGCACTCTCGAGCTTGATCGCTTCTTCCACTGCTTTCAGCTCCTGCACCTCGGCCAGCAGCTTCTTGAGATGCTCCAGTTTGTCGAGGGGCACATCCTCGACGAATTCCGCCTTCTCGATTTCCTTGATCAACTTTTCCCGCGCCTCTTCCAGCAAGGCGAGAGCCTTTCGCTCAGGCGGCAGGGCCTTTTCCTTGAGACTCCCCGGGCTGCCTGATTCGGCAAGGATGGCCCTGACCTCCTGCATCGGTGGAACCGATCGCGATAAAGCCTCCGCCACTCCTGAGGCGAGCTCAGATAATTCCTGTCTGAGAAAATCCGTACGATCCACCAGTTCTGCCTGCGCACGCTGCAATTGTTCTGCCCGCCGTTCGTCACTGAGCTCGGGGCCATCAATTCCAAGGCCCTCCCTCACCTTCTCGATTTCCTTGGCGAGGCGACGCAGGGTATTTTCTAACTGGTTCGTAATCGATACCTGCTGCTCCGGGCGGGCGGTTTCGAGGCGTCTCTCAAGGCTGGCCACCTGCTGCTCAAGAATCTGAACCCGCTCGTTTTTCAGAACCAGCTCCTCCGCCTCCTCCCGCTCCTCGTCATCAAGATCATCGGTCTTCCTGATGATCTCTTTTTCTCCCGCGATAAGTCGGTCAAGCTGCAGCAATCCCCTGAGGAGTCTGTCCAGGGGATCCCGATCTGGCTGCAGGATCGTAACCAGTCGCCAGAGGGTATCACGTGCACTTTGTTCGTAACCAGCTGCGCTCATCATCCGGTTGCTCTTAAGATCAAGAAGCGCCGACTGCAGGGACGAGGACAGTTTATACTCTGCTGCGAAGGCAAGCGCCTCAGCCGGACGGTTTTCCAGAGATCCCGCAAAGGAGTCTTCCATCGCCGCAAGAGCAGAAATGACGAGGCTTACCTCCTTCTGCAACGCCTCCTGTTCCGTCTCCTGCAGACGCTGGGAAATCGCGAAGTCGTTTCCCCTACGGACCGCCGAAGGCTTCCGGGAGGCCATGATCAGCGCCACGGCTTCATGAAGGTTCGCAGACTGGCGGTCCCCAAGCTCCTGCATCCGCTCGGCCAGTTGGTAAAGCGCAATTTGGCGCTGATACTCGAGAAGGACCTGCCGCATCTGATAGGATGCTGACTTCTGTCCGGCATAAGCGTTGAGAGCCTCCACTCTCCTGCCCGGCACATCAGGGCCGGTCCGCGCGGCATTGAGCTGCCCAACAATCTCAGGCATCAGCTCCCCGGACACAGCGCCAATAACCTTTTGGATTCCTGCAAGGATCTCGACATCCGTTCCCTTCAGGTCATTGCGCTCAAACTCGTCAACCAGTTCCGCAAGCAGGGCCGCACTGGTCGCAGTTGACTTTTCGATGCGCTGCTGACCCTGCTCCTGATTAAGAAGATCCGTCTCCCCAAGGACCCAAGAGGGAGCAAGAAGCAAGGCGCAACTCATAAAGAGCCCCCTGCTTAAGATGCAAAATCTGGCAAACATTATTCCCGCTTCTTTTCTATTTTATTCCCAGGCTCTTCAGGGTTCTCGGCCGCCGGCTGATCACGCCGCGCACGAATCCAATCGGCGAGGGCGGTGTTAAGACGGTCCTGATCACTGGTTGCTCGGTCGATTCTCCGAAGGGAATCTCCCGCCCGACTTAGCAAATCATCACGTTTTTCGCGAGGAGTAACAACCTTGAGAATTCGCGAAGCACTCCTTCCCTCTTCCGTCCTGTCACTCTGGTCGTGAGCCTCGATCCAGAATTCAATTTCATCTCCTTCCACCAAAGGAGGTTCAACCTGCTCCAGTCTCCAATCAAAAGTCTCAGATATTCTGGCGGCCCCCTGCTCCGTCAGGGGCAAGGCAAAAGTCTTCACGTCTCCCTCTTTGCCAACCTGGTAGCAGAGGGCAACTCTATCGACTCCAAAGCGGTCTTCCGCCTCATAACCAACCAGCAAACGAGCCTTCGCAGTCACTAACTCGCGCTGCCGAGATGGTCTTACCAGTCGCACCTTGGGCGGCTCATCACTAAGCACATCCACACGGTAAACAGTTGCATCTCTTGACTCCATCCCCTCCTCATCGAGCAGCTCCACGGTAAATCCTGTCAACCCCCCAGGAACCGGCA
Organism: Roseibacillus sp.; assembly: GCA_029242545.1. Classification (GTDB taxonomy): domain Bacteria; phylum Verrucomicrobiota; class Verrucomicrobiia; order Verrucomicrobiales; family Akkermansiaceae; genus Roseibacillus_B. The sequence continues at coordinate 36,461 of JAQWTV010000001.1, forward strand.
GGACAACCTCCGCTAGAAACGGATTCTCTGGGGTCACTACCGCCACAGCTGAATCCTTTTTCAATTCTCCCAGCAAACGGATCGTCGCATTCGCAAGAGGCTGACTGGCCGTGATACTAAGCAGAAGTTCACTGCCTGGATAGAGCAGAAACTCTCCCGGGCGGTGGTCGCTGGGAGGCAGGCCCATGTAATCTGGATAGCGCTGCTTGCCAACCAGCTGCTCTACCGACGGACGGGGCAGGGCTATCACCTCCTGGCGATCGCTTCGCCCGTCCTTGATTGCAACTTGGAAAGTAAACGATTCCCGTATGTTCTCGAGGGTGGCAGCATAACGATTTCCCTCCTTACCGCGCTCCATGCGAATGCTTTGGCGACTTCCGGAGGAATAACGAACCCGGAGAGTTCCCTCCTCCGGCTCGAACCCTTGAACTTGCGCCTCCAGAGTCACGTTGTCTCCAATCCCGACCCTGAGATCCCCCGATGTCCAGACAATGTCGGTAGCCCGTGGGATTGGCACATCTGAAAGAAAGGCCCGTTCCAACAGACTCTTCGTCAGGGAGCCCCCGAGCTGGTAGCCTCCCCCCGCAAACGCTCCAAGCAGGAAAAGAATCACGAGAACGCGCTTAAGGCGCTGGGTCTTCACTACCTTCGTAAGCCTGAGGGGACCGGCGTAGGATGCCGTGTCCCTCACCATACGCTCTACCATGAGCTGGCCTACGCCACCGGATACGGTTGCTTTTCCCTGCGCGAACTGGACCGAGGCGATCAGCCTGCTTCGGAAGCCCGGCTCCTCCTTCTCCACCATCAGGGCCAGAGTTTCCTCATCGCGCCTCTGGGTCACCAAGGCCACGAGCGCCCGCAGCAGAAGGAACGACACTACGATCACCAACCCAATGAGTATCCCAGCCCGTGCTTCAAGGGGCAGTTCAACTAGCCAGTCTGCCGTGGGGATCAACGCAAGCCCGAGGAGAGCCGCAATCAAGGCTACCGCCATTCGCCGCATGAATTCCACCCGGACCAACTTCCGGCGCACCGCGCCCAGCTTCCGGCGCAACTGAATTCCCGGTTCATTGGGGACAGCGTTCTGGGATGATGCCGGGGAATCACTCATTTACTTCAACTCCGAGACCTTTCGAACGATCCACTCGGCGGCAAGGACCAGGATAATCAAAAAGAAAAACAGGGGGGAGGACCAGAGCTCTATTTCCCTGAGACTGCTCAACTGAGCACTCCGCTCCGTAATAGAAGCCGGCAACTCCTCAAGCCGGGCAAGGGGGAAGTAGGCTCCACCAGTATCCCGGGACAAGTCACGGAGCAGCTCATCATTCAGCGAAGCCCTGGTGTATTCACGATTGTTCTCCGCAACAGTGAAATCCAACGTCGCAACCTCATCCCCGGCCACGGCGAGCCGGTAGTTGCCGGGTGGGCCGGCGGACAATTCCACACGATACATCCCCGGCTGACTGGGAATGGAACGAAGGGTCACATCCTGTCGACGATTCGGATCATCTCCTGCCGCCAGAATCGCCTCAACCCGCTCATCCTCGCGAGGATCCCAACTGGCCGTGAAGAGCCTCGCATACACCTGCACCCGGTCTCCCTGTTCAAAACGCCGACCATTAGAGCGCAGGGTGACTCGAGGGGCTTCGGTCAGGAGTCGGGATCCCGCCATGCGCTGGATCATCTGCCCCCATAGAATGGTGTGATAACGATCACCAGCATTGCGGCGGAAGCGCCAGAAATTATCCGTCCCGACAAAAAGAACCTCCCCAGCTCCATAGCGATGCAGGGCCAGCAAGGGAGCCGTGCCCGAGCCAGAAGCCGGGTCGGGACGAGTCAGGAGGACTTCCGCCGCAGGTTTCGCCCGCTCTACTTCTGCCGCCCAATATATCGGGGGAAGACCTCGCCAGAGCGCCTCGCTGGCCTCGAGGTCGTTTCCAAGGCGTAACATCACGCTTTCCCTTCCCGCCGGGGTAAGACTGAGCCTTAGCGGGCGAGCGGAGGGAGCCTTACCCGCGTCGAGGGAAGCCCCCCCGATTTCAACCGGCAGAAGTTGCTCCAGCTCTGTTCGGGCAAAGGCAGACGGCATGAATCGCTTGCCTGCGATCACCGTCAAGGCCCCTCCCGCAGTAGCAACATAGTTGCCCAGCAGAGAGAGCCGGTCCTCGGTAAGAAGGCGGGGGTCGATATCTCCCAGCAAGATCAGGTCAAAATCAAAGAGATCCTCTGCTCGCGCGGGAAACTCCTCAAGATAGGGGCTACCAGGAATGCGGGCTATTTCCCGATCTCCCTCGAAAAGAAAGCAGGAAAGAGCGACCCGTCGTTCCCGGAGCAGCATCGCCTCGAGATACTTGAATTCCCAACGGGGAGCCTGATCCAGCAGGAGTACCTTCAGTCGACGATCAACTACCCGCAGACCGGCGCGGCCGGTATTGTTCTCGGCCAGGGCCTCGACTCCATTATCGGTTTCAAACCGGGCTTCCATGACATACTCGCCCACCCGCTTAGGGACAAACAAAGTGGTAACTTGTTGAAGCCCATCCTTCTCTATATTCACCTTTTCCTCTGCCACATCTACTCCCGACAGCGAGAAGACGATACGCCCAGAGTCTCCCTGCATTCCCTGCGTCCGCAACTTCACTGTTACCGGCACGGCATCATCTGCCAGCAAAACCTCGCGCACCTCCACCGCTTCCACCGCAACATCGCGCACCTCGGACTCTCCCACCCCAACAGTGTAAAGGGCAATACCCGAGTCCTTCAATTCCCGGGCGATGGTGCCAAGCGGCACCCCACTGTTCTGGCCCCCATCGGAAACGATCAGCAATCCTGCGAGGGGCGCTCCCTGATAGCGCTCAAGGGCCTTACGAACGACCTCTCCCACAGCCGTCTTTTCCCCAGCGGCGACCAGAGGGAGCTGGAGGTCTTCCCACTCCTGAAGCGAGCTCCCATAAAAGGTGAAGGTTGGGACACGCAAATCTTCCTCCAGGCCCCGAAGCATCTCCTGCCCGCCTGGGGAAGAGAGGGCTCTCTGCGCCTTCTGGAGCCGACTCAGTCCATCCGATTCCCGGAGAGACATGCTTCCACTTCGATCCATGAGAATCGGCAGAGTCCGCGACACCTCTTTCTCAAGGGTCACAACAAGGACCGGTTGCAGAAGGATGACTATAAGGAGGCCGAGGAAAATTATCCTTAAGGTGGCCAGAAGGAACCGGCGGCCTCCCGGGACCTCTCTGGGACTCCGGCGATAAAGCTCCCATGACAGCAGAGCCAGCACTACCATGAGCACAGCCGCAAGAACTCCCCACTGAGCTGTTTCCCAGCGCAGGGACCAATCAGCGATCCCATCCACCTCGTCTACGTCGAGGCCAAGAGCCTTCTGGATCAAGCCTGTCATCGTTTAGCCGTTGTCCTCCTTCCCATCACTTTGAACGGCTGAACCATTGCGCGAGAACGATTTCTATTGCTCCGAATAAAATCACCGTAAGAAGAAGAGGCCACCACAGTTCCGCTCCCTGGCGCTCCATTCCAAAGGAACCCTGCTTACTCATGGATTCCCACCGGGAAAGCTCCACGAAAGCGCCAAGGCGGCCAAGCTGCTCAGAGCCGAGTAACTCGGGGCTCGACTCTCGCACGCTGGCACGGGTCGAAAAAAGCAACGGCTCAGACTCCCCCTCAATAGCAACCTGATAGGCTCCCGCCCGACCGGTACGGTCGAACTTAAGAACTGAGCTACTTTCTCCCCCGGCAAGGGTAGTCAGATATCCCAGAGCTTCCGGATCTCTCATCTCGTAGATCGTTGCTGGCCGGCCGGCCAGACCCACATCCAAACGATGGCGCAGGACCTGTCCTGCTTCAACGTTCAACCCGGCTTCACGATTCTGGACAATTTTCCCCAGCAGCCTGTTGACAAAGGGGACAAAGGCGGGACGAATCGCAAAGTCGTTCCACTCCAGGTCCGCGCTACTATTAAAGACAAAAACCTTTCCCCTTCCATACTCACTCTCGGTCAGAGCGAGTCCCCCGTCATCATAACGCAAAGCCGGCCGATACTCCATTTCCCCGGCCTCCAAGCCCAGCTTCTTACGAAACACCACCCCCGCAAGGAGATCGCTATCGAGCCCGAGAGGGTTGGTTTCGGCAGGAACCACCGTGCGCGGCCCGACAGCGTCCTCATCATCGGTAGAAAAGGCGACAGGAAGGAGGCCATGTTTTCGGTGGAGAAGAGTGTTATAGGATTCCGGTCTGAGATTTCCGCCCGCAAAAACAATCAGTCCTCCACCTGCCTCCACATAACGGGAAAGTCGGTCCGCAAATCCTAGAGGCACGTCCGCAACATTCGCCAGAACTACAGCGTGATGACGATTGAGATCCTCCTCGGCAAGATCCGAGATGGAAACAATTCTTGGTTGCACCGGATAGTCAGTCTGCTCCTCCTCAGGGACCGGCGCCAAGGCGTGCCGAAGGAAGAAGGTTTCCGAGTCCCGGGCCTCCTGCCCGGGGTCTCCGTCGACCAGTAACACGCTCACCTCCTCCCTTGCTTTAATCACCACCGTACGGCGATCGTCAAAAGGCATCTTGTCGCCTTTCAAAGCCACTGTCACCCGGTGGTAACCCGGGGTGGGAAGAGTCGCATAGAGGGTAGCGCTCTGACCGTCACCTGGCTGCAATTCATCAATGATCCATGCTTCGCCCTCCGGCTGGCCATCGACAAGCAGTTTAACCGGCACAGCCGACATCGGCACATCCCCATGGTTGGTAACATCGACATCGATCCGAAACGGCTGATTCACGGAAGTTAGCGTCGCAGCAGGCCTGAGGCTACTGATAGCAAGGTTGGAACGGACCGGTGCTCCCACCGTGACCAAGTGCACCTTTATCCCCATCGCGATATCCCGCAACCGGGCCTCGAGAGCCCCAAAGCTCCCCCACTCCGCCGCATGCGCATCAGTAACGAGATAGAGTTCCTTCACAGATGCCGCCTGTCCCTCCAGGCCTCGGGCTGCCACCTCCAACGAGCGCTGGAGATCGGCATGGCGATCGGTCTGCGGAATTTCATCTATGCGCGCCGCCACAAGTTCAAGATCATTGCTGGCTTCGTGAGCGTGAAAGGCACCCGCAAGAGCGACCGAAGTCCCCCCCGGGAAACCGGAGAGAATCGCATGAGCCGCCTCGCGGGCCAGAGAGAGCCGGGTAGATTCGGTCTCACGGGTTCCCATACTCGCTGAATTATCCACTATAATAGCAGCGGCAACCTTGGATCCTGGAACCCCTGATAAACCCTCCATCACCGGCCGGGCCATCAGAAGAGCCAAAAGAGCGATCATGGCACAGCGCACAAGAAGCAGAACCCAGTCCTCCAGCTTCATGCGTCTCTGGTTCTGCTCTACGCTGACTTTCAGAAAGCGCATTGCCGCCCATGGCTCCCGGCGAAAACGCCGGCGATTCAGAAGGTGAATGATAATGGGGAGCGAAACTGCCGCGAGGCCCCATAGTAATGCTTGGTTCAGGAAGTTCATGCCAATCAGCCAGCAGTGCTCTTCCTGAAGGTGAGATAATTGGCCAGCACTTCGTCGAGGGGTTGATCCGTTCGCGCCCCAACAAAATGGCACTGGTGCCGCTCTACGTCCGCCCGCAGCCGCTCCCGGAATTCTTCGAACTCACGGTGGTAACTTTTCTTGATCTGGCTCGGACGCGTCCGGATCAGCGGAAGATCCTCCAGACCCTCAAATTCCACGTTTCCAGTGAAGGGGAAATCAATTTCGCAGGGATCGAGAACCTGCATCAGGATCACTTCGTGACCCTTGAACCTTAGATGCTGCACACTCTGCAGAAGCTCCTCCTCGTCATCAAAGAAATCACTGATCACGATCACGATTCCCTTACGCTTGATCTGGCCAGCCATCCCATGAAGGACCGGGGCAAGGCGGGTCCCCCGTAGCGGCTCAAACCCGGCAAGACGGTCCATGATCCGGAAAAGATTATCACGGTTGTCGCTGCGAGGGAGGTATTCCTGGACCTCTTCATCGAAGATACCAAGTGCCACTGAATCCCGCTGATGAAGAATAAGATAGGCAAGGCAGGCCGCCATCATCTTGCCATACTCCAGCTTACTGATCTCACCCGAGCCGTATTTCATGCTCTCGCTACCATCAAGCAGGAGGTGGGCGACAAAATTGGTCTCCTGCTCATACTGCTTGATGTAATAGCGCTCCGTCTTGGCCTGAACCTTCCAGTCGAGGTGCCTTACGTCATCTCCGGGAGCATATTCCCGATGCTGGGCGAATTCTATGGCGAAGCCCCGGTAAGGAGACTTGTGCTCTCCTGCCATATAACCTTCCACAATGAACCTCGCATTCATCCCCAGGGCTTCAGCCCGGGCGATAGCGCGGGGATCAAGAAGTTTTCGGGTTTCGGCGTCCACGGGGAAAAGGCGTTGCCGGGGGCATCAAAAGAGTGACCTGTGCTAGTATAAGAACACAGCTCCTAGTCCAGTTTCCTGTCCTTCGGCACGGATTCGAGAATCTTGGAAGTAATATCGTCCGCTGTCAGCCCTTCGCTCTGGGCGCTGAAATTCGGGATGATCCGATGGCGAAAAATGGGAGGCGCAACAGTGGCCACATCGTCACAACTCACATGACTCTGCCCATTAAGAAGCGCATTGGCCTTAGCCGCCAGCACAAGGTTCAAGCCCGCCCGGGGGCCCGCCCCCCATGTCAGCCACTTGGAGCAGAATTCAAGTGCTTCGTCAGAACCTGGCCGCGTAACCCGCACCAGCTTCTCCGCATAGCGCAGGATATGATCTGCAACCGGCATATCGCGAACGACTCGCTGCATTTCGAGAATTTCTCCTGCTCCGAGAACCGGGTTCGGACGTGCCCCTTCATTCCCGGTATAAGCCTTAAGAATCTGGAACTCCTCTTCCTCACCGGGGTAGCCCACCTTGATCATGAACATGAACCGATCCAGTTGGGCTTCCGGAAGAGGATAGGTGCCTTCCTGTTCGATAGGGTTCTGCGTGGCGAGAACAAAGAATGGCTCCGGAAGCTGGTGATCTTCTCCCCCTACCGTCACCTTGCGCTCCTGCATGGACTCAAGCATGGACGCCTGGGTCTTAGGGGGGGTCCGGTTGATCTCATCCGCCAAGATAATGTTGGCGAAGATCGGTCCGGGCAAGAACTTGAACTGCCGCTCATTAGTTTCCGGGTCAGAGTAGATTACCTCGGTTCCTGTGATATCGGAAGGCATCAGATCCGGCGTAAACTGAATACGCTTGAAGGATAAATCCAGAGACTCCGCCAGACTTGAGATAAGAAGAGTCTTGGCAAGACCGGGAACACCTACAAGAAGAGCGTGACTCTGCGTGAGGATCGCGATCATCACTTCGTTGATGACCTCGTCCTGACCGATGATCACCTTCCCGAGTTCCGCTCGGACACGCTGGACGGCATCTTGTAGCTGGCCCGGATTTTGGAGGGCAGTTTCTGCACTAGTGCTCATTATTAGGAGGATCTTATGGACCGCAGGCTGAAGCCTTTTTAAGAGCGGTGCAATCGTGACAATTCCTTTCGTCCAACTTTGACCCGGCCATCACCCCCTACGATGAGGGGACCCCCCTTCCCTTGATGGGGTAGGATCCACAGAGGCTTACTCCCCCCTAGGAGCCACCGGACCCTACTTGACCTGAGGAGCCGCTTCCCGATTCTGTGGACTTTCCGCCCCCTGCTCCTCTGCCTCGCCGGGACTCTTCCCATTCTTCGGAACATCCCATGCAGTCAGCCATTCCTGTCCGCCTTTGGTGTAGCCCATCTTGAAAAGACGAGCCTCAAGATCCGGATTATGAGCCGCTCCGTAAAAGATTCCGATCCTCTTGCGCCCTTTTTTTACCTGCTTGCGAAGAACCTTGATGCATTTCGAGTTTCGATCCCCGATGATCACATTATCCCCCGCAAGAGCTGTAATCTGGTCGTCCCCATTCCCAAGGTTTTTCATCATTTCGAGTTTCAGCATATTCGAATTCCCGGAAAGCAGCGCTGCAAAAAGCTTAGCGGGGCTGGGTTGCTCCACGCCTTCATTCTGCGCTTGTTGGGCCGCAGACATTGCGAAACTAAGAAGAGACTCCCCTTTCGCATCCTGCTTCTTCTCGAACTGCTTTGCTGTCAGGTCTGCATGAACGAAGTTCTTCGCAGAGTAATCAATCATCTCCACCTGGCTGGCGAGTTTTAGAAAGCGCGACATTCCGTTCACCATTCCACGCAGAAGATTTGTCTGAAGGTCTCCGCCTCTCTCCTCCTGCTGCTCCTGCTCGGCCGCCTTTTTCTTGTTGATATTCTCACCCCCAACCATTTCGAAGAGAAGAGCATCATACTTGGCGAAAGACTCGTTAAGGATTTCATAATATTTCTTGTCCGCGATATGCACCGCCCCAATCAGATGGACGGTAACATCCCCTTTCTGGTAGCCTGTGACTGAAGTCTGCAGGCGGGCTACCTGCTCGTTTTCATCGATCCGGATGAAGTCCGTGGCTGCTACTGCCTGTTTTTTCCCACTCGGAGCCTTCTCAACTGGAGTGGCCGCGGACTCGTCCTGAGCCATCAAAGGGCTGAAAAGGTGGGCAAGAACCACCGCAAGGGAGAAAAATGGAAGAATTCGTTTCATTGCAGCAGCTTGGGGTCATTTGAGCAGCGCGACAAGAACAGGGATTTGTGTCTGTTATGAAAAAAAAGAAGGAAAACATCCGGTGCCCTTGCTGGGTAAGCGATATTGATCCACGATAAAAAGGCCGCGGATGACCGAATCCTCCCATCTCAGTTACTGCCAGGACCTCTTTCGCTACCAGCGAAGAGGCTCGCGCGAGGTGATTGTCGGAGGCGTCGGCGTGGGAGGGGGGAATCCAATCCGGGTTCAGTCCATGATAACCGCGGACACACTCGATACCGAGGCCTGTGTTGCCGAGGTTCTGGAGCTTGCAAATGCCGGGTGCGAGATCGTCAGGATCACCGCCCAGACCAGGAGATATGCCGCAAATCTTGAGCATATCCGTCACGGCGTGAGAGCAGCAGGATGTGATGTTCCTCTCGTGGCAGACATTCACTTTAAACCAGATGCCGCGTTGGAAGCGGCAAAGTGGGTCGACAAGGTCCGGGTCAATCCCGGGAATTACGCAGACAAGAAAAAATTTGAAGTCCGCGAATACTCGGACGCCGAATACGAGGAAGAATTGGAACGGATCCGCCTCAAATTTGTTCCCCTAGTAGAACTTTGCAAGGACCTGGGTCGGGCTATGCGAATCGGAACCAACCACGGCTCTCTTTCCGACCGGATCATGAACAGATATGGGGATACTCCTCTGGGCATGGTGGAGAGTGCCCTCGAGTTTGTCCGGATTGCCCGGGATCTTGATTACCACAATCTCGTCTTCTCGATGAAGGCCTCCAACCCCAAGGTGATGATCGAGGCCTACCGCCTGCTGATTGCCCGCCTTGATGAGCAGGGCCCGGACTGGAACTATCCAATCCACCTGGGGGTGACTGAGGCAGGAGATGGAGAAGATGGCCGTATCAAATCCGCAATTGGAATTGGTTCGCTGCTCAACGATGGGATCGGTGATACCATCCGCGTTTCTCTAACTGAAGACCCCGTCCACGAAATCCCGGTGGCTCAGGCGATCGTCCAAAACCAGGATCGAGACTCCAGCTCTTCCTCTCTCCCAGCGGATACCACGGACCCCACCTGGGATCCCTTCTCATACCAGCGACGCGCTAGCAGTGTACTCGAGATCAATGGCCACGAACTTGGTGGAGACAAGGTGTACAGGGTTCTCACTACAAAGAAAAAATGGGATGCCCTCGCCCACAAGCTCGACAAAATGGGCGATTTCCAACCCGAGATCATCATTGAGGAAAGTGGTGTTAGAGCCATCGATCCCAGAGACTCTGCGGCGATCGAGGAAGTCGATGCCCTTCAGGCCCCGACCCTGATAACCGTCCTCGACGGCATTGATATGGAGGTGGTCCCGGCTTTCCGGCTCCTCGTATCAAGGATGGCTACAGCTCACCCAATTCTTCTCAAGGACACCCTCCGGACAGATGCAGAAACATCGTGGGATTTCCTCACCACCTTACTCACGGCCTCGCGCAATATCGGCTCTCTTCTATGCGATGGGATAGGAGACGCCATTATTATCCAAGGGGAAGAAGCTCCCGGACAGAGCCTTCGCATTAGTTACAATATTCTTCAGGCTGCAGGGGCGCGGATTTTTAAGACTGACTACGTAGCCTGCCCCAGCTGTGGTCGCACTCTGTTCAATCTTCAGACCACAACTCAGAAAATTCGCGCGGCCACTGGTCACCTCAAGGGTGTTCGAATTGCGGTGATGGGATGTATAGTCAACGGCCCTGGGGAAATGGCCGATGCTGATTTCGGATATGTCGGCGGGGCTCCCGGAAAGATCAATCTCTACGTTGGAAGAGAAGCGGTGAAATTCAATATCCCAGAGGATGAAGCCGTCACACGTCTTATTGGCCTCATCAACGAGCACGGGAAGTGGGTCGATCCTCCAGTCCGGGAGGCGGCAGAAATCTAGTCCTGAAAGAACTGGACGGACCATGCGTGCCATCCACACCTGCTCCGGCTCAAACCCCAAGGCGCCTGACATGAATACCCTGTATGGAACCTCAGCCACCACTCTTACTGAGGAAGAGACCAGAACTTCAACAGAACTTGCCAGCAGATGGAATGTTCTCGTGTTCGACGACCCCGTGAACTTGATGGAGTATGTCACTAAAGTTCTCCAAAAGGTGTTCGCCTACCCACGCGAGCAAGCCGAAGAGCTCATGATGACCGTTCACACCGCAGGCAAAGCTCTGGTATGGACTGGCGCCCGGGAACCCGCAGAGCTTTACGTCCAGCAACTGCATGGTTTCCAGCTTCAAGCCAGTCTCGAGAAAACCAGTTTATAATGAAGATCGTTCCCACTCTGGAAGGTGGTCTTCGCATTGAGATCGAAACAGCCACCGACTGGCTTGTGTTAGAGCAGATCGCCCCTGACGCATTGAAGATGGAACAGGAAAGCCTTCCCTCCCGTCTCAGCGCTCTCATGGACGAGGCCTCCGAATGGGACGAGATGGTCGTTCCGGAGTTAAGCGACCTCTTCCATGAACAGCTCTGCTGTGTCCGGGAGATAGTCCAAGAAGCCCGGAAGGGCTCAGGGGAATCGAGCCTCGGGCACCTTTCCATCTCCCAGGAGGATGGGGACAGATGGTATGGGGCGTTAAATCAGGCCCGGATCGCCCTTGAGGGCTACTACCGCTTTGGGCCCAGCCAGGAAGTCGAGGAGGTAGAATCATTCCCTGCGCCAAAGAGGTCAGCCTTTATTCGCAGCCAGTTCTACTCTGCGCTACAGAGCGTTCTGCTGGAGCATGTAATTGAATAGAGGCCTCACTTGGACGGCAGGTCCTCCTGACGACACTTCAAGAAGTGCTCGGGCCGGTGGAAATCCGGGGAGCCTTCCCCGAGGTCTGCCACGCTGAGAAAACGCTGCACCGGAGAGCTGAGAATAAACGTCACGTTCATTCTGGTTTCCGCACCAAAGTGAATGTGCTCACTCATCCATTCCCGTGGCAGATCAACCCTGGCTTCCCATCCGTCTCCCCCGCATGTGCCCCAGGACCTTGCCCCGGAGTCCCTAACCTCGGCAACTCGGCGGCGCGGAGCATCGAAAAGACAAGCCCAGTGTGCCCCATTGGGCGAAAGGTTCACCTCCAGATAATGGCCCATGACCGGATCGCTGATGAAGAACTCCGCCACGTCATAGACCCACAAACTCTCCATGAACCGGCCTGACTGGGCTTCCGGATGACATCGCGCTTCCGCCTCGCGGCGGGCTCGAAACATAAATTGGTCATCCTCGAATGCCAAGCTGAAGCAAGCCGGCGGATCCATGGGCTTGCCGAACCAGTCCCGACTCACATTCGACATAGGAGGAGGAACCCCACCGCAGGCTTCGTGAATGATCAATTCATTGGTGTTCATCTGATCTATTTCAATTTGCTAAGTATTTAATAATTGTGAACAATTAGGCTCGCCGGCTTTGCCTGAAGATAATACAGTGTAGCTTCTCCTAGGTTCTTCGATCCATGCTGAATTTGCGCCCCATCGAATATGTCGGCAAATCGCCCCGCGCCAAACCGCGGGCAAGGAAGAGAAGCGGCGGCTTCTTTGGAGGATGGTTCCTTCTGATGCTGGTAGTCGGAATTGGCTTCTCTTATTTACGGCCGATTATTCCCTTCCTTCAATCCCAGCGGGCAGAGGCTTCAACCGTCAACAAATTTAAGGCGATCGAAGGCCTCCAGAACTCTGATGAGTTCTCAAAAAAGCTCGCTGCTGCGGCTCTCAAGCGGACCGCGGAAGATGTCGAATATGACCCCGGGTATTACGATATTGCCTACCCTGGAGGAGACCTTCCTGCCAACAAAGGGGTCTCAACCGATCTCATCGTACGAAGCTATCGCGCTCTCGGTGTCGATCTGCAACAGCTTGTCCATGAGGACATGTCTGAGCACTTCCGGCTCTACCCCCAGCTCTGGGAGCGTAAAGGTCCTGATCGTAACATCGACCACCGTCGAGTTCCCAACCTGCAACGCTACTTCTCCCGCTTTGGTAAGGTCCTGAACAATTCCCACTCGCTTGACGACTACGACATAGGAGACGTTGTTACTTGGAGCCTTCCTTACGGTGCAGCCGAACAGGCTGGGAGTCACATCGGGATTATCGTTCCAGGCCCCGGTGCCCGTAGCGGTGAAAAATGGGTCGTACACAATATCGGATCCGGCCCTAAATGGGAGGACAAGTTGTTTGACTACGAAATCGCGGGGCACTTCCGGTTTGGTCCGATCCGTGAGAGTCTGACCGCAGCTGCCGGCACCAAGTCCGGGGCGACCCTCTCCAATTGAGCACGGTCTCAGGTGAGACGCTCAGGACTCGACGGTTCAATTCTTGAACATTGGGTCATCGCGATCCCCGGAGGAGAGAAGGTAGGCAAGGAGATCCAGGATATCACTATCCTCCATAGTGGAGAGCAATCCACGAGGCATCATCGAAATGCCTGACGGTTCGATGGACACAATCTCGTCTGCTTTGACTGCTCGGGTTTCGTTCGGCCGCATCATATCCGTAGTGATTCGGTAGACATCACCTCCTGTTCCATCTCTCCTCCTGTTAAGGTTCATAATCCGACCCACCACTTGGCTCCCATCTCGGAGGGTAAAAGCACTGGCGCCATACTGATCGCTGACTTCAGCCTCCGGCACCACGATAGATTCCAGAAGGTCGTAGGGGCTGAACTTACCATGGACAGATGTGAGGTCGGGCCCCACAGCTCCTCCTTCTCCATCAAAGCGATGACAGGCATGACAACTCCCAATTCCAAACATCCTCCGCCCATTCGCGAAATTTCGTCCCCCCTCCAACCCCGCGCCCAGCAGCCCCTGCAGATCTTCCATGGCCCAGTCCTTGACTACCTTGCGAGGCTTGCTGCTGAACTGGGCTGGGCCCTTTTCTCCCGGGGCTCTGAACCACTTTTTGAGTTCTGCGGTCCTTTCCCCTGCCGGAACAGAAGCAATGGCGTCTCTCCGAATATCAGAGAGGTAGCCCCTGAACCGGGGACCCCCGTTATAGTTTTCCGATCTGGCAAGCCACTGGAAGTATTGAAGGCGCAAGGGAGGATTCCACCCCTCCTTGATGAACCGAAGGTTCATGGCATACGTGATTTGCTCTTCCTGACTCGTCGAGGTCTCGAGGAGCGTCATGGCCTTCGGGACTAGCGAGGGGCTTTCAAGCGACGCCAGCAACGCCGTCAGGTCACGGTTTTCTCGTGCTGATGCTGCCGGGTAAATATCGTCCAGCCACCTCAGGACTCGAAGACGGATTTCAGGTTCCGGCTGCCCTCCACGGGTCAAGGCCAGGGTAAGAGCTCGTAGAAGGTTGAGTCTATCCTGCTCCGATCCGATCGCCGCGTAATCAAATCCCACGACTTTGTCGATCACCTCTCCGGCAGACCTCAGAGCTCCAGCCCGAGCCAGCGCAATCAACCCGAGACCGGCCCGATTACAGTTCTCCTCCCCAAGGACAAGATCCTTCCACATTTCTACAGGGTGCTTCTCCAGCACGGCTCTTACCGCATGACGCAACGCACGATCATCATCGGAAGAAACGCTTCGCCAGAGCTCGACGAGCTCATTGCGTGAAAGCCGCCTCGCCCCCTCGAGAAGAAGAGATTCTAATCCCAAGCGCTTTCTTCGAAAGTCCTGACCGGGGGAATTTGTAGACTCCTGCGCCTCTCCTCCGGCATTCCAATTGCCGCGATAGGTCACCCGATACAGCCCAGACTGCACGCGCCGCCCCCCGACGATACAATACATGGCTCCATCCTTGGGATGAATGAGGATATCGGTCAGCGGAAAAGGGGCTCCGCTCGCGAACTCCTCAAATCGGCCCTCGTAGGTCGAACCCTTCTCGCTGAGATGCACAGCGTAGAGTTTGCCGTAGGACCAGTCGCATACGAACAGAGCCTCCCTGTACTTTCGTGGAAACTTCGCTCCATACCCAAAACAAACTCCCGTGGGCGAACCCGGTCCAATATCTACAACTGCACCGAAGCTATCCCGAAAATGCTCGGCAAATTTGGCCGATCCAGTCCGCCAGCCGAAGTCTGCTCCACTGATAACATGGTTAATCCGGGTGGGACGATACCAGGGGGTATTCAAGTCTCCCTCCATATCCGCATCGTAGGTGAAAAGCTCTCCCTCCTCGTTAAACGCGCCATCATATTGATTCCGGAACCCGGTAGCAATGACCTCCCAGGTCTGTCCCTCGGGATCAATCCGTGCGATATGTCCCACGGGAGCTCTTACCCCCTTCATGAAGTGTTCCATCGGCGGCAATAACTGGTCCTCACCCCAGAGCTCCGGAACGCGGGAGTGGGTAAAGTCTTCGGGGAGCCGCGTCTGGTTTCCCATCAGCACCACGAGGCCTTTGCCATCAGGAGAAGGTAGAATCGCGTGGGGACCATGCTCTCCGCCGACCGCTTCCAGCCTCCTGATAACGACCACCTTGTCGAACTTATCATCGCCATTGGTATCGAGGAGACGGAATACTCCTGACCCGGTCTCACTGTGACGCGAATTCACAACCACATAGAGACTATCAAAGGCGTAGCAAAGCCCCTGGGCATGCCCAACTGGAAGATCAATCCTCTCGATCGAAGAAGGGCCGAGTAGCTTCCCCGGAGGCGGCGGAGTAAAACGGTAGAGGCTTCCATACTGATCACTGGTGATAAGCCTCCCCTTGTCATCCTGGCACATCGCAACCCAAGAGCCCTGCTTCGCACGTGGAACAGAATAAAGCCTTTCGACTGAAAATCCCTCCGCGACTCTGATTCGTTCTACCGGCGTAGCCGTCCGCTGACCGTTGAGAGGTGCCCCCAGCAGGTGACCGAGAACTAAAAATGTAAGATACCGGGTCATCAGAGGGTCAGGCCTAGATTCCAGATTTATAGCTTCGGCGCCAGTGCAATTGTCCCCCTGTATCCTAGAATCCACGAACCTGATAGTGCTTCCAGATTTGTAACTTGCCGAATCGCTCTCTGCCCGCTCCTCTTCAAGTCTGACCTCCTGCGCATGGACCCAGAATCCCCTAGGATATCACAAGAGCTCCTTGATGCCGTCAAGGAAGGGGATGAATCTGCAAACCGTACCCTTGTAGAAATCCTATATCCTGCCGTTCGCGCCAACGTGCGCAACCACCTGCGTAGGCAGGCAGATCACGACGATGTGTCCCAGGAGATCTTCCTGAAAATCTTCCTGAAAATCGAGCAGTACCGGGGGCCTCAGCCATTTGACCATTGGGTGTCTCGCATCGCGGTAACGACTTGCTATGACTGGTTGCGTAAA
>JAQWTV010000007.1 GCA_029242545.1 Roseibacillus sp.
TGTTTCTTGTCTTCGGGGGCCCTCATCGTTCTGGGCTTGGTAGGGTATCTGGGCTGGGAGGCCATCGGGGCCAGTAAGCAGTCGGTTACCGCGCTGATTCCGGCTTTTGTCGGGGTGCCGATGCTCCTTGGGGGGTTGGTGGCCTTGAAGAGCACCATGGCGGGGATGCATATCGCGGTTTTGTTCTCCGCCCTAGGAGCCCTCGCTGGTCTGGGACGCTTGATCCCCACGGCGATCAAGGGAGAACTCACTGGGCCCGGGCCGGTGTTAATTGCCATCATGACCGCGATCTGCCTCTTCTTTACCGTGATGGCGATTCGTTCCTTCAAGGCTGCGAGGCGGGCCCGGCAAGCGGACGCTTAGGGCCGGGAGGAGCCCTGCGGGTAAGTGTCGCCGGGGAACAGTTGGCCTGGTCATGGTCAACGCAAAACGCCGGCAGGTAAACCCGCCGGCGTTGTTTTAGAGGAACCGGCGGAAAAACTCCCTAATCGCTGCCCCGGAGGATCATGAGGATCCTCAGGATATAAAAGAAGAGCATCGCCACGCTGGCAAAGAGGCCGAGGGAGGCCGCAACATATTGCTCGGTGCCGTAGTGGTGGATGATGTTGCTGGTGCTCCAGAGAATAGAGGCCGCAGCGAGAAGAACCATCGCGCCCGAGAAGAAAAGGCCAAGGCTGAAGCCCATGAAGAAGGAGAGCACGATGGTGACGACGGCTACGAGGAAGCCGACCTTGATAATCCCTCCGAGGAAGGAGAAATCCTTTCTGGTCGAGAAGGCAATAAAGGTCAATCCGGCGAACATGGCAGCTGTGATCATTCCGGCCTGTCCGATCAGATCCGGGGCATTGAGAAATCGGGGGCTGGCGGCGACGAGGAGAAGCGGAAGAAACACGACAGCCTCGGCTATCACGAAGAGGCCGAGACCCGCATACTGCATTCCCTTGCTGGTAGAGGTCAGGGCCCATTTGTTGGCCAGGTAGGAGGCCAGCATGAATCCGCCGAGGACGAAGAGCATGCTGTAGGGACTTTGTGCCAGAAGCCCCATTACCTTGGAGTCGATGTCAGGAATCTGGAAGAGGGCAAACTCGATTAGGATGAAGGCTCCAACGGCAGCGGCGAGGTGTCCATAGGTCCGGCGAATGAAGGTGGCGCGGACGTCCACAGGAGCGGCGGCCACGACGTAAGGGTTCTGGTAGCTCTCAAACATGATTTTGGAGGAAAAGGTTCTTTGGTTGAGAGAAATATAATCCTTGTTGATCCAGAGCGCAAGAAGAGTGGGGCATTATGGCAGGAGATTAGAGACCGGCTGGCCTGAAGAATTCGTGTCCGCAGTTGATATTCGCCTTTTCCCGGTGCGCAACTTTCGTAGGGTGTTGTCCCATACGAAATGGGTGGGGGAACGATAGCGGCAGGGTTGAACGAGGCGCAGGCCGAGGCGGTGCAAAGTACTGAGGGTCCGGTTCTTATCCTTGCTGGTGCGGGAACGGGTAAGACCAGAACGGTGATCTTTCGTATCGCAAATCTTCTAGAGAGAGGAGTAGACCCGCGGAACATCCTGGCGGTGACCTTCACCAACAAGGCGGCCTGCGAGATGCGGGAGCGGGTGGGAGAAATGGTCCGGCGCAAGGCGGCCGAGGAGATGACGGTGTGCACTTTTCACTCCCTCTGTGTGCGGGTGCTACGAGTTCATGCCGGGTTGCTGGGCTATAACAACAACTTCAGTATTGCTGCGGGAAGTGACCGGGATGGCTTGGTCAAGCAGCTGATCGTCCAACACGGGGGAGCGAAGGAGAAGATCAAGGCATGGGACATCACCGCGGCAGTCTCCCGTCAGAAGAACGCCGGGATGTCACTTGGGGAGATTCCTGATGATCTTGTTCGAACGGTGGCGATGAGTTATCAGCGAGAGCTCAGGGCTCGCAATGCACTCGACTTCGACGATCTGCTCGTGCTGGCAGAGCAGGTTCTCCGGGAGCACAGGGAGGCCCGCGATTTCTGGAGGGAGCGCTTCCGCTATGTGACTGTAGACGAGTTTCAGGATACCAACGGGCTGCAAATGGATCTGCTGATGCAGCTGGTAGGTCCGCCTCACAATATCTGTGTGGTCGGAGACGATGACCAGAGTATCTATGGATGGAGAGGGGCCCAAGTGAGTAATATCCTGCAGTTTGGACACTTTTTCCCTAATCCTAAGATTGTCCGTCTCGAGAATAACTACCGTAGTACAGAGGCCATCCTGAGCGTGGCCAACGAACTCATCAGTAACAGCCCTTCGCGGCATGAAAAGACCCTGCGGGCGACTATCAAGGGGGGGGACAAAGTGACCCTGATGGCTTTGCCCGGGGATGAGGAGGAGGCTCTCTGGATGGCAAAGGAAATCCGCCGTAGCCGAGCGAGGGACAATGGGCGTTGGGAGGATTTTGCGGTTCTCTTCCGGACCAATACTCACATCCGGAAAGTCGAGCAGGTCTTCCGACAGGAGGAGATTCCTTATCGACTGGTTGGAGCCCAGAGTTTTTATGATCGCAGGGAGGTTCGTGACGTTCTCGCCTATCTTCAGGTTCTGGCCAACCCCCGGGCCGACGTGTCCCTACTGCGGATCCTGAATACCCCTCCCCGGGGAATCGGATCCAACACCGCAATGCTGTTACTCGAACACTGCCGCGAGCACGGAATGAGCGGGTGGGAGGCCATGAAAGATGCCTCCTTTACGAGTCAGCTCTCGGGTAAGGGAAGCGGATCAATCCGGAATTTTGTTGAGCTCCTTGAAACTTTTTCGCCACAGATCACAGCGGGCAGGACTGGAGAGGCTCTCAGCGAATTCCTCAAGGAGATTGATTATACCCCATGGCTGATGCGTTCGTGCCGTACGGATGAGGAGCGGGAGCAAAGAGGAGAGGCCGTGGCGGAGGTGGGCTCCGCGTTAGGGGATGCGCTTAGGAAGGGGAGGACGATCCAGCAGTTCCTTGATGATGCGGCCCTTGATGCGGAGCCGGAGGAGGAAGAGTTGGAGAAAAAATCCGGAGTGACCCTCATTACCCTTCATGCCTCCAAGGGGCTTGAGTTTCCGGTAGTCTTTCTCGTGGGGTTGGAAGAGGGAGTGCTGCCCCACTGGCGAAGTAAGGAGGAGGGGACTCAGGATGAGGAGCGTCGCCTGCTCTATGTGGGAATCACCAGAGCGCGGCAGAATCTCTACCTCAGTTACTGTTCCCTGAGGATAAAGTATGGTGACCAGGTGAGATGTGATCCCAGTTCCTTTCTGGCAGAGTTAGACGCGGATTGGATTTTGGAACGGGATTATACGGAGGAGATGAACGCCCTTGCGGATGACGATGACGTGAGTGACTTCTTCGGTAATATGCGGGCTCTTCTTGATTGAAGATGGGTGGTATCGCCAGCCCTGTTACAGGTCCCCGGTTCGGGCACAATTTTATTACGATGTTGCCTGGATCGCTTTAAGATGTTGGAGATACGAAGACGATGGGGGAGCCGAGAATCACTGTAGGAACGGAAAAACTGATCGCGGTCGAAGATGGAGCTTCGAAGCAGTTACGAACTTTACTTGACCGCCAAGGCCGTCCGAATGGGGCTCTTCGTATCAAGGTGATTGGGGGAGGTTGCAGTGGTCTACAGTATCAGATGGACCTTGTAGATGGTCCTCTCGATCGGGATATCCTCGTGGAATCGAATGATGTAAATGTGGTGATCGATCCCAAAAGCGCGCTTTTTGTTGGAGGAAGTGAACTGGACTTCTCAGCTGATCTCCAACATGGGGGGTTTAAGGTTAGCAACCCCAACGCAGTGGTGACCTGCTCCTGTGGGGAGAGCTTTGCGGCCTGATGGCTACGATTAGTGATCACTTCGAGGCCTTGGGGATAGAGAGGCAGCTTGATCTTTCGCCCGAAACTCTACGGACCCATTATGATGGGAGATGCCAGGAGGCCCATCCGGATGCGGGAGGAACAGCGAAAGGTTTCGATGCCGTGACGGAGGCATATAAGTCTCTCACCAGTCCTGGACGACGATTGCGTCACTGGCTGGAACTCTCCGGGATTACGGTGGTTGAGGATGGAAGCCTGCCACCAGCTGTAGAGGAGCGTTTTGGCCCGATCAATGAGCTGCTCCAGGCAGCCAGTGAGATTGCGGAGCGCCACCGGGAAGCTCGCTCAACATTGGTGCGATCGGTTGCTGAAGCTGAGGGGATAGCCCTCCAACCGCGGATTGCCGAGGCGCGTGGTGAGCTTGAGAATGCCATTGCTGAGATCGTATCCGGTTTTAAACGGTTCGATCAAAGTGAGCCTTGCGAGATCCGGGAAGAAGCGATGGAGGTTGTCCGGTCCCTGTCCTTTCTTGAGAGGTGGGAGGCGCAGTTGAGGGCGGCTTGGGCTAAGGCAGGGTGCTGGTAAGGGCCTTGTGAGCTTGCATTCGAGGGTAGCCCGGTCAGTTTGCGGGCCATGGCTGAGCCTGTGATAGGGATTGATCTTGGAACCACCTATTCGGCAGTGGGGATCGTGGAGGCAGGTTTCCCCATTCTATTGGCCGATGAAGGGGGTGAGCGGTTGACGCCAAGTGTCGTATGGTTCGGTCCCGAGGGAGTGAAGGTGGGGCGTCCTGCGCTGCGAGAGAGCCCTGCGGGCCGGCTGGTACGTAGCGCAAAGCGTCAGATAGGAGTTCGCTTCGGAGAGCATATCGAAGCGGGCCTTCCCCTGGTACGCGACTCCGCTGGAGGAATTGCGTTCGAGACTTCGGAGGGGCCTCGGACACCGGTAGAGGTGAGCCGGGTCTTACTTAGTGAATTGAAGCGTATTGCGGAATACCGTTTGGAGCGGGAAGTCAGGAAAGCGGTCATAACCGTTCCAGCATACTTTAATAACGCACAGAGGGAGGCTACCAAGCAGGCTGGCGAAGAGGCAGGGTTGGAGGTTCTTAGATTGGTGGCAGAGCCTACCGCGGCGGCTCTGGCGTATGGAATGAACAAGCTCGGGGAGAGTGCCCGCGTCGCCGTATTCGATCTTGGAGGGGGAACATTCGATGTCTCGATTCTGGAGCTGCGCGAGGGAGTGTTTGAGGTTCTTGCCACGGGTGGGGATACCCGGCTGGGAGGAGATGATATAGATGCGCTCATTCTTGAGCTGGTGAGGCAGGGGTCAGGGTTGGTGGGAGCCGCCTTGGAAGATCTGGAGATTGATAGTGACCGGCTGGCGCGGGAGGCAGAGCGAGTCAAGCGTGAGCTCTCTATTGAGAATCATGCAGTCTTTCGGTTGCCGTTTTACGACGGAGTACAAAGTCTCGAGGTGGAAGTAACCCGGGACGATCTCGAGCGCGTGATGGGGCCTCTTCTCTCTAGAATGGAAAGGATTTGTAGAGAGGTCCTTGTCGATGCAGCGATGGAGCCTGAAGAAGTCGAGGCAGCCGTAATGGTTGGAGGTAGCAGTCGAGTACCCGTAGTGCAAAAGCTGGCCGGAACGGTTTTTGAGCGAGAGCCGGATTGCTCTCAGCATCCTGACGAGGCGGTAGCATTGGGGGCCTCGATACAGGCAGGTATCATTGCGGGAACGTGGCGGGAGGTTCTTCTCCTAGACGTTACCCCGCTCAGTCTTGGGATCGAGACCCTCGGGGGATTGATGAACGTTCTGATTCCACGCAATACCACTATTCCCTGCAAGGTGGGGGAAATGTTCACCAATGCCAGAGATGGTCAGGATTCGATGCGGGTGCGGGTATTACAGGGGGAAAGGGAACTCGCCCGGGACAACTGGGAGCTGGGAAAATTTGACCTCTCTTTCAGGAGTGCGCCAAGAGGAAAGGCCAGAGTAGGAGTGCAGCTTTCGCTGGACGAAAATGGGATCCTCGAGGTTCTTGCTCGTGACGTGGAGGGCACAGGAGACGACATCATCGTCCGTATTGAAAGTGCCGCCGTGGATGTCAACGAGGAGGCCGTTGAGCAAATGGTCGAGGAAAGTGTTGAGCACGCGTTTGAGGATATGAACGCAAGGATATTTGCCGAGGCTCAGCTCAAGGCGGAGGAGCTCCTTCCTGCTGTGCGTGCTGCTCTTGCTGAAATCGGATCAGTCCTGAGCAAAGAGGAGCTGGAGGAGATCAGGTTGGCGGAAGTTGCCGTCGAGGAGGGATTGACTGCCGGTGAGGCGAACCTGCTGAAGGGAGCGGTGGAGCGCTTGGACCAGGCTACTGAAGCTTTAGCTGCGCGGCTGGTAGAAAAAGCAATTGCGGAGGGATAGCGAGAGCTTGGAGAACGCGAATTAAGTTGCCCGGTTTTTTTAGCCCACTAACGTTTAGCCCCGTGGCGCAGAACCTGACAGAACCTGATCCACCGCCGCGGAGGCCCAACCGGAAAACGATTCTTCCTGAAAAGAGTGAGTCGGGAAGAAGGCATCAGGAGGGCCCCCGGGAACGGGACTCGGCCTGGAGCAACAAGAGCGGAGATGCCATGGGTGGAGAGGCCTTTCCCAAAAGTAAGGTTCCTCTGGACGAAAAGTCATTGTTCGAAACAGAGCTTGATGACTTGGCCGGAGCAGGATCTGAGAGTGCCTTAGAAGGGGGGGCCATTTCCAGTGCTTCCGCAGGGGAAACTGCTACCAAGGTTCCGCGCTGGGTGGGCAGAGCAGGTGATCCGGTGCAGCCCAATCGCCTCTCCTCGATCGCATCTGAGACAGACCATGGAGAGCGCTCAGAGTGGGAGTTGCAAGGTGAAGCGGCGTGGACTGGCCTCCATGCAGGTTCATTGTGGTGGGTTCTGGCTGGAATTCTGGGTGTTGGCGTCGTGGTGTTTTTTCTTGTGCAGAGCTTTGATAATCCAGTCAGGCCTACCAGCATTGATGAGCCCCAGCGAGCGGTGATCAGTGACGATATCAGTAATATTCCTATTGCAGATTTGGTGATCCGGGCGGCGGAGATCATGCCTATGGCAAGTCAAGTTTTGGAGGAGGCCCAGCTCCTGCGGGGCGGTAAGAATTCCTGGGAGAAGAGGAAGTCATGGGCGGGTCGCAGGCCTTCCTCAGGAGGACATTATCCAGTCAGTCAGCTTCAGCTGAATGCTGCGACTTTAATGGGGCATCCTTACCTGATACTCATGGGACTGGATAAGGACTATGTGGCATCAGTGGCTTATTTCACCTCGGAAGCTGATGGAAGTTTGAAATATGACTGGGAAGCCAGCGAGGGTTACAGCGAGTTGCTTCCGGGAGAGGTGGGTCAGCTCCGGGGTAACGATCCCCGGCTTATGCGCGGAATTGTGACGCCCTCGACTTTCTACCCCCCGGCATTTCCGGAACTCGAATTCCAATGTTATGTGATTCATCACCGTGATGCCGGTAATTTCATATGGGCTTTCGCCAGGCGCGGAAGTGAGGCGAACAAGCGGATGAGAGGACATTTCTCCCTCCGAATGACCGAGTTAACCAAAGGCCGGGTGACGGTGAGGGTCCAGCAGGGACCCGAGGGAGCGCGTGCCAACCAGCTGGAACTGGTAGAATTCGTTAATTCGGATTGGTTTGTCCCCCGGGATCATTCCGAGGGCTAGTGGTTTCCCGTGATTTAAGAGACTCCCTCGAAAGTGATGGAGGCAGGGCCTGTTGGTATGTAGTCTCTTCGGCACGAGTCATGGCTGAGTCACCCATGGAACTGTTTCGCTGTCCCACCTGTGGAGAACTGGTGCCATTGACTGCCAATGCCAAACGGGTCTGTGCAAAGTGCGGACATGAGTTCAGCAAGCCGATTGCAGTCACTCCCCGAGTGGAGGGTCACCGTCTAGCAGAACCCGACGGAAAAATGGTGCAGCGGGATGTCGTTACCAGTAAGGCCTCTCAAGAGTGGACTTCTCCCGGGTCGCCGCTGGGGAAAGGTTCTGGTGTGGGGTCCGGACCGGACCTGCCAATAGAGCCAAGTCGTCCTGAGCCTTCCGCTAAGAGGGGGAATCTCCATGGGAATACAAAGAAGCGGACGGTTAATCCCTCCACTCTTCTCCTGCATCTCGGGGGTTGGTCGGCCCTGCTAATGCTTATTGCTATCGGCGTGAAGTTTCGCATGGGTGACACTGATTCGGAACTCCCCAGTGAGGGTAAAAAGCAGGCGGAGATAGTCGCTTCCATGGAAGAGGGAATGCGACGATTCCTTGCCCAGGAGCTTCCCTCCGTCAAGAAGGCCTTACTTTCTTATCTGGCTGAGTCGAGCTGGGCTGGACGCGCCCAGTTTGTCAGTAACTCCTCGGACGTTGCACCGAAAATGCAAAGGCACTACCGCTCGAGTAGGATGTGGACTTTAATACCCGGAAGCAGCTTAATCCCGGTGAGTGCCAATGTGATCAGAGTTCCCGGTGGCAATCCGATCATTGAAACGCTGTTCCGGATAGAGTCTTCCCGGGTAGAGCAGGGAGCAGGGTCGGATATTAAGATACAGAGTAAGCCCTATTTGCGCGAGGTGGTCTTTCTCCGGGAGAGAAACAGGTGGAAAATCGATTGGGAGGCTCTAGTAAGGCATTCTCCCCAATCCTGGTCATTATTCTACTCTGATGTTGAGGGGGGTAACCAGCCGGGCGAGTTCAGGCTTTTCGCCAGACAAATCACGACCCGGGTTCAGGAAGGAACTCCCGTCATGGTCCTGAAGTTCTATCAGCTCAGGGATAATCCTGAGGAGATATGGAAGCAGGAGACTCCTCCCGTTGTGGTGGAGAGAGACTCCGAGAGTGGCAGGCTCTTCTATGAAATCTTTCAACGCGATGCCAGCCGGACACTTCCGGGGGCCTCCCGCCTCTGGCACCGGGACCCTGAGAATCTTCGAAGGGTCCGAGTGCGGTTGAGGTGGGAAACCAGCAAAGATGGCGAGCGTTACCTGGTGGTTGACAAGGTTCTAGCTGCAAATTGGTTGTCTGCCGTAGTCGGGGAAGGATCGTTTACAGAGAATTTCTCTGGAGGCAGAGGATCCTCTGAACGTGAGAAAAGAGGCCCTGGTTTGGAATCCGAGAAGGTAGAGTGAATTGGAGTTGTGCTCTTAGTCCGGATCCTTTTTGCTCCAATCCAAGTTCATGGCTGACGAATCTCTCCCCCCAATTGACCCCCGGGGTAATCTTCCCAAGGGCGTGAGAGGCGTGGGGAAAGGCTCGAAGAGCAAGGGCAATTCACGGCAGACACTTTTCCTGAAGAAGCGAGGGACCCCGGAAGAGAGGGCCTCTGATGAAGGAGCGAGTTCAATTCCCGCGAGGGAGAAGATGGCTCCTATTAAAAAGGATAAGAATCCTAAAAGTGACGCCAAAGCTGTTGATGAAAACTGGGGGAGTGCGCCGTCGGGGCAGCTAGGTGCAAGAATGGCGCTTTGGGCTCTTGCGCTGGTTGTCCCCGTCCTGGCTATCATCACCGCATTTGTCCTGATTAACCAAGATCCACCGACGGCGGCTTCCGAGGGGCAGCTCAACTTTAACTTCAACTTGTCAGCTGAGGATGAATTTGATTTCTCGGGACCAAGGGCATGGTTCGAGGAAAATCCACATGTCCACTACGTGGGCGCGATCGATATCCTTGACCGATTAAATCAAGCTGAAGGAGGGAAGGTCCCGGAGTTGGTTTTTCGACGGGAGGATTTTGCGCTGGGGGAAATCGCGGATCATGGGATGGGTTGGGATTCCGAATTTATGACCGCGGATCCTCGCACTTTCAAATGGACCCTCGCGGACACTAACAATACTGGATTCCTCATCCTGGAGGGCCTGCGTAAGGATCAGAGCACTTTTCGATCCTACTTTGTGAATTCTCCGGAAGGTCTCAGGATGGACTGGGCGGCCTCAACCGGATGGGGGGAAGTCCCAGTGGCGGATCTTGCTTCGGCCGTTGGGCGAGGCGAGGTGATGGTTCGTTGCACGCTCGACAAGCAACCTCATTATGACAGCAAGGTCGATGAGCTGAGATCGTGGTTTCTCGTTATGCTCCCCGGCTCTGAGCAGCAGGTTTGGGGCTTTGCGCCCTCCGGGTCGCCCGTTGACCGTGATCTCCTTGAATTGTTTAATTTCGGAAACTTTATTCTCGATCGCCAGGAAGATGTCCGTGCTGTTATCCGGGTGGGAAAGGGTAATGGAACCCTGAAGGAGAATCAGGTTGAGATCGTTGAACTGCTGGCTGGAGAGTGGGTTCTTCCCTGAGCGGCAGGCCTATTGGTGGTCCAGAGTGTTTCTGAGAGACCTGCGCATGGTCGCTAAGGGCTGCTTTCCGGGAAACCAGAGCTCAAAGGAAAGGACTCCCTGATGTAGCAGGAGCGAGCAACCGTTTGCTGCCCGTGCCCCAATCCGCTCCGCCTCGTGTAGAAGGCGTGTCTGGGGCGGGTTGTAAATCGTGTCATAAACCAGATGATGAGGCTGAAGGCACGGTGACGGCAGCGGTGACGAATCAGACCGTTTGAGGCCCACAGATGTGGTATTCACAATAAGGTCTATGTGATCTGCCTCTGTGATCACTTCAGGAGAGCTGAGGGGAAAGACCTTGAGGCGGTCGCCGGGGCCCTCTAATCGCTCGCTCTCAAGATATGGGGCAAGCTCCTTGGCGAGGGCTTCCGCCTTTTCGACGGTCCGGTTGACAAGGACCAGCTTTTCGCACCCCTCCCGTACGCATTGTGCTGCGATGGCTCTTCCTGCTCCTCCGCCGGATCCCACCACCATGATCCGGAGGTCTTTCACATCGACAAGAAATTCTTCGTGAATGGCCCGAACGAAACCGGGTCCATCAGTGTTGAATGCAAGTTTCCGATCGCCATCGAAAAGAATGGTGTTGGCCGCACCAAGCATGGCGGCAGAATCATCAATTTCGTCGGCGGCGGAGAGGGCCTCAAACTTGTGAGGAACAGTGACGTTCGCGCCAACAAATTGAAGATCCGCAAGGCGTTCGAGTGCTTCGGTTACTCTTCCGGGAGGAACCTCGAGCCGAATGTAACGAGCTTCACTCTCGGATTCGTTGAGGGCGTCCTGATGGAGTTGGGGGGACAGGGAATGCGCGACGGGGCAACCGATAACGGCAAGGCGCGCAGGCTGGTTCGCACCCTCGTCCAAGGTGTCGCGACTAGCCAGGTCATCAAGGGTGTAGAGTTCCTTCATTGGTTTTCTGTGCTCCCGGATAGTTCCTCGGTCAGGATCCTGACACGACGAATGGACTCCTCTTTGCCAAGGATGGCAAGCATCTCGTCAAGGCTTGGTCCGCCCGATCGCCGGGAAAGGGCTACACGCAGGGGAAACATGAGTTTACCTGGTTTAAGCCCATGCGCCTCGGCAGTTTTTGCTATGGAGTCTCCAGCCAGGGACCAGTCGGCGATTTCCTCCATACGATTAGAGAGGTCTTGGAGAAGGACAGTGGCATCATTATTTTTCCGGACCTTACCCAAGATCTCCTCATTTACAGGGGGCAACTTGAGATAGAAGTCGATCATACCCGGGACCTCGGCAAGGGTCTGGACTTTTTCCTGAACACTGGCAGCCATTGCCTCATAGTCCGCAGTCACGGTAACTCCAGACTGCTCGACGTGAGGTTTAGCGACGGTGGCAAATTCTGTGGGAGAGAGCGCCATGAGATGCTGCTGGTTGAGCCATTGGCACTTATCCCAGTCGAAGCGCGCGGGAGATCGATTGACTGCCTCAAGGGAGAACCGTTCCAGCAGTTCTTGAGCAGAAAAGATCTCATTGTCGTCCTTTGGTGACCACCCGAGGAGAGCGATGAAGTTATTGACTGCGGAGGGGAGGAACCCGCGCCCCTCGTATTCGTGAACCGCGGCCCCCTGGTCGCGCTTGGACATTTTACTGCCATCCGCATTCAGAATCAGGGGGATATGGGCATAGGTAGGAGGGTTCTGTCCCAGTGCCTCAAAGAGCTGAAGGTGCTTGGGCGTATTCATGAGGTGATCCTCGCCACGGATGACATGAGTCATCTCCATTTCGAGATCATCCACTACGTTGACAAAGTGAAAGACAAAGGATCCGTCGGATCGCCTTATAACCATGTCGGGTGTGTTAGATTCGTCCCGATAGTCAATAGTGACCTCTCCGCATACGAGGTCTTTCATTGTCACAGGTTTGCGCTCAAACCTGAAACGCCAAGCTCCGTCGTCCTCGTAGACTCTTCCCGATGCGCGAAGCTTTTCGAACCAATGCTCATAAATCGCGGTTCTCTGGGACTGAAAATACGGACCATGCTCCCCTTCCTTTCCGTGCCCCTCATCCCAGTCCAGTCCGAGCCACTGCATTCCACTGAAAATAGCCTCCCGCGCCTCTGCGGTATTACGGGCTTGGTCCGTATCTTCGACCCGGAGGATAAAACTACCACCGTGCTTGCGGGCGAAAAGCCAGTTGAAGAGTGCCGTTCGTGCCCCACCGATGTGAAGATACCCGGTCGGAGAGGGGGCGAAGCGGGTGCGAACCGGTCCTGACATCATTCTCGTATAGGGTGAGCGACGGTGGGCAGTCAACCGTTGGGGGCCCCTATCCTCATGGGCGGAGGGCCGCAGGATATGGATTCTCCGTGGATAGTGGCGGTCATTCAGGAGATTTACAGTTGACCGTGAATTGCTCACTCGTGACCGTGAACCACGATGAAAAAGATTAAGCCACATTGGCAGATTCTCGGTGCGCTGGTGCTGGCTACGCTGGTAGCACTTATTCTTCGCTCCATTGATGCACAGGCGGAGGAGGGCTTTATTCCGGGGTTTGTGGGAATCTGCAAGTTCGTGGGGACGATCTTCATGAATCTCCTGAAGATGATTATTGTTCCTTTGATCGTCTCGTCGGTGGTGGCGGGAATTGCAGGGCTAGGAGGGATGTCCGGCTTCGGCCGACTCCTGGGGAAAACAGCAGGCTTCTACGCTCTTACCAGTTTGTGTGCGATTGTCGTGGGACTGGTTCTGGTGAATGTGGTTGGTCCGGGTCTTGGAGCGGACGGGCAGCCTAACATGGAAATCAGGGCGGCCTTTGAAAATGAGGAAAAGCAGGCCAGCGAGGCCGCGCTGGCCAAGGTCAGTTCCGCACAGGCCCGCTCGGCGGAGATCGGAACAGGAACTGGGGGATTTTTTTCCATGCTGGCAGACTTCGCCCTGCGAATGGTTCCAGTTAATGTCATAGATGCTGCGGCCAATAACGGACAGATGCTTGGGCTCATCTTCTTCAGTGTGCTCTTTGCCATTGCCATCGCTCGTCTGCCCTCGTCCGAGGTGCGACCTCTGAGGGATTTCTTTCAGTCCTTTAATGACGTCATGATCCTGATGACGCGGTGGATCATGGCCCTTGCTCCCCTCGGGGTCTTTGGGCTTCTCGTTCCGGTAGTCTATCAATCTGGAGGCCAGATCTTCCTCGTCCTTGGGAAGTATTTCTTCACCGTGCTGGCGGCGTTGCTCATTCACTTTGCGGTGATCATGCCTCTCATTCTCCGCTATGTGGGAAAGGTGAGCCCGCTGTCCCATTTTAAAGCCATGCGAACGGCCTTGCTCACCGCGTTCTCGACCGCGTCCTCCTCGGCGACCCTGCCGGTGACGATGCGGTGTATCCAGGACAATGCCGGGGTCTCTAAGAAAACCGCCAGTTTCACCCTCCCTCTGGGCGCCACGGTCAATATGGATGGAACGGCTCTTTATGAGTGCGTGGCCGTCATTTTTGTAGCTCAGGTGGTGGGGTTCCAGATGGACCTCGCTCAGCAATTCGTGGTGGTGCTAGCCGCCCTGCTGACCAGCGTAGGGGTAGCAGGTATTCCCTCCGCGAGCCTGGTCGCGATTTTCATCATCCTCAAGAATTCCGGGGTTCCAGGCGCAGAAGCGGCTATCGTGGCCCTTCTTGCAGTCGACCGGCTCCTCGATATGAGCCGGACTGCGGTTAATGTGCTCGGTGATTCCTGTGCGGCGGTTGTAGTGGCCCGTAGTGAGGGAGAGACAGGGATCCTCGAGGAGTCACGATCTGCTGGTAGTGAACCGGCGTAAAAAAGGAGACGTAAAAAGGGGAGCCGTGTAGGCTCCCCTTTTTCGTTAAATCTTTGTAGCAGGCAATTCCTTTAGAATCCAAATCCGAGATTCACGCCAGCGCTGAACTCGTCATCGCCAGTAAGAGTATCACCGAATACCGCCGAAACGTGAGGAGTGACGGTAATGCTGTCAGAGGCATCGATGGGCAGGCCAACGCAGATACCGTAGTGAGTGTCATCGAATTCGTTCCAGGTACCAATCACCCCCTTGACGCAGAGGCCAAGACCACCGAGGTCTACCGAGCGTCCGGCGGTGATTTCAATGTAGGGGTCACTAACGTTAAACCAGTCCTGGTCGTAGACACCAATACCAACATTGAGGCCCGCAAGCTCCGTGCTCAACGCGATGTAGGGCTCCATGACATCCGAGCTCCCGGCGCCAGCCGTGCCAAAGTAAGAGTAATTGGTGACTCCGACCGTCAGGTCAAAGCTGCCAAGAGCCTTGGTGGCGGCAGCGCTGACACGCATCTCCTGACCGCTAACAGTATTGTTAGCAGTGTCTGAGACTGCTGCATTTACGCTCGCCGTGCGCAGGTCGAGACCGGCAGAGAGGTCAACGTCTCCTAAGATGGGAAGCGAACCGCTGCCAGACAGCCCAATGCTTGCA
>JAQWTV010000010.1 GCA_029242545.1 Roseibacillus sp.
GGGTTTGTTCCCTGTACTCCACAAGGGTGTATCCATCTTCTGAAGCGAGCAGGGATTGAAACGAGCGGGGCTCACGCTGTTGTGATTGGTCGAAGCATGATTGTGGGCAAGCCCATGGCCCTTCTGCTCATGGGCAAGGAAATTAACGCTACCGTCACGGTTGCGCATTCGCGAACAAGAGGGCTCGCGGAGGTTTGTCGCGAGGCGGATATCCTGATTCCGGCAATCGGCAGGCCCGAGTTCGTGACGGCAGATTTTGTCAAAGAGGGTGCAGTTGTCATTGATGTGGGCATTAACCGTGTGGATGACTCGTCCAGAAAAAGAGGCTACAGGCTGGTTGGGGACGTATCTTATGAGGAAGTAGCCCCCAAGTGTCGCGCCATTACCCCTGTGCCCGGTGGAGTGGGGCCAATGACGATTGCGATGCTCATGAGCAATACGATCAAGGCCGCCCGGTCTTCAGTAGATTAGAGAGTGGCGGGGTGCGCCGTGCCCCATCCTACTGGCCTCTGAATACCAGCTGGAGACCCCGGGAAGACCAATAATTGATGAGGCGCTTCTGGATCATGCTGGCTTCGTCTGTTGGAAAGGCAGGCGATTTATCCCGAGGAGAGAGACTCTGAATTTTTCCGAGATGGGCGGAGGTCTTTTCGCGGCGTCCTGCTCCACCATGAAGATGATAGTGAACCAGCAGAAGGGCTGTCGCATAGGGGAGATAGGCATTCCCAGCTGGTTGGTTCTGTGAGGATTTGATCCAGCCCTGATGATTAAGGTCGAGAATCGAGGAGACTGGAATAAGGTGGAAATTTTCTCCCACCTTGTTCCTGCCTATTGCATGGCGCAGGTGATTTCGGATGAGGCTGTCGAGGTCCCGAAAAAGGTACCATCCATCTCCTTGGTGACATACGGAGAAGTATTCCGCGATTCCCTCCGTGAACCAAGGGGGGAGACGCCAAAGGCTCCCGGACATACCAGCATGAACTAGTTCATGCACGAGCAGGCCCTCGTCTGGCCGGGCCTGAAGCCTTGAGTTTTCAGCCTGGGGAGGAGCGAGGAAATAGTCTGCCCGAATGAGGACCCGTTCCTTGTGCCCGTCCCACCATCCGACCGCTCCCTTATCGCCACCGGCTTTGACAAAACTGGACTCGTCCTTGCAAAGAAGTATGTCGGTAACGCTCCGTTGGGGAGAAGTCCAGAGAGGAAGAGGATGTGAAATCATGAGCTGAGGAACGGATTCGACTACCCTAGCAAACCGGGCGAGATCCTGCCGTCCGATCCTGGTTTCCGCTACCATCCGGAAGTGGCGACTTGTCACGATCAAAGAGCCATCGGTGGTCTGATCGTTGATCCTGAGATCGATCGGTTTTGTCTTGAAGGAGCTTGGCCACGCTGCAGCAGATGTCTCCTCGGGCCTTTGCGCGAGGAGCGAGACAGGCAAAATAAGTAGAATCAGGGAGTGGCGAAGCACTTCAAACCCTCGGTGCTGGACGAGCTGGGCACAAGGGAATCGAACCTAAATCGCATTTGTGAGGTTTTGAAGCTGGAGAATCTCCCCTTTACAGGAGGTAGAAAGCGACATTAGGTGTCGTCCCTCAGCGGAGAGGTGGCTGAGTTCGGTTTAAGGCACACGATTCGAAATCGTGCGTAGGGTTAAACCTACCGTGGGTTCGAATCCCACCCTCTCCGCCATGTGTGCCCGTATGATAAGGTGAGAATCGACAGGATTTAGGGGCTGCCTACTTGGCGTGCGCGGTTTCTGCCTGCAATTGCGGTTTGGCCCTTTGGGGACGATTGGGCTACAACCTTTCTGATGAGGATCAGAGAGCTAAACCGCAACGAGTGGCAGGAAGTTGCCAGAATGATACACGCCTCAACCAATGCGTGGTATCAGTCGAATCTGAATCGATCGATCTTTGACGAAGATGATTTCTCCGGATGCTTGATTTTCCCTGAGGTTTACGAGGCCCTCGACCCGAACTGCTGTCTCGTTGCTGAGGATGATGATGGGAGCATGATGGGGTCGTGTTTTTATCACCCTAGGGAAACCCATGTTTCATTAGGAATCATGAATGCTCATCCGGATCATGCCGGCCGTGGCGTGGCGGGGATGTTGCTTGCCGAGGTTGTCCGGAGGGCTGGTGGCTTGCCTGTCCGTCTTGTCTCGAGCTGTATGAACCTTGATTCGTTCTCTCTTTACACCAGGGCTAGATTTTCTCCCGGAGAGCTTTACCAAGATATGTATATTCCTTCGGAAAAGGCATTGCCGGAGACTCCTGCGGGGGGAGAGAGGGTTAGAGAGGCTTCGATGGATGATGTTGAGGCGATGGTGGAGCTTGAGGAGGAGCTCAATGGGATTCGCAGGGCAAAGGATTTCCGCTTCTTCATCAGCAATGAACAGAAAATATGGAGGGCCCTTGTTCTGGAGGGAGATAACCAGAAAGTTGACGGGTTTCTATGCTCTGTCAGCCATCCGGGGAGCAAGATGCTTGGGCCTGGAGTGATGCGTAGTGAAGCAGATGCGCTTGCTCTCATCCACGCGCAGCTGGTGGGCTTCGGAGACCGCCAGCCAGTTTTTCTTGTGCCAGCCAGAGCTGCCGGCCTTGTGTCCTCACTGTATCAATGGGGAGCCAGGAATTGCGAGTTGCACGTCGCTCAGGCAAGGGGAGCCGTCACTCCGCCCTGCGGGATCACAATGCCAACGTTCATGCCCGAGACCAGCTGAAGGCTTACTCGAATGCATATTTTCCATTAGCAACCAGCACGTTCGGGGGTGTCCTGGTGCGCTCAAAAAAATCATAGCCCTCCTGAAGGTTGCTCCAGAAGGAGTGCCATTTGCTGGAACGTTCCTTTGCCAGGCGCAGAGCTGTCATACGGAAAGGAAAGCAATGAATCCGAAAATAGGATTGGCCATTGGAAAGAGCAGCATGGCAGAGGGTGTAGATCTCTTCAATCTTAGCATCGGTCATGGCAAAGCAACCCGCAGAGACGCGGCTGCCATGGACCATGAGGAGGCTCCCGGTGCGGCCATGAACCCGATCGTAGAGATTGGGATAGCCGAGATTAAAAGATAGATGGAATCGACTGTGAGGATTCATCTGCCGGGGAGGAACATAGTAAAATCCCTCTGGGGCTTGAAAGTCTCCTTCTCGTTCCTTGGGTCCGAGATGTCCTGACATTGCTGCAACGGGATATGCTCTGAAGAGTTTGAAGGTCTTCTTCTGGTGTTCCCTCACGAAGAGCTCCAGAAGGCCTTCTTCTTTCATAATACGGATGAAGACGGCGTTTCCGAAGCGCATGCCGCTTGCCGACAATTCGGCCGATAGCCTGCCGCCTACTCTTTTGGCAACATCACGGGAACGATCCGAGGAGGGAAGCTTCAGCTCGATACGCTGCTCGGAGTAAAGATGGCCCGTTCCGAGCAGGAGGAAAAATCCCGGGGAAAATGCCTCGATTGGCAGGCCGAATAGAAAAAATCGCCAATGGGCCAAAAACCTTAACATACGGTTATACCATTATTTTTGAGTCAAAAGAGACAGTAGTTTCTTCGTGGGAAAGTTTCTAATGGCGACGGCTCGCCTGATTGCCCCGGAGGGTGGTAGGAAACCCTCATGCAGCAGGAGAAGGATGGCCAGGCGGTGCCGGCAATTGGAGTCATAGGGGGGAGCGGCCTCTACGAGATGGACGGATTCATCCAAAGTGACGAACAGATAGTGGAGACACCCTTCGGGCGACCATCCGATGCCTTGGTCGGGGGGACGGTAGCGGGCCGGCAGGTGTGGTTTCTTCCAAGGCACGGCAAGGGGCATCGCATCCTTCCGCACGAAATCAACCACAGGGCAAATATCTGGGCTCTTCGTTCACTTGGGGTCCGCTGGATCATCTGCGTCACCGCGGTGGGAAGTCTCAGGGAAAAGTATGCGCCGCGTTCCCTGGTTATTCCTGATCAGTATTATGATCGTACCACTCGTCGGGAGCAGCATACCTTTTTCGGAGGTGGGATCGCGGCACACATCTCCTTCGGAGAGCCGGTCAGTCATGGGCTTCGGGAGATCCTCGACACCGCCTCTCAGGTGGAACCTGGTCTTAAAGTCTTCAATGGAGGAACCTATGTGAACATGGATGGTCCTGCGTTCTCGACTCGTGCTGAAAGCGATGCCAATCGTCAATTGGGATTTGACGTCATAGGAATGACAAATCTTCCCGAGGCCAAGCTTGCGCGAGAGGCCGAGATCGCCCTCGCTACCCTCTGTATGGTCACCGACTACGACTGCTGGCGGGATGAAGAAGTGAATGTCGGTACGGTGCTCAGTCATTTACAGGCCAATTCGATCATGGCTCAGCGAATTATCGGGCGCGCGATTCCGCTCTTTCCGAACGAGGCGAACTGGCCTGAGCACCGCGCCCTCGACTCAGCGATCATTACCAGCCGGGAACTCTGGCCTGAAGAAACCTTCGAGAAGTTAAGTTCTATTTTAACGTCTTTTGTGAACAGGGCGACCTCGAGTAGCGGGAACTAAGGCGTGACAGCAGAGGGCTCAAAAGGTAAGAGTGCTGGTCTTTAGGAAAGTTTCCTTTGAGCTATATTCTCATGTCTTTTCGACTTCTGATCCTTGCCCCTGTACTTGCGCTGGTCGCTTGTTTCTCAAGCAGCTGTTCCTCCCTTGAATCAGACGGGGAAAAGCCCTCGACGATGGCGAATAACGGCTATCGATCGCCCTACCAAGCATGGCCCTCAGCGAGAAACCCTAACCTGAGTCTGTCCTCGCAATTTCCCAAGTCGATCGGCATCACTCACTCCCGTGGGCTTGGGCATCAGCCTTATATCGCGATGACTTTCGATGATGGGCCACATGCGAGTAACACTCCGCGCCTTCTGGACATCCTGCGCCAGCGGAATATTAAGGCGACCTTTTATGTCATCGGCAAAAACGTTGATAATTATCCTCACCTTACCCGCCGTATCGTAGCAGAGGGCCACGAGATCGGGAATCATACTTACACTCATCGCAATCTGAAAAAACTCAGTGATGCGCAGGTATTGTCTGAGATGGCGCGAGCACGGAGTTCCATTGTGAATGCAACTGGTGTTCAGCCCAGAACCATGCGGCCGCCCTATGGGGCGATATACCAGCGCCAGCGTGAGCTGATCATGAACCGGTTTGGCTACCCAACGATCATGTGGGCAGTAGACCCGCGTGACTGGCAGCGTCCGGGTATCAGCGTAGTGAAGAATCGGATTCTTACCAAGACTACCAATGGTTCAATTGTCCTCGCTCATGATCTTCATGCTCCTACGGTAGCGGCAATGCCTGCCACCTTGGACGGTCTCCTCGCTAAGGGATTCAAGTTTGTGACCGTGTCTCAGTTACTGAGCCAGAAGGCCCTGTATGAGTGACATTCTCATGCACAACTCCCAGGGTGCTGTGCGACTTCAAGGGTAGAAATTCTGGGGCTCTGCCTGTGAAATAAAAAAGCCGGGAGGTATTCTCCCGGCTTAATATTTTTAGAGGATATCAACAGGCTGGAGCTCAGGCATCCGGCTTCTTGCCACCTGGCTTCTTGCCACCTGGCTTCTTGCCGCCTGGGCGACCACCTTCTGGGCGACCACCTTCTGGGCGCCTGCCACCGCGACGGCCTTTCATCGCTTCCTTGCGCTCTTCTTCATTGAGCTCACCGTCTCCATCCTTGTCATACTTTTTGATGAACTCTGCCCTGCGAGCACTCATGGCTTCCTTACGCTCGTCCTCATCAAGTTTGCCGTCGCCGTTCTTATCAAACTTCTCGAGCATTTCCTTAGGGATCTGACGAGGTCCCCCACGGCGTTGGCCACGGCGTTCGCCTTCGCCTCGCTCACCCCGCTCGGCGCGTGGAGGTTTCTTTCCTTCTGTTTCCTCTTCAGCGAGGGAAGTCATCGATCCTGTCGCCATAAGGCCAAGAATCACTGTGCATGTTTGGAGTGTCTTTTTCATTTTCTATTCGATTGATTCACGGGATTTTCCGTGCTGGTTGATGGAACTGGCAGTTAGAACTATAGTTGCGAATTATTTTTGTGATCTCACCAGTCCCGGGGTTTTGGCATTGCGCGCGTGAGAGCGAAGCGGTTTGATGCCATCAAACGATGGTGTCTGCAACCAGTAATGGTTCCTCGCGTGCTGCATCCTTTCGGGCGCGGCTGCTAAGTACGATTCTCCTTTGGGGCTTCGTGGCGTTTGTTTTTTCCAGTGGCAAACTGTGGTTGATGGGGGTCATGGTGGGCCTCTTTACCCTTATTGGCAGTCTCGAATTCCTCGTCCTGACCCGGGAAGCTCCTGGAAGGGAGTGTCGCAACTGGGGCTTTGTTGTGTGTGCAGGATTTCTTCTCCACACGATTTTTCAAGCTCTTGGCTCCGAGAGCTCTTTCGGGAGCCATAACTTTCTTCCTGAAGTAGCCGGGGTGCTACTGGTCACCCTTGGATCCTTCTGCTTGCGATTACGTTTTCCCATTGAGGGAGATGCATCGGTGCAAGCAGTGAGCCTCGCTCTTCTGGGTTTTGTGTATGTCCCCGTGCTATTTGGGGGTTTTATCATCCGGCTGGCCCTCTACCCCGCCGAAGTGACCTCCGGATTCTGGTTAATCCTGCTTGTTGTAGTCGTCGCTAAGTTTACCGATATGGGAGCATATCTTGTCGGGACTCTGATCGGCAGACATAAAGCAATCCCCCACATCAGCCCGGCGAAGTCATGGGAGGGATACATTGGAGCTCTCTTCTTTGCGGGGGGAGGGGCATTCGCGGTTCACGCCCTAAGTCGTGAGCATCTTTCATGGTTGGCGTGGCCCCACGTCCTTGGGTTGGGTCTCGTTGTTGCAATTGCCGCAATGGTAGGGGATCTGGCAGAGTCGATTCTCAAACGTAGCCTGCAGGTCAAGGACTCTGGCCAGATCCTGCCGGGTATTGGGGGTATCCTTGATTTGATCGATAGTCTCTGCTTTGCACTCCCTGCGGCTTTCTTCTATCTGTATCTGCAGAGTTTGTAAGGCAGATAGAATTGCTGCATCTGGCACCATGGAAACCAAGGCCATCAAACCCAAGAAAGTCGTTATTCTCGGTTCCACCGGATCGATTGGCACCAGTGCACTTAAAGTTGCGCGTGATATTCCAGACTACATGGAGGTTGTGGGCCTTGCCGCGGGATCTCAGGGCGAGGCCCTCGGTGAGCAGGCCCGGGAGTTCGGGGTTAAGCACCTCTCGATTGCAGATGAAACGCAGCGCGAGACGGTATTATCCTCCGCCCCTTCAGGAAGTGAGGTTCATGTTGGCGAGCAAGGGCTCAGAGAGTTGGCCTGTCTGCCGGAGGCAGACATGGTCCTGATCTCAATCGTAGGAACTGCTGGGCTACAACCGGCACTGGATGCTATTGCGGCGGGTAAGGATCTGGCTGTCGCCAGTAAGGAAATTCTTGTGATGGCTGGCGAGATTGTGATGTCCGCCGCAGCAGAGGCAGGAGTGAATGTTCTGCCGGTCGACAGCGAGCACAACGCCATTTTTCAATGTCTTGAGGGCAATCCCGCTGGGCCCGACGCAGTGCGGCGTCTCCTGCTCACCGCATCAGGGGGCCCATTTCGGACCGCCAGCACAGATATGCTGAGTCAGGTTACTCCCGAGCAGGCCCTGAAGCATCCCACTTGGGAGATGGGTCGGAAGATATCAATCGACTCAGCCACCCTGTTCAACAAGGGGCTCGAGATGATCGAGGCTCGATGGCTATTCGGGGTAGGGATGGAACGGGTTGATGTTGTGGTTCACCCCCAGAGCATTGTGCATTCGATGGTGGAATTTATTGATGGCAGCATACTGGCTCAGGTTAGCACGACTGATATGTGTTTTCCTATTCAGTATGCAGTGACTTGGCCGCACCGTATCGCTCACTCGCTTGAGCCCCTTGACTTTGCAACTCTGGCTCGCTTGGATTTTGAAGAGCCCCGCGAGGAGGTGTTTCCCGCCTTGCGACTGGCCAGGGAGGCGGGAACGATTTGTGGGACAATGCCTGCGGTAATGAATGCTGCGAATGAAGTTGCAGTAGAGGCCTTTCTAAACGGGGTAATCCCGTTCCCGAAAATATGGGGCCTCGTCGAGGAGGTCATGGGGCAGCATTCGGTCATGAATAGTCCGTCCCTGGACGCTTTGATAGAGGCAGATAATGAGGCGCGCCAGATGGCCCGAGCCGGTCTCTAAGGAGAGGCCGGGAAGTTCCCGGGGATAATATCATTCGGTTCTAGGTGGAGGAATGGCCTCATCTGGTATAGCATCAGGAATCCCTCATTTTCGTGAGGTAGCCGTCAAGCGGCAGCCTCAAAGCCCGATAATTCAAGGTTTAGTCATGCCGCCGACCAGAGAACTCTCGATTGCATTGCTTGCAGGCCTTGCACTTTTTTGTGCGACTTGCCGGCTTCCTGGCATCGTGTTCTTCGAAACGGGAGACCCAAGTTATAACCGCGAGAGGGCTCCTGCTGGTCTCTATGAGGGGGCGGGCTGGCGTTACCAGGGAGAATACAAGGAGTTCCTGGGAACAGCGATTTCCCCCAGACATTTCATTACGGCAATCCATCTTGGGAAGGGATCAGAAAATTTTGTGCAAAGATCGTGGTTCACGGGAGAAGAGGTCGATCGAGTTTATTTTATCAATCCCAATTTTAATGAAGGTAATGGTTCTTTGGATATTCCGGGAACTGATCTGAGAATATTCGAGGTTTTTGGAGAGTTTCCTGCATATGCAGGACTCTATACCACCTCGGATGAGGCCGGAAGAGAGGTCGTTATGATGGGCCGGGGGCGTGCGCGGGGAGAGGCGGTAAGGCGGTTTGGGCAGACACGTGGGTGGTCCTGGGCGCCAGAGGACGAGCGTGCGCGTTGGGGAAGAAATACCGTCGATGGGTTCTCCGAGATTGGGAATAGGGGGCCCATGCTGGTTACCGACTTTGACGATGTCCGGGGGCGCGATGAGTGCCAAGCGACTTATGGAGATTCTGGTGGGGGAGTTTTTATCAGTAAGGAAGGAGCTTGGAAGCTGGCAGGGATTCTTTTTGGGGCTGATTCAGTTTATGACACAAATGCGATCTGTGGGGATGGTTCCGAGTTTTTGGCATCCATGTTTGACGGGGCCGGGTTTTATGTCGGACGGGATGATGGTTCCTGTGACGAATGGACTTTGGTGAGCGCGGCAAATGACCTTGATGAGAGTCGGTCCTATGCGAGCCGGATCAGTAGTAGCGCGCCGGCAATTCAAGCGGTAATTCAGTCTGCGATTGAGGATAAGGCTAAGACAGCTTCCCAACGTTTTGTTGAATGGTTGAGAGATTTTGGAATTAAGGCAGGGGAGGGAGCAGTAAATGACTCAGAGTCGGATGGTAGACCCGATTTGCTGGAATACTTTGCGAACCTCAATCCTGCTTCCCGGGACGATCGGGGGATTTCCTTCTCGGTGGAGGGTAGTGGGGACAAGCTTCTCTTCAGGGTTAGGGCTCGTCTTGATGCTTCTGAGCGTGGCTTGAGCTGGGAAATTCAGGCAGCTTCCGATCCGAAAAGCTCAGAGTTTCGTAAGGTCAATGGCCTGAGAAAGATAGGTCAGACTCATTCTCTTTCCGAGGGAGTGCAGATCGTGGAATACGAAATGAGTCATCCGGACGAGGACCTGATGTTTTATCGTCTTCAGGTGAGGCTTGAGGAAGAGTGATTTCCCCAAGGGACCAAGTGATCGATCTGATGGCGAGCCGGCGGTAAGGTCGGGTGGAGGCGCTAGGAGGCTTGCCTCCCAGCCCGCCATGGTGTCCCATCCGGGAATGCGGTCGGAGAAGGATGCCGGAAAGCAGGGATCACGTAGACGTGTCCCAGCTCTGGCTTTCTACGGATATTTGAATAGGTATCGAACCATTTTTGTCCCCTCGCTGATTGCCTTGTTTGTGACCGCTGGTCTCTCCCTGGCTTTCCCCTACTACCTTAGCAAGCTCATTGGTAGCCCGACTGGATCTCCTCTCGAGATGATGAGCTCGACGGCTTCCCCGGATGTCTCTGTCATTGTTTCGAATATCAACCAGACCGTCATCACTCTTCTCGCCATTCTCGCCCTGCAGGCGTTTATCGCCTATTGGAGAGTGCGCGGGTTTATCAAGGCAGGTGAAAGCGCCCTCAATGATATCCGGGTGGATGTCTTCAGCCGTCTGGTGCGCCTGCCCCTCGAATTTTTTCAGAGGCACCGGGCGGGAGAATTAAGTAACAGGGTCTCGGCAGATCTTGCGGTCTTGCGAGAAACTTTACTCACCACGGTGCCTCAGATGGCAAGGCAGTCGGTGATCCTGGTTGGGGGGCTGGTCTTCATTTTTGTCATGAGCTGGAAACTCTCTCTTTTCATGCTCGCTATGATTCCCGTGGTAATTCTTGCGGTCGCATTGTTCGGGCGTCGAGTTCGAGCCTATTCCAATCAAGCTCAGAATAGTCTAGCAACCAGCGGGGTGGTGCTCGAAGAGAGCACCCAGGGCATCGCCGAGCTCAAGGCCTACAGTAACGAATCCCATGAGAGGCGGCGTTACAGTGATGCCCTTGAGGACTACCTTTCGGTTGTGAATCGGGGAGCCCGAATTCGCGCTCTTTTCGTTTCTTTTATTATCTTTGTCCTCTTGGGTAGCATCTCAGTGGTAGCGTGGTTTGGAGCGGGAATGCTGGTGGAAGAAGAGATCACCCCGTTTGAATTCACGGCCTTTATCCTTTTCAGCGTTTTTGTTGGGGCGTCTCTCGGTGCTTTCCCCGAGATCGTGAGTCAGATCCAGAAGGCCAACGGCGCGACTGAGCGGCTTCGCGAAATCATGGCAGAAGATCCAGAGGATGAGGGAGCTGAGGATCTACCGTTTGAAGTGTTGGGATCGGTTGAGGCTCAGAACCTTAGTTTTGCTTATCCTTCGCGGCCTGAGCAAGCGGTTCTTGATGGGGTTTCCTTCAAGGCTGAGAACGGAGAGCGTATCGCCTTTGTTGGTCCAAGTGGCGGCGGTAAGTCCACCCTGTTTTCTCTCCTTCTGCGTTTCTACGAGCCGCAGGATGGAGCGGTTTTAATTGACGGAGACCCTGCGGCCGGGCTTCCCCTTGCTGCCCTCCGTGGCGCGATGGCGCTGGTGCCGCAGGATGTGCTTCTTTTTGGAGGATCGGTGGGGGAAAACATCAGGTATGGCAAATGGGATGCCAGCCAGGAGCAGGTTGAAGAGGCCGCTCGGAAGGCTCATGCGCACGAATTTATCAGTGAGTTTCCCGATGGTTACGAAACGATGGTTGGTCCCCGGGGGGTCAAGTTGAGCGGTGGTCAGCGCCAAAGAATTGCAATTGCACGCGCGATTCTTGCTGATCCGAAGATTCTCCTGCTGGACGAGGCAACCAGCTCACTTGATTCAGAAAGTGAGCGACTGGTTCAGGAAGCGCTCGATGAGCTCATGAAAGGCCGGACCAGCCTCATCATAGCGCACCGCCTCGGCACGGTGAGAGATGCTGACTGTATTCATGTTCTCCAAGGCGGAAAAATCGTAGAAACTGGTACACACGGCGAGCTGATCGAGGCTGGCGGAACCTACCGGCTACTTGCGGAGACACAGTTTCTCTAGATGGTGGCGGGATAATCGGAGCTCAATCCGCTGGATGCGGACCGAATTTCCATACGGTTTTCTGGTCAAAGCCCTGAAGGTGAAAGATTCCCTCGTGAAGAGACCAGTGGCCGCTGCTCAGGGAGGGAAGATCTACCTTCGTTCGTAT
Source organism: Roseibacillus sp. (assembly GCA_029242545.1). Lineage (GTDB taxonomy): Bacteria > Verrucomicrobiota > Verrucomicrobiia > Verrucomicrobiales > Akkermansiaceae > Roseibacillus_B. Next base: position 11,769 of record JAQWTV010000010.1, read on the forward strand.
TTTGGTGCCTTGGAAGAAGCTTGCTGAAGTAGTCTTATCCTCCAGGAGTTTGATCACAAACTTCCGGTCTTTTGGGGTCTTTCCATCGGTGATTTGCAGGATCTCGTATTCCTGACTTCCTTCTACGGATACAGAAAGGGTTACAGAGCTCTCTCCCCGGGTGGTTGTACTATCCATCCTCCATTCTTCCCATACGACGGAAAGCCGCGTGAGGTCCGGACTCATCGAGATGATGTAATTACCTTTGACCTTACCGAGCTTGAAAGTTGCGCCCTCGCCCACCGTTTTCTGGAAATGTCCTATGAGGGCCTCTTTGAGGCTTTCTCCCTTTAAAGCCCACTTGCCGGAAAGTTCTCTCTTCGGGGAGCTATGGGAAGGAACGACAAGTGCGGGCTCCTCAGGTTTCTTATCTTCCCGCCGTGCACGAGCCCGTTCCCGTGCCTTTTTGCGTGCCTCTGCGATCCGAGCGCGGCTTCGCTCGAGGCTTTGGGCGATTTTGCCGGTTGGATCGTAGGGAGGCTTCGTTTTCTCGCCACTTTTTTTCTGGTCGTCCTTCGATCGGGGAAGGGGTTGAGTTTGATTTTCTGGCGCGGGAGGTGCTTGTTCTGGCGGTTCTTGTCTCTGCGCTTGGGCGGGGAGAGACAGAAGGCAGAGGATGAGTAGTTGCTTCATCTGGAGGGGAGCTTTACAGGGCTGTCGGATCCTCGCGAGAAAAAGGTGAACGGCCGCAGGCAGCAAAAACCCATAAAAGCTACCCGGCAGCCGTCCACTTTGAAAACGTTGTCTGGTCTTTAAACGTTGGAGAACCCGAGTTTATTCTTAGAAATCCACATTAAATTTATCCTCTCTGGTGGAGCGGTGAAACAATGATTCAGGTGTTCCAGCAGGAATTATGAAAACTCACTACAGGGTAATGTTACCGCATGTGGGTTAATTGAAGGGTGGGGACGGGCGATGAAAAGCTCTGGACAGGGGGGGGCTTGTCCCATGGTGTGGGCTAGCATGAGCCTCAGTGAAGAGCACCCGATGAATTCCACGCAGGAGACCTTGATCTCCCGGCGCTCGATTTTCTCATTCAGGGATCAGCCTGTTGAAAGGACTCTCCTTGAGGATGCCTTTGAGGCTGCTCGGCATGCTCCGTGCCACAAGCAGACTCACCCATGGAAATTCTATCTTATGGGGGAGCAGACCAGATTGCTGCTCATTCCCGGTGTAGACAAGATTGTCCGTCAGAAGAATTCGGAAGCGACACCGGACCTGATAGAAAGAGCCAGACAGAAGATTCTTGAATCACCAGAGCTGATTGCGGTTACTTCGCGAAAGTCGCCCGGTAATGCTTTCACAGAGGAGGAGGACTACGCGGCAACGGTTTGCGCTCTTCATAATCTTGTTCTCTCTCTCTGGTCCCGGGGCGTTGGCGCGCAGTGGAGTACCGGGGCGATAACGCGGGATCCGGTAGTGTATGAGGCCCTTGGTATTTCAGAGCACGAGGAAAGGGTTATTGGCTTCATCAGGGTGGGTTATCCGGAAGAAGTTCCTCGGAGGGAAAAGAAAGCGCTGGAGGAAATACGGTTCTATCTGCCGTAGCCACGGGACTGGAATTAGGCCCGGGTTGGTGAAAATTTCGATTGGAAGAAAGAATTGACGCTGCTGGGGCAGCCTCGCAGGGTTCCATGAAATTTGAAAGCCATGGTTAACGTGAACCCGATCCGTCGTGCCCTTGTTCCTGTGGACTCGGGCGCCGCCCAGCGCCTTTGCAGTCCGAATTATGATGAGTTCCAGAGTGATCGCGAGATCTGGGATCTGTTACAGGTCCAGCCAGAGAGTGTGCTGCGTGTAACCATGCCGCACTGCAATGCTTCAAGTGCTGACGAAATACTTAAGGACGGCTGCCCGGAAGCGCTGGCGGAAGGAGCGGAGAAGATGGAGGAAATGACAGAGAGCGATTCTACCAAGGTGATAGAAAACGCTCTCTTTCTCTATGAGATAGCGGACCCCGAACGGCCGGAGGTTCGTCAGATTGGCCTTGGTGGGATGGCCCCTACGGATGATATCCGGACCGAGGCCACGCCTGACGGTGTCATTATACGTAATGAGGGAATTCGAGAGGAGAAGGCCAAGGGGCGAGCAGACCTGATCGAGGCTACCCGGGCTATTATTGGCACGGTGAATCTCTCAGTTGATGACCGCGAAGGCAATCTGCTGGCCAGTATGGAACGCTATAGCGAGAAGCGCCCTTGTGACTTTGAGGCTCTCGATAATGAGGATGGAAGTGCACACAGAATCTGGGTCGTGACAGACCCGGATGAAATAGCTTCCTTGCGGGAAGCGTTAGCAGCTGAGCCACACGCCTATGTTGCTGATGGGAATCATCGGAGCGCGGCCGCAGCAATGAGGGGAACCGGAGGATTTCTTACGGTGTTTTTCCCTGCGCACACCATGGGATTGGCACCCTACAATCGACTCGTTGCCGCCCCAGAAGTAACGCGGGAAACTCTGGTGAATCAATTATCCGAGAGCTTTGACGTCGAGAGTCTGGAGGTTTCTACCTATCAACCCGAGAGGGTTCATGAGATTGGGGTCTATGTCGAGGGGAGTTGGCTGAAGCTGTCCCCGCGGCTTGGTGCATATGATGCCTCGAACGCAGCTCAGTCAATCGACTCTGATATCGTTCAGCGCCATATATTTGCCGGTATTCTGGGTATCGAGGACCCTCGTGCCAAGGAGTTGACGTTCGTTGGGGGAAACCGGGATGCGGCCTATCTAAAGTCCGAGGTCGACGCGGGACGCCATGATTTGGCTGTTACCCTCGCTCCGGTAACAATCGAGCAGTTTATTGAGGTGTGCCGGCAGAACCGGATCATGCCACCGAAGTCGACGTGGTTTCAGCCTAAGATTCGTAGTGGGCTGGTAATGGCACTCCTCGGGTAGTCATGAGGCGGGGGGCCGTCTTGGAGCGATCCGAGCTGGAATCCTTGCCTCTGGATAAAAATTCCCTTGTCACAAGCCCGGAAGAACCCCATTTTCCGCGCCTCCCAAGCGGGTAAAGAAAGCGGAGATAGCTCAGTTGGTAGAGCAGTTGGCTTTTAACCAATTGGTCCTGGGTTCGAGTCCCAGTCTCCGTACTTTCCCGCATGATTACGGGCGGAGCCCCGGCTTTCGAGGATTTGTTCCCCGGGTCTGGGCAATAGATCCATGCCGTTTAGTTCCACTACGGTTTTAAGAGCCCGGCAGGGCGGGGAGAAACCACGCGACAGGGCGAAACCTTCCCCTTCGGTAGTGTAAAAATGCGAAGGGGCGTCGCCCCGACCTGGTCGGAACGCCGCCCCACACGCTTGGAGGTTACTTGGTTGACGCCATGATGCGGTCCAATGCTCTGCGCATTGTCCACGCCCGGGTCGTGTCACACTGGCTGCTCTGGCTGGCCTTCAGTGCGGTCGTGAGGATCGCCTTCCGGTCAGAGCTTAGCGCTTTGCTATCCATCTTGAGACCTGCAAGGGCTGCCATCTCGTAGACGTCGGCACAGGCTCCGTGCTGTCCGTGGTTAAACAGTTTCACGCCTTTCTCGATTGCAGCAACCATAAGATCTTCAGTCACGTTTTTGCCAGTCTTGCCTCCCGCGGAGGGGATAAGGACCGAATCAATCACGTGAATGACGCCGTTGGAGCATTTGATGTCGGCTTTGACCACCTTGGACGAGTTCAGGTAGAGAGACCCATCCTTGACCTCAAGCTTGATCGACTTCTTGTTCAACGCTGTGGCTGAATCAAGTTTCACGGCCTTCTTGGACGGAACCTTGCCGCTGACCACATGGTAGGTGAGAATGTCCACGAGCTTGCTCTTGTTCTCGGGCTTGAGGAGCGTTTCCACGGTGCCCTTGGGCAGCTTTGCGAAAGCCTCGTCGGTTGGAGCAAAAACCGTAAAGGGGCCGTCGCCCTTTAGGGCGTCTACGAGTCCGCCAGCTTTGAGGGCAGCAGCCAAGGTGTTGAAGGATCCAGCGGCTACTGCGGTATCGACGATATCCAATTTTTGTTTCTTCTCGGCAGAGCCCAGTGAAGCGAAGGCGAGTAGTGCTACTAGTGATGTTGTTACTATTTTCATGTGTATCTGTTGTTGTGGGATTCTATGTTGTTTTTTGTATTTGCTGTAGGTGAGTAGTGTTAGTGGAGAGCTTCTCCCCTTCTGTTTTTCAGTTAAAAAAGTTTAAGAGAGGAGAGCCCTCCATCAGCCTTAATGATGTTTCCGGTCATAAAGCGGGACTGTGATCCAAGGAGAAAACTCACCAATCCTGCCAGATCCCTCGGATCTCCAATCCTGTTCAGAGGATGCCTTTTGGCAGAACTGCTTTTCTTTTCCTCGCTGCTGAGCAGAGGTGCAGCGAGTGAGGTATCGGTTAAGGAGGGGGCGATACAGTTCACCCGAACCCGGGGAGCGAGCTCGGCGGCAAGGGACCGCGTGAGTCCCTCCACGGCCCCCTTGGCCGCTGAGATGCTTGCGTGAAAAGGAAG
>JAQWTV010000011.1 GCA_029242545.1 Roseibacillus sp.
GAACGTGGGCGAAATGGAGGATGCTGATACCGTCGGCACTGCAGGTTCAGCCGATTGTGGGGACATGTTACGGATGTGGCTGAAGTTCACCGAGAAAGACGGTCAGAAGGTCATTGACCGGGCCTCTTTTCAATCCTTCGGATGTCAAACTGCTATCGCCGTCGCCTCAATGGCGACCGAGCTTCTGAAGGGAAAATCCGTGGAGGATGCCCGTAAACTTTCCCCAGACGAGCTGACTGGGGACCTGGGACCGCTGCCCCCAATGAAAATTCACTGCGGACAACTCGTCGAAGGCGCTCTTCACAACGCGCTCGGTGAGACCCGCGAACAAGAAGGCGAGGCTTCTGCGCCTACCCTCGCCCAATCCTTTTCCGGCCAACAGCAGGGCAATATCAGAATCGTCCCACTTGAGGATGATCAGGAATAACCGTAGAACTCATTACCCCATCTCCCATGAATCAGGAAATCCCCCTTACTCGCGATGTTGACGCAATTCAGATTCCCTCTGGCGATACCATTTCTCTCCCCGCTGACACGCCAGTCGTGATCACCCAGAGCCTTGGCGGCACCTATACGGTCGCAACCTCAGCAGGTCTCGCCAGAATCTCTTCCAACGATGCAGATGCCCTTGGGATCGATCAGGCTGGTAACGAGGAGAGGGTCCAGAAGGACGAGGAGATGAAATCCGCGCCGATAATTGAGCAGGTTTGGCATCAGCTCAAACAGGTCTATGACCCGGAAATCCCGGTGGATATTGTCAATCTGGGACTGGTCTACGATTGCACTCTGGACGATGAAGAGGACAAAAAGGTGGTGAACGTCAAAATGACCCTGACAGCTCCCGGATGCGGAATGGGGCCGGCCATTGCTGCCGACGCTCAAGCTCGAATTATGACTGTGGAGGAGATTGAAGATGCCCGGGTTGAGCTCGTATGGGATCCGCCCTGGAACCAGGATATGATTACCGAGGAAGGTAAGATGAAGCTCGGAATGATCTGATTAATAGGCTCTTCAGGCTCAATTGGACTTCCCCCTTGCCAAATTTGGGAATTCAAACTAGCGTCCCGCCCCCTCATCAAGACCTGATTCCATGTCTAAGCATAACAGTCTCAAAATCAGCGGTGGAAGCACCGGAAGTCGCTCCGTCCTGAAACGCTTCGAGCGCGTCAAGATCCTCAAGGAGCGCGGACAGTGGAAAGAAGGACAAAGCCCGGTTGGGCTGCCCAAGACCAAGTCTGAGGGCTAGGGAATTTTTCCTGTCCTCACTACAGCTCGTAATTTTTGAACAAGGCGGGACCGGAAGGTTCCGCCTTATCTTTCACAAAGTTGTCTCATGCTCGATGGCATCCGCCTGAACAAGTTCCTTGCCTCCTGCGGAATAGGCTCTCGGCGCGCATGCGACGCACTGGTCCAACGGGGTGGTGTTACTCTCAACGGGGAAGCCTGCACCAATCCAGCCACCCGCGTCCAGGAAGACGACATCTTACGAGTCGAAGGGAAAAGAGTCTCTCCTAAGAAAACCACGACGATTCTCCTGAAAAAACCACGGGGCTATGTTTGCTCGAAACACGATGAGCTGGAAAGGGCGACGATCTATGAATTGCTACCCCCCAAGTTTTTCCATTTGAACCATGTTGGACGGCTCGATCGTGATTCCGAAGGACTTCTAGTGCTTACTAACGACGGGGACCTCGCCAACCGCCTGACTCACCCGAGTAATAAGGTGGAGAAGGAATATCGAGTCACTCTAACGAGCTCGGTCGATTACGCGATCCTGAAGAAACTTGTGGCAGGAGTTCAAACACCAGAGGGATATGCCCGTGCGAAATCTACCAAAAGGCTGTCTCCCCGTCGTGTCTCCATCATACTGGAAACCGGCCTCAAGCGACAGATCCGCGAAATGTTCAAAACTCTTGGATATGAGGTTGAGAAGCTTTTTCGAATAAGAATTGGCCGTCTTACCGACCCAGAGCTGCGCCCCGGCCGCTGGCGACACCTTGAGCTGCACGAGGTCGAGATGCTCAGCCTTGATCCTCCGGACCAGACCTGATTCAGCTCCCTGCCTTGCAACCGGTCATCCTCTTGGGTAAACAACTCGGGACGGCAAATTTCCAGTCAGGCACATGAGCAAAAAGATCGAGAGCCACCTCTCCGAAAACCGCATTTTCAAACCCTCCCGGGAATTCTCAAAGAAAGCCCGCGTCTCAAGCATGGCCCAGTACAGGCGGATGTACAAGGAATCGATCGATAAGCCGGCCGCTTTCTGGGCTCGTGAAGCCCGGGAGCTACACTGGCAGAAACGCTGGAAAAAGGTTCTCGATTGGAAACCGCCATTCGTAAAATGGTTCACCGGAGGCCGCCTCAATGTCTGTGAAAACTGCGTTGACCGCCATCTTACAAACGGTCGGAAGAATAAGGCTGCCATTATCTGGGAAGGCGAGCCGGGTGACAAAAGGATTCTCACATACCACCAACTCCACCAGGAGGTATGCCGCTTTGCCAATGTCCTTGAAGCAAATGGGGTCAAGGCCAAGGACCGGGTCCTTATCTATATGCCCATGGTTCCTGAAGCCGCGATTGCAATGTTGGCCTGCGCTCGGATCGGAGCTGTCCACTCGGTGGTATTCGGAGGCTTCTCCGCTGAATCCATCTTGGATCGTCTGGAAGACTCTGGCGCCACTGCCGTCATTACCGCCGATGGTGGATACCGGCGTGGTAAAATCGTAGAACTCAAAACGAGTGTCGATGAGGCCCTCCGGAAGTATAAAGGGGTTAAGCGCTGCATCGTTTACCAGAGAACCGGCGAGAAAATAAACATGCGGCGAGGCCGGGATGTCTGGTGGCACAAGGAGGCCGAAAAGGCATCATCCTCTCATGAGCCCAAGGGATTCGACAGCGAGCACCCGCTTTTCATCCTCTACACCTCGGGGTCCACAGGAAAACCAAAGGGCATCCTGCATACGAGTGGGGGATACCTGGTCGGAACTTATACCACCTGCAAATACATCTTCGATATGCGCGACGACGACGTATATTGGTGCACGGCAGACGTCGGCTGGATCACCGGGCACTCCTATATTGTCTTCGGTCCCCTCGCCAACGGAGTAACGCAGGTGATGTACGAGGGCGCTCCGAACTACCCGGACTTCGGTCGTTTCTGGAACATTGTCGAGAAGTATGGGGTGACCACATTCTACACCGCTCCTACGGCGATCAGGGCCTTCATCAAGGCAGGAGATAAATTTCCTGATCGTCACGACCTTTCCTCACTGCGGCTCCTTGGCACAGTAGGAGAACCCATCAACCCTGAGGCATGGATGTGGTATCACGAGAAAATCGGATCAGGACGCTGCCCGATAGTGGACACATGGTGGCAGACCGAGACCGGAGCCATCATGATCTCTCCACTCCCCGGGTGTACCCCAACCAAGCCGGGAACCGCCACCCTTCCCTTCTTCGGGGTCGACGCTGCAATTCTTGATGACGAAGGCAATGAGTGTAGTGCAGACGAGGGTGGGCGGCTGGTCATTCGTAAGCCCTGGCCTTCAATGCTCCGCACGATTTACGGCGACAGGAACCGCTACCGCAAAACCTACTGGAACGACTACAAGGGGATTTACACCGCTGGAGACGGGGCCAGGACCGACAAGGATGGAAACTTCTGGATCGTGGGTAGACTCGATGACGTCCTGAATGTATCCGGGCACCGGCTCGGAACCGCTGAGGTGGAAAGCGCACTCGTATCTCATCCAGACGTTGCGGAGGCCGCAGTAGTGGGGCGCCCACACGAAATCAAGGGGCAGGGCATCGTTGCATTCGTGACTCTCAAGGAAGGAGTTCGCACGGCTCAAACGACCGATAAAATTCTCAAGGGCCACGTCGCTAAGGCCATCGGAGCGATCGCTCGCCCAGATGAAATTCATCTAACCCCAGCCCTTCCCAAAACGCGTTCCGGGAAAATTATGCGACGAATTCTCAAGGAACTGGTCGCTACTGGCGGAGTGACAGGAAATATTACTACCCTCGAAGATTTCAGCGTAGTGAGCAACCTGCAGAAAAACCTTAAAAAGTAGCCACTCATCTCCATTGCATGGTGCATCAATGGCTCCTGTGAGTATTGAAAAATAATGACGCAGACCCGCTACTTCATCTGGCGCACCGCACAGACCTTCGGCATTGCGATGCGTCGCCGTCACGCAACTCACGCTGCTGCCGAATTCCATCTTTTCCGGGAGGCCGAAGAAGTTCTTGGACAGCTCGCTTGGGCAGAAACCGAGCATATCGACGAACTCTCCGTGGAGTATTGGAACCTCCGCCGCATGTCGATGAAGCAAAAGGAACTCGTCAGTGAAATCGAAGTAGCTAACGGAGATCTGCAAAAGTCCCAGGATCAAAGAGCAGAACTTCTTGGAATAGTCGTTGACCGCACCAAGCTTCTTGTTGAGGAGAGAGAAGAAATGAAAGAGGCGGGTGAGAGGCTCCGGTCTGAACACAATGTGCTCATTTCCGATGCCAGATCAATTCGAAGGCATCACGAAGGCATCAAGGCCAAGCTCGAAGTTCTCATCGCTGAGGGCTCCGGGAACACTCCAGAAATAGCCGCTTCAAAGGAAGAGCTCCTCACGCTCAAAAAGAAGTTCAAGAGCCTCCGGGAGCGCCGTGATGCAGTAGTCGCCGAAATCGAGTCTTCCGATCGCTCCCTGAACGATATGGAAAGCCGGATCGAAACCAAGCGCTCATCAATCCGGGGAGAGGCTCTCGGCAGCTACCAAAATCTAGGCAAGGCGAATCGTGACCTGTCTCAAACCCGCCTCGAACTAAACTCACTTGAAGGTCAGATGAACGGTTTCTTTGCAGAAGTGGGCCGTTACATCGTGGCACGGCATCGTGAACCCGCTCTCTCGAAGATTACCTCCAGACATCACGGGCTTATTAAGCAGATATCTGCACTTGGTCTCTCCATCCGACTCAACAGGCGCCTCGCGGGCGAGAAAGATGATCCCTCTTTCTAAAAAGGGCTGGAACTCTTCTCCATATCCTCCTCCGGGAGGCTCGACACCATCCTCCGAAAGCCCACTTATTGCTCCTCTCCCAGCGTTGAGAGAAGAAGATCATGCAGCCCACCGAATCCTCCGTTGCTGAGGACCGCGATAACGTCGTGCTCCCTTGCGTGCATCGCAACATGCCTCGCGATCTCACCTACCGTGGGAATATAAACAGCATTCCCGCCCAGGGAAACGACATCCCGAACAAGCCGCTCTGGATCAAGCCTCTCGCACTCCGCGAATTTACCAGGATCGGGAATAGCTGGCACAACCGCACGATCAGCACCTGCCAGCGCCTCAGCTAGCTCCACCTGAAAGATATTGCGTCTGGTCGTGTTGGAACGGGGCTCGAAGATAGCCCAGATCCGGGAATCCGGATAGTGCTGCCGGAAGGCCGTGATTGCCTGCCTGATAGCCGTGGGATGGTGAGCAAAGTCATCGATTACTTTCACTCCCCGGACCTCTCCACGCAGCTGCTGGCGGCGGGCAATTCCGCTGAAACTCATAAAGGCCTGTCTGATTTGATCTGGGCTCAACCCGGCGAATAGCCCTCCAGCTGCTGCCATTGCCGCATTCCGCACATTGAATTCTCCCACCATGGGAATGAAATAATGTTCCCCAGCAAGACTGAAACTGCTCCCCTCTTTTTGATAAGCAAGATTCTCAATCCTCCATTCACAGCCCTCTCTCAAACCTATGGTCCGCACTGGACAGGGCGATTGATCGACCACTTCGACCACATTGGGATCGTCTCCATTGACGAGAGCCAATCCTCCCTTGGGCACAATGTTAAGGAGCCTTCGGAAGGTCAGCTTGATCTCTTCGAGTGACTCGTAGATATCCGCATGGTCAAACTCAATGTTATTGATCACTGCGAGCTCCGGAAGGTAATGAAGAAACTTTGATCGCTTGTCGAAAAATGCCGTGTCGTATTCGTCTCCCTCAAGCACATTGAATTCAGAATCCGTAAAGCAGGCTCCCTGTCCGAGATTCGCAGGAATCCCTCCAATCATGTAACCCGGGTCAAGCCCTCCTTCTTTGAGCACCCACGCTAGCAGGGCAGCGGTCGTCGTCTTGCCATGAGTTCCCGCTACTACAAAATTGCGTTTTCCCCGGAGGAACTGCTCCTTCAGCACCTCCGGAAGACTTTGGTAAAGGAGCCTTCTGTTCAGAACCTCCTCAGCCTCTTCATTCCCCCGGCTGATTGTATTTCCGATCACAATCACATCCGCGCTTTCAGGCACATTTGAAGCACTATAGCCCTCGAAGATCTCCACCCCGCTATTGTCAAGGAAGGTCGACATCGGCGGATAAACCTTCTCGTCAGAGCCCGTCACCTTAATTCCCCTCGCCTTCATAGCAGAGGCAACAGCACCCATCGCCGTGCCGCAAACACCAATAAAATGATAGTGCTCTTTACCAGCCATCCTTCAGCAATGAGTCGTCGCTCGCATGATGTTCCTTCCGACGTTGCAGATCGTGAAGCAGGTTAAAACCCAGGTGCAGCAACAGTGGCATTGTCCCTTTCTTCCCTGCGGCGCTCCATAATTCGATCTGCTGTTTCCCTTACCATTCCCTCAAGCAGGTTTCGGAGGTGGCTCCCTTTACGATAGTCCGCGGGAGCGATATGCTTCACCCGATCCGCATAAGCGCACAACTGATAACACTTCTGAAAACTTCGCCCACTCGTATCGTCCGCATTATAAACAGCGATGGAATTCCCTCCATTTCTCTTCATAACAGTAAAACAGGGAACATCAGTCGGCCCATCACCTACATAGATCATATTTTCGAAGGGAATCGGTCGTAATTCAGGCGGCATGTGATCATTAACATCATCACCATGCTTGAGCATCCCCTTGTTTATCCGGAACAGAAATTGCGTCTTCGTGGTATGTGAAACTGTGCGCTTCGGAAATCCGATCCTTCCCTCATGATCCTCCCCGAACTCACAGCCGAATATTGCTGTCATATGTTGCGCCAGACTACTTCCCTCCAGCAGAGCCCGGAGACCCGAAGAAATGATAAAATGTTCAATCTTGATCCCTACCGCATGATGCTCGGGCCGGAGGACGGCCGAACGGATTTCATCAAAGAGCTCAGGAACACCTGGGTAGTAGGTTAATCCCCGCCCAAGTTCAGTCAGTCGAGCATTGGTCACCCCGTCCATTTGCAGATAGTCGAGAAGACATTTCATGTAAGCCAATTCACCATCCCATTGATTCTCTTTCACGAGCGAATCACACCGACTCCAGAACTGCGCGGGATCGATACCAAACTCAGGGAAAAGCACCTCATCCTGCATGTAGCTGGGGCTCAGGGTCTGATCGTAATCATAGATCAGGGCTATGGTACTTTGTGGAACCGCCATGGCATGAGGTTGGAAAGCAGAATGCAGCGCAGGAGTGACGAAACAAGGACAACTTCCTCCAAACCCTATGGGGAGTGCCTCATGTTTGAATTGCCCCCACAGAGAGGGCCTCTCCGAAGACGATCATTAACCAACCAGCTCCGAAAGTATCGAGGACGGCCCCTGCGTTCCAATGGATACCAGCGTGCTTACGGCGCTAGCAGGTGACACCTGCAACACTTCTTCAGCCCTAATCAGTTCATTTCCACGACAATTTTATTGTTTCAAGCCGTCGAATGAGAGTCCATCCCGCCATGCCCTCGCGTCCCGTGACAGGCTGGAGCCAGCAAAATACCGATCTTCTGCCGACGCGGATGGTTGCTCTGCTCTCCTGTGGCCTTCTCATGGTCTCTTCGGGGACCGGCATTGCCCAAGAGGTTGATCCGCCTCCAACTGGAGATGCATTACTCTCGATTCCCGAGGGAAACAACCACAGGAGACCCCGTGATCCTCTTGGAATTGTTCCCTCCATGCCTCAAAATTTCCGAATTACGGGTGAAGACTACGAAACTCGATGGGACGCTGCGAGTGGGCAGATTCTCTACAAGGGTAACATGCAGTGCCGCACCAACGATGGCATCCAGCTCTTCGCAGAACGCATCGCGATCGACCTGAACCAAAAGGTCGTCAGATTTTCCGGAAATGTAACGATTTACCAAGGTGCGGCTCTCCATCGTGGAAAGTCAGCAGCCTTCTGGTATGAGGAGGAGAGACTGGAGGGCGACGGTCTACGAGTTGGCATGGACCCCATGCTTCTCGAAGCCGGCAAGTTCCGGATGATCGAGAGAAACGGACGCACAATTTTCCTTGGCGAGGATGCAGGCGTTACCACTCATGACGTTAAGGATCCGGACTTCTGGCTCCGAGCTGCTAGAACAACCGTCATCCCGGGAGACAAGGTCATTTTCCGTGATGTAAAACTCTACGCCGGGGAGAAACCTGTGTTCTGGCTTCCCTACCTCTCCCAGACTCTGGATGTGGGCCTCGGATATCGGTTCGTTCCCGGGGCACGCTCACATTGGGGCCCTTACCTTCTTAATCGCTATGGCTTCATGCTAGGCGGAGAAAAAGACCATGTGACCGGGGAGAGGGAAGATGCATGGCTACTCTCCCAATGGCATCTCGACCTGCTATCGAGACGAGGAGCAGGAACTGGACTCGACCTCACTGACACCCGTCTGGAAGAAAATCCGAACCTTGGGTGGCTAAAACTTTACCATATCCATGATTTCGACCCGACTTTGGACCGAAGCGGAATTCCACGTGATAAAGTCACCGAGAATCGCTTCCGGGCGCAGCTCCGTCATCGACTTGAACTAGGAAAGCTCATCCCAGGTGGAACCAGCTACCTGGATGCGGACCTGACCTACCTGAGCGACCGCTTTTATCTCGAGGACTACGACCCTGAGGCGTTCCTGATAGAGCCCGCCCCGGATAATATTCTCGCCCTCGCCCACCAGAGGGGACGAAATCTCCTAACGCTCTGGGGCAGAGTCCGGCTCAACCCCTTCTATCAGACAGATACGCGCCTGCCGGAGTTTGCCCTCGACCAGATCCGTCAGCCATTACTCGGCTCCCCAGTGCTCCACGAGGGTCAATTTATAGCTGGAATCTACAACGAAGTGCTCCCCGACTTTAAACGTCGCGAGCTTACTGCGGAGTCGGCTATTCTGGATCCCAGTGACCCTCGAAGTGACGAGATCAACACTATCCTCGCCGAGCGGGGTTACACGCGATTGCACCTCTGGCAGGAGCTGTCCCTACCCATGAGCCTTGACGGCCGTATCAATCTAGTTCCCCGGGCCGGTCTGGGAGGAACGGTATACAGCAGCGTAGACGGCCTCGGCGAAAGCGAAAACCGGAGACACCTTTACGTCGGAATTGATGCCTCCTCGAAATTTTCCCAGTATTTCCCCGAGGTTCAGAGCAAAAAGCTTGGCCTCGACAGCCTCCTTCACGTGATTCAACCCTACGTTGGAGCTTCAAGGATTGCCACCGACGAATTGGATCCCAGTTTTCCTCGAATTGATCGCCTCACTGCGAGCACTCGACCTAGACCCCTCGGAGTTGGTCGTTTCACGGCCATCGATGACCTGGCGGACTGGACCATTCTTCGCCTTGGCGTTCGAAACCGATTCCTCACCAAAAGAGACGGAGGATCTCACGAATGGTTGTCTATCAACTCCTACCTCGACTGGTTCCAGAAAGATCCAGAATTTGACCGTGAATTCTCCAACCTCTACAATGAGATCTACTTTCACCCCGTTCCCTGGCTTGAAATGGGACTTGAGACCCAGTTCCCACTGCTCAGCAAGGTCGGAGACTTCACCGAGATCGTCGGCTCCTTCCGCTACATGCCCAGTGAAAATCTCGAACTAACGCTGAGGCATCGGTTTCTTAATGACCACCCTATCCTGCAGGACTCAATCCGGCTTGAGTATGGAGCCTTCAACAGATTCAACGAGAAATGGAGTGTCGGATTTAAACACCGGTGGGAATTTGACGACAAGGTCCTTGAGTATCAGCAATACTCTGTCCATCGCACCTTCGACAACTGGGTCGTCTCGCTCGGACTATTCCACCGCGACAACCGCTACGAAGATGAATTCGGCGCTCTGATCGGACTGACTCTTCGCGAGTTCCCATCGATTAGTCTGCCGCTCAAGGCGGGAATTGAATAAGCCCCCCCGAGGAAAACACTGCGATACCCCTATGGGGCGGCCGGCACAGGGTTAACTTGAGAAGAGCCATTATGCTCCTCAGCGCTTACTGGCGCAAGGGGCGGCAACTCGTTCCTTGCGACAGCCTCACTACGATATTGAGGGAAGATTATCCTGATCTCCTTCAAAATCGCAAATGCCCTGTCCTGCTTCCTATCACGGTAAAGCACCCGAATACGGCTCCCGATTCGCTCTTCCTTCACAATCAGCTTCTTCCGCATATGGGCAATTGCCTCTTCTTCCGAATTCATCCGCCACTCATCGACAAGATTCAGGTTGGCTATCACTTTTTTTAGGATCGCTTCACTCTCCAACAGCTTCTCCTCGCGCAACACCACTGCCTGCATACTCATCCCCTCAACCTTGCTCACCTTGTAGGACAACAATGCCACACGATCCTTACTTAAGAACATCCACCCAAGAACCCCGCCACCCGACAACCCGAGAATAAAAACCACGGCGATGACGAAGATAACAGACCTAGACATGGGCACTTCTAGCAAATCGCCTTCCCTCGCCAAGGGAATTTGCTAAACCTGTGCTATCGGCGGGTAGCGTGGCGAGATCCCTATTGACCTTCTTCCTACAGGCAGCAACAACCTCAGCACCCACGCAAATATAATGCAATTTCCACCGACCAATGCCTCCCTTCATACTCTTTCAAACGGGCTGCCTGTCATCATCCAGGTGGATTCTAACGCCCCGGTAATATCTGCGCAGTGCTGGGTCTCGACCGGAAGCCAGCACGAAAATCAATTTGTCGGAAGTGGAATTTCTCATCTTCTCGAGCACATGGTCTTCAAGGGAACAACCTCCTTCACCGGCGCAGAACTGGCTACCGAGGTTAATTCCAAAGGGGGACAGTGGAACGCCTATACCTCCTTCGACAGGACCGTTTATTATATCGATGGGCCCAGCCTATCCTGCGACACCTTCATCCGTGTCCTGTTCGAACTGGTTTTCCAACCGCGCTTTCCCGCAGACGACTTCGAAACTGAGCGCGATGTAATCCGACGGGAAATCGACATGGGGAAAGACGATCCCGACTCGGTCGCAAGCGAGCTTCTCTTCCGAACTTTTTTCCAGCATGACCCCCGGCGCCATCCCGTAATTGGGCACCGCAGATGCTTTGATGCACTGACCTACGAGGACATGGTTGGGTATCACCGCGGGCGCTACTGCCCCACTAACTGCATCTTTGTTTTATCGGGTGACTTCGAGCCGGATAAAGCCCTTTCAGCGCTCGAGAAGATGAGCGAAAGCCTACCATTTAAACCACTTGAACAGACTATCGTATCCGGCGAGCCACGCCAAATCGGACAACGGATCGAGCGCATGCCCTTTACCATCCCGGTAAGTAAAACGACCCTCGCCTGGAAAACTCCAGGACTCGACCACCCCGACTCTCCCGCCCTTGAATTACTCGCTGGCGTCCTCGGAGGGGGTCGCTCATCACACCTCTATCGACGTTTTCATGAAAAAGAGGGAATCGCCCACCATCTATGGGCATGGGCTTGGAGTCCGGTGACTGGACCTGGAATGTTCAGCATCTCCGCCGAGGTTGATTTCGAAAAGCGGGGCCAGCTCGAGAAAGAAATTCTCACTGAGTTGACTCCCACAGTTGGAAGCGAACTTCAATCTGCTCTGGACAAGGCCCGCAGGCAGGTTTTTGCACAACAGTTCAAGACTCTGGGCACTGCTTCGGGCCGAGCGACTGACTTGGCATCGAACTGGCACGAGGCAAGGAACCTCAATTTTACCCGCGACTACCTTCTCAGCCTGGACCACGTTACGATCGAAGACTTGCATAGGGTCTCCCAACAATACCTCTCCTCTGATCAGGCAACCATCACCTCTCTGGATCCGCACCGAAAATCGCCCGCGGCCAGCACAGGCGCGACCTCAAGGCAAAAGCCCGAAATTACAACACATGTTCTGGATAATGGTCTTACGCTGCTTCTCCGCTCTGATCCGCGAGTTCCCACCGTGAGTTTCCAAGGCGTATTCAATACCGGACGCCACGTCGAAACCCCTGATAATTGCGGCATCAACCTCCTACATGCCTCCCTCCTGACCAAGGGCACTCATAACTACTCGGAGGGAGAATATGCCGACAGGGTAGAATCGCTAGGCGCGAATATTCGAGCCAGCGCGGGCAACAACACCAGCATCATCTCCTCGTTCTGTCTCGCGCCAGATCTCTCAACAGTTCTTGGCCTGAGCGGAGAGGCTCTCTCCTCACCGATCTTTAACGAAGGATCGGTTCAGAGAGAAAAGGAAGTTCAGCGAGCAGACCTGCTTGAAAGTCTCCAAGATCCTCTAAAGACCTCCTTCCGGCTACTTCGCGAGAGTCTATTCGGCTACCAGGACTATGGCCTACCTCGTCTTGGGACTGAAGAATCGCTCAACAAGATTGATAGGGAGATGCTGAAGAAGCACCATCAACAGTTCATCACCCCCCAGAATGGCGTGCTAGCGGTCTTCGGGGACATCAACCCGCAAGAAACGATAGAATTATGTGACCAAGTCTTCGCCGGCCTCCCGCAGGGAAGGAAAAGCGACGCCCCTGGAGCAAACCTACCACAACCTGCCTCCATGGAAATAAGCCATTATCTGGACAAGGAGCAAACTGTCATTGCGATCGGATATCCCGGGGCTCATATCACCTCCGAGGATGTCCCCGCCCTCGAGGTGATTCACGAGTACTGCTCGAATATGGCCGGCCCTCTTTTTACCCGAATGAGGGAAGAGCTAGGCCTCGCATATTACGTGAATGCCACGCAGTTTCTCGGGTTTGGAAAAGGCCTGTTTGCTTTTTATGTTGGAACCACTCCAGAGAAGGCATCCCTCGCACGGAAGGAGCTTCTCACTCAGATCGAAATCCTTACTCAAGAGGGCATTCCGGATGCGGCACTGTCTCACACCAAGACCAGCGTCCTTGCAGGAGATGCTCTGGAGAACCAGAGCAATCAATCCATGGCTCAGATGTGCGCGCTCAATACTCTTTTCGGCCTTGGGCCCCTTCATCACCTCACACACACGGAGAAAATCCAGTCTCTGAGTCGCGAGGACGTCATGAATACGGCCCAAAAATACTTTGGCCGGAACCCAGTAGTTGTCAGCGTGGGTCCGGAACCCAGCTAAAATCCGATTGAAGAGGGAACCGCTCAGGGGGCTATCCTGCTATCGCTAACAACTCGCATTCCAATTCATATAAGGTAACTATCCTCTCGATCCGACATGGAAAATGACCAACGCTTCGCTGATTTCGTGATCCTGCAGGCCCAGAATGCCGGGATGTTCCTCGGAAAGGTTCCAAACCCCATCAGCGGAAAGTTGGAGGTTAACGCCAAGGCGGCTCGCTCTGTGCTCGATTCGCTTGAGATGCTGGAGCTGAAAACCACTGGCAACAGAACTCCTCAGGAGGACAAATTACTCCAAACTGCCTTACTCAATATCCGCACTCTTTACTCAGGGCTTGAGGCTGAGAAGAGCAATAACTCCGATCAGATTTAACTGAGATAAAATCCCAGAGTTGAATCGTCAGCTTCGTTACGGCATTCTGTAGTTTCCCCACTCATGGTAAAATCCTTCACAATACAGAATATTGAAGTCGGCGGAGGCACTCCTTTCTTCATCCTCGGTCCTTGCGGCTTAGAGAATGAGGAGTTCGCCTGGAGTATGGCGCGCAGCTTGAAGGAGATCTGCAAGAGGCTGGAGCTTCCTTTTATTTTCAAGGCTTCCTACGACAAGGCCAACCGGACATCAGTTGATTCCTTCAGGGGTCCGGGCGCAGAGACTGGATGCCGCATCCTCGGAGCGATCGGGAAGGAGTTGGAGATTCCTGTTACAACCGATATTCATACCGCCGGAGAGGCCGAGATCGCCGCTGAATTTATTGATCTCCTGCAAGTTCCTGCCTTTCTTTGCAGGCAGACGGATATCCTTGAAGCCTGCGCCGGGACAGGACGAGTGGTGAATGTGAAAAAGGGCCAGTTTCTCGCTCCTTCTGACTGCGTCAATATCGCTGGGAAATTAAAGTCCTTTGGCTGCGAGGAGTTTCTCATCACGGAGCGGGGAACTACGTTTGGATACAACAATCTCGTTGCCGATATGCGCTCTCTTTACTGGATCCGCGAAGAGGGAATCCCGGTCATCTTTGACGCTACTCACTCTGTGCAACGCCCCGGCGGCATGGGAGAAACCACCGGCGGCGATGGCGAGCTGGCACCGGTTCTCGCTCGTGCGGCAATGGCAACAGGAGTCGATGGGGTTTTCATGGAAACTCACCAGAACCCAGCTCAGGCTCTTTCCGATGGGCCTAACCAAGTCCCTCTGGAGCAGATTGAGGATGTTCTGCTCTCTCTCCTCAAGATTCATCGCGCGATCAACGCATGAGAAGCTCAGCGAGTGCGCGCCATAATCAGGTATTCATGCGTGCCTTCTTTCTTTTTATGGTAACCGCTCTCCTGGGAGGCGGGACCGATCTCGCCTCCGCTCAGGGGGTAGTCGGAGGCAAAACCCAAGAGCTACCCTACGAGAAGATCGGCCCCATGATGAACAACCTCCCCGCCGGGAGTATGCTCCGGGAAGTCCGAATTCCAATCTTTGACAAACAGCTCGAGCGGATGGCCCTTCTGCAATCCAGCTTTCTCAAGGTTGTTACCAAACGGGACCTCGTCGCCGAAAATATTGCACTCCGCTATTTTCAGGATGACTCCATCCTGATCCGGATGAAAATGATGTCCGCAGACTTTTCGCTCACAACCGGAGTGCTAAAGGCTCACCAGACCGTTAACCTCGAAACCGAAAAATTGAAAGGTGGGGGCACTGGCGGGGTATTCCATCTCGAATCCCGTTCAGGCTTTGTGCGCGGGCCAGCATTTACCCGTCTTAGCTCCGAAAGCCCAAAGCAGAGCGGGCGATCTGTTCCCGGGGCTGAATCGGACCCTCCAAAGCTCCCCTCCCCAGGCGGTCTCAGCCCTCTCGCCACAGCCTTCACCGGACCCGAAGGCCTCACTGGAAGGGAGAGACGCATTGTAGACATCCTTCTGAAGTCACGGACTAAATCCGTGCTCGCCAACCGGGCTCCAACACGAAACTTCATGACCCAAAGTCGCCAGTTCACTGGTCGAGCTGACACTGACCTGCGCAGCTTTTCCAATACGGTTGAGATTTCTGAGGCAAGGCTTCTTGCTGGTGTCCCGAAGCCTCCCTCCAAACCACTCTTTCCAGAATTGAACCATGCAGAGGTTATGATCACTGCGGAGGGCGGCATCTTCCTCAACCCACAACGCGGTCACATTTCCTATCTTCGCAATGTTCAGATCCTTGACCCACGCTTCACCCTTACAGGGGGCGGCCATCTCAAGGTCTTCTTTCCTCCCCAGGAACTCACCAAGGCCATCAGGGAGTCAAAACAATCGGCCGATGCGGGCGAGGCAGAACCGGGGCGAGACACAGACGAGGTGCCGAGAAAGACCTTTTCCGAACTCGTAGACCCATATCTTTTCGTTGTTTCAGGTGGAGTTCGGTTGGAACTCGATGATCCATCCGGGACAAACCCTCCGGTGGTGGCTACCGGTGAGACCGTCGTAATTGACCGGCGGACCGGGGATATTGTTCTTCAGGGCGGAACGCCCTGTATAAAGCGGGGATTAAACTCCCTTACCGCGAGGGACCCGGATCTCTACCTCAGGATCTATGAAAATGGAGACATCTATGCCGAGGAGGGGCCATGGACAACAACTGGCCACCTTGCCCCAGATAGCCGGCTTCCGGAAAACACTCCCCTTTCCCATCGTAATGCTTCTGAAGAAGAAAAGGCTACTGGCCTGTTGATTACGATCTCCTGTCATGGGGGCCTCTACCTTGACGCCAGCGAAGGGCAGGTTGTCTACTTGAAGGATATCCAAGTTCTCCATCCAGAATTCCGCGTTGAGGCCGAGGATGAGGTGAAGCTCTTCCTCGGAAAGAAATCAGGCAGCACCTCTGGCCCGGAGGCTTTCTCAGATCTTGAACATATCATAGCCAGCGGTAGTGTTCGATTGGTTCAGCGCACCACAGCTGAAGGAGACCCTCCAGTTAAGGCAACCGCCGAGCACGTTATTGTCGATGTGCAGGGAGCCAATATTCTTCTAAAGGGTGGAACCCCTTTTCTTGGAGTTGGCGACAACTTCCTGCGCGCTGGAGCGCCAGACCTCTACCTGCGTATTTACCAGAACGGAAGCCTCTTCGCCGAGCCAGGGCCCTGGACGACAACCGGAAACCTCTCCCAATCTGATGAAAAGGAAGAAAAATCGGAGAAGCATACAGATTATCTTACGGTAACATGTGAGGGAGGACTCTCCTTTGATGCCCTCAAGGGACAGATCGTGTATCTTGGTGAAATCGTCGCGGAGGAGCCCCGATTCCGTCTACGGTGTGATAAGAGCATGCGTATCACGCTGACCCAGAAAGACAGGACTGATGCCAAGGCCCCTGAAGGCCCCGAGGCCTTTTCTGAAGTCGACAAGATTGTCGCACTTGGAAATGTCATGATATCACGAATACCTGGGGCTGGATCCCAGCCGGTTGTCGCAAAATCTGCGGCCGCGACCTACGAGGCATCCACCGGAACTCTCGCGCTCCGTGGAGGACGTCCTGCCATTCGTCAGGGGAAGAGCTTTTTCGAAGCACGGGAAGACGGCCTTTACATTCTCTTTTATCCTAATGGTAGCTTTGAACTCTCCCGCGGAGCATGGGAACAATTCTTTGATCTTCAGGATAAAAACTTTGAGAAACTCCGCCAGCGAGCAGATGATCAGTAATCCGGCGTGACGTGGAAAATGAATCCAACCATACAGCGGTAACACCTGAATCCCCGGATACAGGTGATCCCGTTCTACAAGCTGAAGGCCTCCGCAAAGTCTATAGTGGCCGGCCCGTTGTGGAGAGTGTCAGCCTCACCGTTTTACCTGGCGAGGTAGTTGGTCTTCTTGGTCCGAATGGAGCTGGCAAGACCACCACGTTCTACATGATCGCCGGGCTCGTCCCTCCGGATTCCGGCCAGGTTCGGATGGGAGCTCGTAACGTGACACGAATGCCGATGCACAAGCGTGCCCGCCATGGCCTCGGTTATCTTCCCCAGGAGGAATCCATATTCCGTAAGCTTAGCGTAGAACAGAACCTTCTTGCTGTTCTCGAAACCAGACGTGACCTCAGTCGGAAAGAGCGCCGGGAACGCTGCGATGAATTACTCGAGCGGTTTGGCATTACAGAGGTCCGCCGCTCTTCCGCTCTTACTCTCTCCGGCGGGGAAAAACGGCGACTCTCCATCGCCCGATCCCTCTGCACGGACCCTAGCCTCCTGATGCTCGACGAGCCGTTCAGCGGTGTCGACCCCATAGCCGTTCTCGACATTCAGGAGATCATTCAGCAGCTCCGTAGTGATTACGGCATTTCCCTGCTGATTACGGATCACAACGTCCGTGAGACCCTTCAGATCGTAGATCGAGCCTATCTCCTGCTCGAAGGGCGTGTCGTACTTGAAGGCGAATCCGAAAAACTCGCTGAAGACCCTGTTGCTCGACGCCACTACCTCGGCGAGAACTTTTCCATGTAGAACTCCGCAAGATCCTGGGATCAGACGGCGAGGCGAGACTCGGAGCATTCAGGCCTGTCGAGAACCTCTCTGAAACTTGAAGATCAGCGCTGTTTCCTCTTCGCGCAAACTCGCGAAGGACTGGAAAACGACACGATTAAGGTTTTACGAACTACCTTCCGCGATCAGATATGAGATCCAATCGCTCCCTTCACCGCCCTCAATCCTCTTCACATTCCCATTTAAAGCTCGAAACAGTAAGCGCGCTCTTGATTTTTAAAAATGAGATTTAGAATTTCTTTGGAAGTATTAACCTGTCGGCATGGCATCCAGGGTGAAAAAGATCACCTCTATCAGCGTTAGGCGTTTTTATGAGAGGCACCACGAGGCCCTCAAGCTCCGGTTGGTAGGTGACTCGGAAACAGGATTAGAAAGAACTATCCGCGAACCAGCTCCCAACCGCCCGGGCCTGGCCCTTGCAGGGTTCTTTACATATTTCGCCAACAAACGAATCCAGGTAGTTGGCAACTCGGAGGTTTCATATCTTAGGAAGCTGGATCCCGATGTCCGTTCAAAGCGCTTTCGCCAACTTTGCGAGAAGCGGATCCCGTGCATCGTCACCTCGAGGGATCATGTCTTACCTGATGACCTCCTCGCCATTGCGGCGGAATACGAGCTCACTATTTTCCAGACACCGATGGTGACCATGAAGTTTCTGAACATGGCCTCCATCCTCCTCGAACAGGAGTTTTCTGAATCAACGACCATGCATGGTTGCATGGTCGACTACCGCGGGGTCGGCATCCTGATCATTGGAAGCAGTGGCTCAGGCAAAAGCGAGACCTCGATAGGGCTTCTCGAGCGCGGAGGCGCTCTCGTAGCTGATGACATGGTGCGATTTCAACGTCACGGCGACGAGCTCATTGCTTCTTGTCCGGATCTTGCGAGGGGATACATCGAGATGCGTGGTATCGGCATCATCAATGCGGCCAACCTTTTTGGACTTTCCGCCATTCGTCCCGAGAAACGCCTCGACCTCGTGGTCACGCTCAAGGGAGAAAGCGATCTGAATAAGGTGGACCGGGTTGGCCTGCACCGCGAGGGCCACATGATTCTCGGTCAATCGATTCCCCATGTGGAGATTCCAGTTGCAGCCGGCAGAGATACTGCCCGGCTTGTCGCAGTAGCAGCCCTCGACCTGCAGTTACGCCGCCTTGGCTACGACATGGCAGATGAATTCAATCAGCGACTGCTGGCGAAAATGCAGGGGAGTGACTCCGCGGTCTGATTAACGCCAGCGGTCAGAAATCCGCTTTCTCGCCCGGTATCCATACGCTCCCTGAGCTAACAGATCTGGGAGGACTCGGTCCAAGTCGGGAAATTTACCTTCCCACCACGCCACTGAGCCTCCTACACTACCCGCACGTTCGCCTTTCCCATGCTGAGCAAAGAAGTAACAGTTTCCAACAAACTCGGTATTCACGCCCGACCAGCAGCGGAATTCGTCAAGACTGCGAGTCAATTCGAGGCTGAGATACGTGTGGAAAAGGACGGCGAAGAGATTAACGGGAAGAGCATCATGGGTTTAATGATGCTCGCGGCAGGCCACGGATCAGTTCTCAAGCTGATTGCGGAGGGCTCTGACGCTGGGGAAGCCTTACAATCGCTCGAAGATTTGGTTGTTCGTAATTTTGGAGAAGCCTGAAGGTTTTAACCTGAATACCATCAACCGAAGGCGAGGCATTGACCACCTCCTGCCCTCTGGCCAAACTAGGGCTGATGAGCGGAGCAGCAAAGGAAACGACCTATGTGGGGACCCCTGTCTCACGTGGCATCGTTTTCGGTCCTGTCCACGTGATCGCTCGTGGATTTGCAGCTCCAGAGGTCTACCCAATTGCAAATACAGCTCGCGAAACCGAGCGATTCAAGGATGCGCTCGCCCGTACTCGCAAGCAGCTTGAGGGGCTGAGACGGCATATGGAGTCCCTCTCCGGAAATGAAGAGGGCCGTATCTTTGAGGCCCATATGCTCGTTCTCGAAGATCCAGTCGTCCTCACCGGGGTTCCCAAAGCGATCGAGGAACGAGGTCAGAATGCGGAATACTGCTTCTACGCGGTCATGCAGAATCAGCTGGAATCAATGCGGCGCATTCCAGATCCATTTTTTCGTGATCGAACAACCGATATCGAGGACGTCTGCCAGCGGGTTCTCCGCAATTTTGATGCGGAGCACGAGGAGGCTGCTCCAGATGAGCCCGACCATCAGCATCTACTCGTCGCATACGATCTCAGCCCCTCAGCCACAGCGGCGATGGACCGCCACCAGGTCCTTGGCTTTGCCACCGAGCAGGGCAGCATCACCTCCCACACTGCAATTTTAGCTCGTTCACTAGGGATTCCAGCGGTGGTCGGCATTCAAAATGCCGTGTTTAATTTACGCGCTCTCGACCCCTGCATTCTTGACGGCTACAAGGGGAAACTCATCTCCAATCCTACCCCGGAGACAGTTGCGAGATACCGTGAGCTGGAAGAGCAGCACCAACGCCGGCGCAAAGAACTGGACAAGCTACGAGATCTGGAAGCTTCCACAACCGATGGGCATACCATCACGCTCTCAGCCAACATTGAGTTTGAGCATGAAGTTGATTTGGTGATTCGATCCGGAGCAGAGGGCGTAGGTCTTTTCCGGACAGAGTTTTTCCTGCTCGAGCATGAGGAGTGCCCTAACGAGGAGGAGCAGGCCGCGCTCTACTCGAGAGTAGCTGCACGGATTGCACCTAATGAGGTGATTTTTCGAACCCTCGATGCCGGCGGAGACAAGGTCCCCGGGGAACCGTTAAGTGAACCTGAGCCAAACCCATTTCTCGGATGGCGGGGCATCCGGTTTTCTCTCGACCGCAAAGACCTTTTCAAAGAGCAGTTACGCGCCATCCTGCGCGCCGGAACCTCTGGCCGGGTGGGCCTGATGTTTCCCTTGATTTCCGGAGTAGGCGAAGTCCGACAGGCTAAGAGCCTGCTGGCCGAGTGTGTTATTGAGTTGACCGAGCGAGGGGTCGATTTCAATCCTGACATTGCAGTTGGCGCAATGATTGAGGTTCCTTCTGCCGCGATGGTTGCAGCCGAGATCGCAGCCGAGGTGGATTTCTTGTCAATTGGCACTAATGATCTCGTGCAGTATACGGTGGCAGTTGATCGTGTAAATCCGCGGGTCGCAAAGCTCTACCGCTCAGCACATCCCGGAATTATCCGGCTAATTAAAAATGTGGTTGAGGGTGCATCGCAACACCAGATCTGGACCGGTATCTGCGGAGAAATGGCCGGCGACCTCACCTTTCTACCCCTGCTCGTCGGCCTTGGGGTAGATGAATTGTCCGTAGGAGCGCCGCTGGTTCCCCTCGTCAAACAGGCGGTACGCATGCTTGATTTTACCGAGTGCTCGGAGCTTGCCACTCAATGCCTCGTCGCAGCAGAAACCCAGCATGTCGTGGAGCTATGCAGGGAATTCGCAACCGGTGTTTATCCTGACCTGATGCAGGAGGAGAGCAGAGGGCCTACCGCACCTTCTTTCGCTTCCCGCCCTGCATGACGATGGTGAAATGGCCATCTGTTCTCTTAGCGAGATCCTCCATGGAGGCATGAGCCTTGGGCTGCATCATGGCGACGCAGTTGATCTTGATGCCCTTGCTTTTCGCCTTAGCACCGATCTTCCTCGCCCAACTATCAGAGCCCTTGGCTGACCCGTCGGTCATGAAATAAATCACCTGGGGTGGCGGCTCCATATCGAGTGCCATCTCTAGTGGGTTATCCCAGCGCGTTCCCCAGACCAGCCGTGTTTCCTTTATGGTTTTACGCGACTTTGAAAGCTGTCCCTGCGTAGCACTCAGCCATTCCACCGGCTGCTTTTTTCCCACCTGCCTCCACTCATGAGCCGTTCCCGGAGATTCCCATTCATACTTACGGCGCCCCTTCCCGATGACCGTAGCCTCTCCCTTGGTCCAATCTACTTCATCTCCCGCTACCCAGGCAGGGCCGGCAAAAAATATCAGGGCATAATTGGTTTTAGGGGCAATCCCGTCTACCGACTTTGTCAATTCCTTCCGCATAAGATCCTCTCGCCCCCCTGAACGCATGGAAGCGGAATAGTCGATCACATATGCGATCCGCTCAGCCTTGGAGGTTACTCCAAAGAAGCTGGTCCCACCACCGAAACCGGACCCAGAGCCCTGACCCCACCCTTCTCCGAAGTCATCACCATCCCCGAATTCAATCGACTGGTCCGGAGTATCGGTATCCGGAACAGGCACAGCTGTCGGTGTTGGCACGGATGTGGCGATGACCTTAGCCACGGCAGAGCTTGGCGCCGCTGGCTGGCGTTGGACCTGCGGGGCAACCTCAGGACGATCTACAACCTCCTCCTCCTGCATCTCCGCCGAGTAGGCAACGATTGGCGCCACCTCCAGCCGTAATGACGGCAACAGCAAAAACGCTAGCAAGACAGCAACCTGGACCACAATGAGGATCGCGATAACGAGACTCATAATACTCGCCATTCGACGTTGTCGCCTCAAGGCCTCTTGAGCCTCAGGAGTCGCGTAGCTACTAACTATACTCATGACCTGATACTTACGGATAGCAACCGAGGCATCCATCCAGGGATCCAGTTTGGATCTCACCTCGACCGCTCACAAGGAGGAAATCTACCTTTACCTTGCTCCAAGTCACCCGGAACGTTAAGCGCTGACGTATGAGCACAACCCCCTACGAGGCTCTCTGCAAGCTGGCCAGAGAACGCGCCCTTATTTCAACGACGGCCGCAGTCCTCGGCTGGGACCAGGAAACCTTTCTTCCCGCCAAGGCAGTGGATTACAGAGCAAGGCAACTGGGCTGGTTGTCGGGAAAGGCCCACGAATTAGCTACTTCTTCACAATGGGAGAGAGCCCTTGAGGAGGCCGAAGCAGAAGATAGCACTAATGCCCTCGAGTCCGCGAACCTCAGAGAGTTCCGTCACCATTACGACCGGTCTGCAAAACTCTCGCGGGAATTAGTGGAGCTCGAAACCAGAACCTCCTCTCGCGCAAAAGCCGCGTGGATGCAGGCCCGCAAGGAATCTAATTTTTCGCTCTTTGCACCAGACTTGGAAACCCTTCTCGATATTGCCCGCCAGAAAGCAGATCTTTGGGGATTCCAAGAAGAGCCTTATGACGCTTTGCTGGAAGAGTATGAGCGTGGCTCAACCACAGCCGAGGTTGCTGATCTCTTCAACAGTTGCCGGGATGCAATCATTCAGATCGCTCGGGAGGCCGTTGAAAATTCTAGTGCTACTCCTGCCAATCTGCTCGAGGGAGACTACCCCATTGAGAAGCAGAAATTATTAAATCAGGAAATTGCCGAGAGTCTCGGTTTCGATTTTGAGGCGGGGCGTATAAATACTGTCACGCACCCCTTCTGCACACATCTCGGCCCCGAGGACACCCGCCTAACAACCCGCTATGACGAGAGGGATTTTCTTTCCTCTCTTTTCGGGGTGATGCACGAGGCAGGACATGGCCTCTACGATCAGGGCCTACCCGGCAGCCAACATGGAATGCCCTCAGGGCAGGCCGTCTCGCTGGGGATCCATGAGTCTCAATCGAGGCTCTGGGAGAATCACGTAGGCCGTTCGAGACCCTTCTGGGAGAAGTGGCTCCCTAGGGCATCAGATATTTTTCCAGACCTTCGTCGTTTTTCCCTGGATAAATTTCTCAAGGGTGTAAATCGTGCAAATTATTCCTGTATTCGGGTGGAGGCTGACGAGGCCACTTACGACTTACATATCCTTCTAAGGTTCTCGATAGAGCGACGCCTGCTGAACAGGGACTTGGAAATTGCGGAAGTTCCAGAGGC
>JAQWTV010000027.1 GCA_029242545.1 Roseibacillus sp.
CGGCGTCCTCGGCACCAATATGACCAAGGAGGGCGTAGACAAGAACGCTGTTTCAGTAGCCCAGCGAGAGGCGGCCAAGGCACCGGAATTCAAAGACAACGTCTTGTCGGTCGAGAGCTATCAGGTCTACGACCTGGGAGCCCGGGCTGTCTACGACAAGGGATGGGCCAAGAACTTTGCCGTGTGGCGTGCCATAGGTAGCGACCGCCCCTACCATTACCTCGGAAGCGGCACCTTCTTTGCCCGACTCGGAGATTCCTTCGCAACGGCCATGGCAGAATTGATTGGAAAGCAAAAGAAGTGAGCTGACTCAACAGGATCTAATGAAAATCATAGCAGTCAGCCTCTTTGTCCTCCCTCTAACCCAGTTCCTCTTCGCCGCTAATCCACTTACCGTCGCCTCCGAGGCCGAATGGAAGGGATCCATCATCGCATCAAAGGGTGTCGTCATCAGGGACGGGGTGGCCGAACCAACCGGCAAGACGGGCACCCTAAGGACCAGAATACACAATTTTGACCAGAAGCGCTCTGCTTCCTCTCTGGTTATCAGGCAGTCCCCTATCTGGCAGAACTGGAGCCCGATCGCAAACCTTGGACCCTCCAACCTGCGAGACGCCCCGGTCCTACTCACTGTCGGCCCGGACAACTACTGGATGTTCGGCCGTTACGGCAGCTTACATTCGAGGGGCCAGAAAGGAGGAAAATCGGATGCAGGAGGACGGATCCCCCTACCGGGGCAGCTCCCCTTCAGGTCGGAACCCGCGAAGCTTGAGAACTTTGATATCCCACTCATGACCACCCCTGACGAAAACCAGTTTAATGCTCCCGGTGGACTAAAGAAGGGAAGAGGCGGCTACCATGCCTGGCAGAGCCGGGACATGAAGACCTGGGTCCATCACGGTCCCGTCACCGAGGGGTTCTCCAAGTGGGTGACCAGCGCCGAGTGGGTCGACGGCAAGGCCTACATCTACTACGACGTCCCCAACGACCAGGACCCGCATGTCTACGTTGATGACGACCTGACCGACGGCGAACCAGGCAAGAACATGGGCCTTGCGGTGGCCGACCCGTCCCATGGCTCCGATGCCGGCTTCATCCGCGATCTCGACGGCAAGATGCACGTCATCATCGAGGACTGGAGTCCCATCTCCGCCAACAAGCGCTCTTGGGATTCCCCCCTCGCTGGGCATGCTGTCAGCAGTAACGGACTCAGCGGATTCAAGTTTGGCCCCCCCGCGGTCGACAACCGCACCAAGCCCACCGGCAAGGTGGCCACCTACAAGCACCCCCATTGGATGAAGGAAGACCCTGAGCGTTTTCCCTCTAACATTGCGGAATATGAGATTCACAAGCCTGAGCAGGAAGCCTACGGGGACTGGGCGGCCATCTGCATCGGAGGCCAGTACTACCTCTTCGGGGACTACGACCCCGCCGGCGGACACCAGATGGCGGTGGGCTGGTTCACATCTCCTTCCATTGACCAGCAATTCACCTGGTGCGATAAGATCGGTAACGGACACCCTGATCCCGATGTCTGTTTCGCCGAGGGCCAGTTCTACCTCGCCACCCAGCAGCGCACCGACTACGTCAGCCCAGGCCCCTGGGTGGAATCCGTCGAGGCCCGCGTCGGAGTGGACACGGATAACGACGGAAAGATCAATACCTGGGGCAAGTGGAGCGAACTCAGAGAGCGCTATGACTACATCGATGGCTTCTCCAAGCAGGTGAAGCGCACCCCGGCCGAGCTCGACCTCGCCGACCTTCCCGCCGGGCACGGCTTCCAGATTGAACTCAAGCTCACCGACACCACCGAGAACAAATCCAAGCCCATGATCGAAAGCCTGAGCCTTTCCTTCGAGTAGGGACCCCATCCCCCGGGAACCGACCGTGACACCCTCCCGGGCGCTGGGAAGAACGCCCGAGAACACCAGATCTGTTTACATGACCAATCGTGCCCGCCCCGATCTCCGAAACCCCCTGAGAAATCTCCTCGCGGTCTGCCTTTGCGCCCTCTCTCTCGGCCTCCCATCCTCCGCAGCAGACGTTTCTTCCCAACCCCTCGCCTGGATTCATTTTAATCGAGACCACAAGGACATCTCTCTTTTCAATGGCTACCCCATGTACTTCGTTTCGGGAGGAGGTCTGGAGCTCAATATAAACGTCAATCCTGACCCGGGGCATTCACTGGCGTTCATGTGGCTTTGCAAGGAAAACCCGGGTCGCGGCTCCAACCGCTCCATGAAGGTAAGCGTCAACGGCGCTGAAACGGTCCGCACTCATCCGGCTGTTGGCGACCAAGAAGGCGTCTTTTTCTGGGATATCGTCCCAGTCACTGCTTTTGGCATCAATAAGAGAGCAGAGGGTCATTACCACATTGTCGCCAACCGCAACCCAGAAGAAAACTACTCTAGTGTTGTTTTGCAGGGGATCCGGTTGATCACCGATGAAAAACAGCTCGAAACCCTGCCCCTGCCCACCTCGACCCACAAGGTCCAGTTCATTCATCCAGGACCATTGACAGAAGATGGACGACTGGATCGAAAAGTAAATCGAGAGGCTGCCAAAAAGCGAATCCATCAGAACTGGGTGGGAGAAAAAAAGCTCTCAAAGAGGGCGATCAAGGAAGACGAATTCCTCTCTGCCGCACAGAAATTTGCGGACACCGCCATTACCCACGGGCGGGATGAATACGGGACAGAAAAATCTGCGATTTTCGTGCAGTATTTGAATCGGGAAACCCTGAAGGCGCCCGGTACAATTGGATGGCTAAAACCATCTCAGGGTGGCCCAAATCACCCCATGGTTCTCTCGCGATTTGATCGATCTCAGAATCTCCTGAGGTTCCTCGCCTCCATGAGCCTTTTCACAGGGGACCCCAGATACTCAGAGGCCGTTATGGACTCCATGATCTGCATGTTCGAGGACTACATCTACCCCCGTAGCGGTTTACTGGCCTTTGGAAATCATATGTCGATCGATCTGGTCGAGGGGAAGGCCTATAGCGACGGTAGAGGAAGCGAACAATTTGAACTCCAGAACACATTCCCATTCTATGAGTTCTTCCATGACGTCTCTCCCGACAAAACTTCCAGATTTATCAAGGGCATATGGGAATCCTACGTTCGGAACTGGCACTCCATGCGGTATAACCGTCACGCAAATTTCAATACTCAGGTCGACGTTACGAAAGTCTGGAATCGCCCTGTCCGAGAAGTCGCAGATCTTCCTGAGTTTACTCAGGGCGGCGAACTCTCCTTCATTGGCCTTGCCTACGATCTAGCTTACAGCGGCTTCACTCTCGGCTGCGTGGAGGACGACGTGAAAGCCCGGATCTGGGCGAATCGAATCCTTGAGGTAGTCGCGGCGAAGAGCGACCGAAAAACAGGAGTCTGGCCCATGATGCTCTACCCTCCCCCGTTCTACCGCCGCGGGCTTGAGACCTACGTCGATGCCTATCCTGACTCGAATGCAAATGAGGCCCGGGTCATCATCTCGAGTTGGGTCAACAGCGTACCAATCCATGCCCTCGGCGTCCTTGGCACGATCGAGCAAGCCCAGAAGCATGATCGCTACGATGAAGTGAGGAAGGTTCACGCAAAAGTAGACCGGTGGATTCTCAACTACATGCAGGCGGCCTATGACCCAGAGGCCCACCATCTGAGAAGTATTCTACTGGATGGACAGGACGTGACTGATCTCGTGTTCACCGAGAAAGCAACTCTTTACGGATGGGGGGCCCAACCCGGAGGCTCATTCCGGCATCGACCCGTCACCCCGGCATTCTTTGCCGCCGTGGCGCAAGGGTTTCGTTTGTGTAGTTCACCCGAATCAAAAGCTCACTACTGGAAACTTCTGCGAAATCTCTACCGGGGAGCCGAGCTGGGAGATATCGGGGAGAACAGTCGCACCACCCCAAACTTCAACCACGGCGCGATAGCCCACGTGGAAGACGGCCATGTGTTTGGGCTCTCCGAGATCTACCGCGTGACCCGCTCCCCGGAAACCCTGAGATTCATGGAGCATCTCGGAAGGGAAATCATCCAGCGCCGCCAGGACCCGAAGAGTGGTCTTTTTGTCGCGGAAGCCCATCGTGAACTGAACTTTCCCGCCCTGAAGGAATTCAAGCAGTCGCCCCACGAGGGAATTACGGTCAAGGAAATGATGAGAGAGAGGTTCGGGGCTAATCAGCTGGATTATGACAGGCCCAAAGTCGTTCCTCTGAACATCACCGAACCTCTCGCCTTACTCGCCATTCATGGATGCCGAACTGGAGAGTTCGAAAAGATTCCGTCCTGGGTCTCGATCGGCATGTCCCACCATTCGGTTATGAAGGAGCAAGAGATCTGGTTCGATCGACCGAAACTGGAGAGCTACTACGAGGACCGAAAGGACTACATCAAGGACCGGGGATTCGTCGTGAACGAAGATTGGTTTCCAGCGGAATAAATCGTCGAGCAACGAACTTGCGATGAGAATCATCACCATCATTACGCTTTGGTTGAGTGCCGCCCTCGCTCATACCGCACAACTGCATATCGGGACGGCGGAAGTCTCCATCACGCCTGACCATCCCGTCGCACTCGAAGGTTATTTCGGGCTCCGGGTATCGGATGGGGTTTCTTCACCGGTGATGGCACAGGTACTCGTGCTGGAATTGTTTGAAGGGGACAAAATTCAGGAGCGCTCGATCATGGTCAGTGCGGACCTTGTACACCTCCCGTGGGAAATGTTGAACGCAGTCCGCGACCGGGTGGGTAAGGCGCTTCCCGAAATCGACACAACTAAGATCTTCATCAGCACGACCCACACGCACCAGGCTCCCGTCGTCATGCACGACAATTTCATCATTCCGGATGGCGTCATGACAGTGGGGAGCTACATCGAGTTCTTCGCGAAGCAGGTTTCGGACGCCATTGTAGCAGCCTGCGCGAACATGTGCGCAGGAAGCATGGCATGGGGACTCGGGGACGCGGAGATCGGCTTTAACCGGCGGACCGCCTATCTCAGCGGACGTGGACAGATGTTTGGAGAGATGCGAACTCCGGACTACAAGGGGCCCGAAGGAGCGGTCTACCGTGGAATGCCCGTTTTGTTTTTCTTTGACTCGAGAGGCCATCCGATCGCCATAGCGATAAACTCGTGGTGCCCGGCGCAGGTGGCTCCGGGAAACCGGAGGATCAGTGCGGACTTCTGGCACCCAGTGCGCGAGCAGTTGAAGAAAGAATTCGGCGAGGCACTCACGGTGCTCTGCTGGTGCGGCGCGTCCGGCGACCAGATGCCGGGACCGCGCCTCCATGCGGATGCTGAAAACCGGATGCTTCAATTGCGCGGCAGCAACGGATGGGTCGAGGAGTGCGCCCGGCGAATTGTCGCTTCAGTTCTCGATGTTTACGCGCTTGTTCGCGAGGAGCGCGAAGGCGATATCGCGCTCGAACATCGCAGCGATCAAATCCGGCTTCCGGGATGGAAGCTGAGTGAGGATGAGATTGCGGGCATCCGGACGGCGCATGACGGATTCGTGGACGATCTAAAGAGCCATCCGGATAGGGCCAACGCCCTGGCACGTCCCATTTCGTGGCGGGCGCAGACCCTGGAAGTCCAGGAGAACCTGCGGAAGAGCACCGATGGCTGCTATCCGACCGAGATCCATGTCCTGCGGATCGGCGATGTCGCGGTCTGCACGAACCAGTTCGAACTCTTCACCGAGTATGGACTCCGGATGGTCGCACGAAGTGATGCGCAGATGACCTGTGTCGTTCAACTTGCCGGGCCTGCCTACTACCTTCCGACCGCGGAAGCGATCTCGGGCGGCGGATACAGCGCAATACCGGAGACATGTCCGGTAAGCCCCGCCGGCGGCAAGGTGCTTGTGGATGAAACGGTGAAGCGGATAACGAAGCTCTTCAACGATCTCGAGATCAGCCTGCCGGAGGAGGCACAGCTGATTGAGGGAAAGCCGGCGGGCAAAGGGTGGGTCGATCTTCTTGGAAGCTGGGATACCTGGAAGGGCGAGACGGAGTATTGGAAACTCTCG
>JAQWTV010000037.1 GCA_029242545.1 Roseibacillus sp.
TTCAATTCTCTGAGCCTTGCGCAGAAGGAAAGGGGTATGTTTCTCCGAGATTTCGATGAATTTTTTCAGCGCCTTCATAGTGCCAACAAATTCTTCCGCAAATTTCTGATTTTCCTGATCTTTCCATGTATCTCCCAAGCCAGTGAAGCGGGATTGGAGGGAGGAGGCCTTCACTTGAAGCTCATCGTTGAATCGTTTGAGTTCCTTGGCGAACCGCCGGACCTCGTCCGGATCCATTATTGCCTGAGCCATTTCGTATAATAAAGGGTTACAGACGCAATTCTGCTCCTCCCCATGCTGAGCGCAAGGATAGATCCCCATTTTACAAAACCTTAATGCAACCAGCCCTCGACAGCTCCCCTTCAGTTCTTTTCTCTTGAGGACAGGGGCTCAGCATTAGCATCTTTGACTCTCAAATTTTTCACCCAGACCTCACCCCACGAATGCACAAACCAACCGTTCAGATATCTCTCGATCTGGTCGATCTTGACGAGGCAGTAGAGACTGCGGCAATGGCCCTGAGATGCGGCGTAGATTGGCTCGAAGCCGGCACGCCGCTCCTGCTGGCCCACGGGCTGAGTTCCGTGCGCGCACTTCGTGAAAACTTCCCGGACGCGCCTATCGTAGCCGACCTGAAGACAATGGACGGAGGCTACCTTGAAGCCGAGATGATGGCCAAGGCGGGGGCAACCCATGTGGTGGTCATGGCACGCGCCCACGAGGAAACAATCAAATGTGTGGTTCAATGCGGAAAGGACTACGGGGTGGGGGTAATGGGCGACAACCTGGGCTGCCCCGACATGGTTGAGGGAGCCCGCCAACTTCAAGATCTCGGGTGCGGCTACATCGTCCACCACATCGGTTATGATGAACGCCGTGGTATTGCCGCTGCCGGCAACCGCATGCCCAGCCCACTCGATCAATTAAAGGAAGTCGTAGCAGCTGTTTCGGTTCCTGTTCAGGCGGTAGGAGGATTATCCATAGAGCAGGCCGTCGCCTGCCCCTCTTATGGCGCTCCCCTCGTTGTTCTCGGCGCTCCCCTCACCATCGAAGCCGACTCCTTCCAGACGGCATCCGGAAATGTGGAGGAGTCCCTTAAAATGATCTGTCAGCAGATACATGGCACCTCCTGATTCCGCTTTCCTTCAACCAACTTACCATGCGGCTAGAAAATAAACGTATCCTCGTCACCGGTTCCACCACCGGCATCGGTAGAGCCATCGCACAACAATTCGTCCGAGAGGGTGCGCGCGTGATGATCCATGGACTGGAGGAGGATCTCGCCCGTGAAACCTCCTCCCAACTGGATGGAGCCCCGTGGCACGTCTCCGACCTTTCCGACCCCAACGCTCCGTCCCAGCTTATTGAGGCCTCCATCCGGGAACTCGGAGGACTCGACGGCCTGGTCAACAATGCGGGGGTGGTTACCCGGAATCAGCCTGCCGACATGAGTCTCGAAACCTGGGACTGGACCTACGCCATAAACGTGCGGGCACCATTCCTCCTTATCCAGTCCGCTCTTGAGGAACTTTCCCGGAATAAGGGGCGGATACTCAATATCGGATCTGTGAATGCGCATGGAGGAGAATCTTACTTTGCGGCCTACGCGAGTTCTAAGGGGGCATTAATGGCCCTGACTCGGAATCTCGGGGATACCCTGCACCGGGACTATGGGGTGGTCGTCAACCAGATCAATCCGGGCTGGGTCCTCACCGAAAATGAATCAGCCCGTAAGCAAGAAGACGGACTCGACCCC
Source organism: Roseibacillus sp. (assembly GCA_029242545.1). GTDB lineage: Bacteria > Verrucomicrobiota > Verrucomicrobiia > Verrucomicrobiales > Akkermansiaceae > Roseibacillus_B. Next base: position 1,757 of record JAQWTV010000037.1, read on the forward strand.
GACTGGCACACCAAACTTCCTAAGATTTATGCCCCTGCCGGCCGTATCCTTATGTCCGAGGAAATCGCTGCGGGCGCAGTATACTGGCTCGACGATGCTACCGGACCAGTCAGTGGCTGCGTAGTGGAACTTGAACAATATCCCGCCCACGGAAGAAATCCCGACAAGGTCGGATTATAAGATCTCAGGCCTCCTTTGGACTCTCCAACTCGAACTAATCGCCTGCGACGTTCATCAACTCTCCCGAACAGAAACATGCCTAAGCTCGCCACCTTCCCCAAGGCCGAATTGGATGCCCTCGTCGATGGCTCCATGCGTCTCCCCGACTATCTTAAATTTGCCTCCGGGCTGGATGTCGATGGAGTAGAGCTCTACCCCCTCATCGCCGACCTGAAGGATCCTGCATCGTGGAGCTATTATCGGCAAACCTGTAATGACATGGGACTCGAAATCCCAATGCTCTGCTGCTCCCCGGACTTCACCCACCTCGACCCGTCTTTCCGGGCGCAGGAAATCGAAAAAGAGAAAAGGTGGATCGAAATGGCTCACGCCCTGGGAGCCAGCTTCTGCCGCGTTCTAAGCGGCCAGCGCCGCCCTGAGATTTCCCGGGAAGAAGGCATTGATCTTGCCGCCGAGTCCATCCGGGCCTGCCTCCCCTTTGCCAGAGAACATGGCGTGACCCTCATTCTTGAGAACCACTATAAGGATGGATTCTGGAAGCATCCCGAATTTGCCCAGCCCATGGACATCTTCTGCGACCTCGTGGAGGCCGTGGGGGAACAGCCCGGATTTGGAGTGAACTACGACCCTTCCAACACCCTTCTGGCCGGCGAGGACCCCCTTGAACTTCTCTCCAGAGTAAAACATCACGTGGTCACCATGCACGCCAGCGATCGCTACTTGAAACACGGCACCCTCGAGGATCTTGCCAGGGAGGAGGGAGTCACCGGCTACGCCGAGCGTCTGGCTCACGGGGAAATAGGACAAGGCATGAACGATTACGACGCAATCCTCTCCACCCTGAGCAGGGCAGGATTTAGCGGCTGGATCTCCATTGAAGACGGAGTGGACGGACCAGAGCAGCTGGAACGCTCAGTCGCCTTTCTCCGCAGGAAGATGAAGGCGCACTTTGCCTGACCACATTCCTCACAGTCTCCCGGCCGACCAGAGGATTCCCCGAGTCAGCAAATCAAGGAAGACAGGATCCGAAAACGTGTCGTTAGTGTGACCGTAGGTCGTTCCGAACACCCGAGCTCCTTCAAATTCGTTGACCCAGAATACCGGCTGAGATTTCTGAGTCTTCTCACTTTTAGAAGTCGCCAGCACGGTCGTGTTCGGCCAAGTCTTTTCAATGATGTAAAGCTCGTCCTTAGGAGTAACCCAGTCCGCAGGAACTCCTTTCATGATCGGATGATCTGCCCTCTCCGTCTTGACCGGATAGCGCGACTGGTGCTCATGCTTCCTGCTCGTCACGCCGAGAAACCTACGCCAATCATCGATTTCAGCAGCGCGGTAGGTGTGCATGGCGCAGTGAATAACTACTGCAGGGGTGCCATTCCGGTGACCGTTGACGATCTTCCGGATATAATCGGGGTCCTTGGTATTAGCAAAACACTCGTTATGAACGACCACATCATAACGCGTTGCCCATTTCGGATCGTCATAAAGATCAATCTGCGCCTTTGTTCCCCGCCCCCCCTTATTCACGACGGTCCATTCGATATCGGCCTTGGCTGCCGAAGCAAGGGTAAGAGCTTTAGATTGGAAGGCATAGTCGTGACAACATCCCCCGGTAACAAGGAGACATCTGAGCGACTTGGCCGAGGCCGCCTTGTCGTCAGGCTTCGCGGCAGGCGTATAGGCCGCAAGAGCCACTAAGAGGGCGAGGGCAACAGGAATCATCTTTATCATCTGTTAATTTATGGGGTCAGTTCAACAATGCCATCCTGGGGCAGCGACCTAAAAAAGACAATCAATCTCCGTAGCCTTGTGGGTGAGCTCGGTGCCATTCCCACGCACTGACAACGATCTCTCGCAGGTTTTTCGCTGGGCACCAGCCCAGAGCTGATGCCGCTTTTTCATTGGAGGCGACGAGAACCGGCGGATCTCCTTTCCGACGAGGGCTCTCCTTGACCGGAATGTCGTGCCCGGTGACCTCACGACACACTGCAATGACTTCCCACACCGAGTGCCCCTGTCCCGTTCCTAGATTGAATGCTCCCGTCACCTTCCCCTCGACCGCCCCGCGGTGCGCCTCAGCAAGATCACCGACATGGACGTAGTCGCGCACCGCGGACCCATCCGCGGTATCATAATCGGTCCCGAACACCTCAACACATTCCCTCTCGCCAAGCGCAACGGACAAAATCACGGGAATGAGATGAGTCTCAACTCGGTGATCCTCCCCGAAATTTTGCGAAGCGCCTGCCGCATTGAAATAGCGAAAAATCACGGGGTCGATTCCATGAGCTCTTGCAAAGCAACCCACCATTCCCTCGAAGGCTAGCTTGGAGTGCCCATAGGGACTGACAGGGCTTTGCGAGCAGCCCTCATCAATTGGAATCTTGTCCGGAGCCCCGTAGGTTGCACAGGTAGAGGAGACTACGATCTTCGTAACTTTTGAGGCGACCATGGCCTCCAGAAGATTCAATCCTCCTACCAAGTTATTTCGATAATATTTCGCGGGATTACTCACCGACTCTCCTACCAGAGTGTCAGCAGCATAGTGAATCACGGCCTCTGATCCATGGCTATTGAGGACATCTGACAGCCTCTCGGGCTCCTTTAGATCCATCACCTCAAGACTTGCCTTCGGGTCGACAGCCGCTCGATGCCCTTCCCCTAGGTTGTCAATTACCAGGACGTCGTGTCCCGAGTTGCATAGCAACTCAACGCAAACGCTTCCGATGTATCCTGCACCGCCAGTAACAACAATTCTCATGAGAGTCTCGTATCGTGCTACACCACAGAGTTCCTGAATATGCGCGCGAACCAAGTTAAATTTTGGAAGCGGCAGCATTCTATCCGAGTGCGACCTCAGAATGATCCATTCTGCCGCAATATCATCTCTACAATCGCATCCCTGTTTGGAATGGCTTCCTGAGCACCCTCTCGAAGAGTGGCGAGCGCAGCAGCGGAGTTAGCCATCCTTACCGAGTCAAGGATCTCTCTTCCCTCCGCAAACGAGGCGGCAAAAACACCCGCAAAGGTGTCTCCCGCTCCCACGGTATCAACGGGTGATATCTCTGGAGGGGCAATTTCCTGAAGTTTCCCGCCCGTAAAGACCCGGGTGGGAAGCTCACCTCGCGTCACGATCCCAGTACGATCTCCTCTCTGCAGGAAGTGATCCATTGCTCCAGATGACATGGCCGCAGCCTCCCCCTCATTAAGAATCAGGATATCGCAGGGGATATCGCTCTCGATGACCTTAGGATTCCAAGGCGAGGGATTCAAAACCACCATCGAGCCCGCATCCCGGGCCAGCTGCGCCGCTTTTATGACACTTTCGATCGGACACTCGAGTTGAAGAAGGGTTGCCGAGGAGCCTCTGAACAAATGTCGGAGCTCTTCGACCTTCTCAGGGGTCAGCTGGAAGTTTGCACCCGGATTTACGATAATTGTGTTTTCTCCCTCATCGTTCAACACGATGGAAGCGACCCCGGTCCGACCCTTCGTTCCCATTACCCCTGAACAGTCAACTCCCTCTTCAGCCAGACGAGCCCGGTATTGTCTCGCCTCCTCATCGCCGCCAAGACACCCGATCATTCGGACCTCTGCACCAGCCCTTTTCGCCGCTATCGCCTGATTGCCCCCCTTCCCGCCAAAGGAAGTCACCGCTTCTGCCGCTATCAGGGTCTCACCCGGAGCCGGGAACGAGGGAACTCGAAAGGTGAGGTCTACATTCAGGGAGCCTACCACCGAGATCCACGGGGCCGCACTCATTGTGTTATTGCCGCGCAAAACCTGCTCTCCGCTAAGGAATCCGATAGGTCTCTAACCCCTGCTCAACTGGCCCAGCGCGTGCGTGATGGCAACTTTTGCATGTCCCCGGGCATTCTTGCGAGCTTCCTCAAGGATGGGCTCGGTAGCTTTCCCTATTGAGACCATAGTCGCAACAGCGGCATCCAGAACGAGCGGATCGCCATCCTTGAGTAGAGGTGCAAGATCAGGAGCCAGTGACGCCCCGGCTACATAACGCAACTGCTGCACTAGGAAACTCCGGATCGTAGCCGCCCCATCACCCAGGGCAGCTGAGGCGTAGATCTTGGTCAGCAACTTGCGCTCATTGGCACGGACGGGCGCACTTGCGCTCACCGCAAGCTGGTGGAGCAGAAACCGCTCCTGCCAGTCCTCCCCACTATCGACCTCTAGCAGCCCCCCGATGAGCTCCCTGATTGCATCGCCTCCCTCCTTGAAAATAGCAGCAACGATTTCATCGCCATCCTCCTTACTGATACCTCCCCACTTACTGTTAGTTAGTTGAGGCAGGAGCTCCACAAATGCACTCCGTTTCGTCTTAGTTTCTTCAGCCATCGCTCTTACGTGTTGATTCTCAAATTGTGAACGTATCTCCTACAAGTGCCAAGGGGCTCGCATCGGCTGGTCAATCAGGCGATTGGCCTCCTCATCTCCGATAGCTCTTTCGGTCTTGGGGTCGAACTTGATTGTCCGCCCTGTCCGAAAGGCAACATTGGCGAGGTGCATCAGGCTTACCGTCCGGTGGGCCACCTCCGGATGACCTCCAGCAAGCACTCTGGTCTTCACCGCATCTCCGAACCCAACGAGAGGATCTTCATCGGGTAGGTCATCGAAGATTTTACGCTCTTGTTCGTTTAGATCTTCCCGACCGATATTCTTTTCTTTCAGACCATGAGGATCTCCCCACTCGCCACTTTCAAGAACAAGCTCAACTCCATCCTCATACTTGAAACGCACCCAGCCCCACATCCCCGCAACCTCCGGGTGCGCCGGCGGCGCATGTGCGGTGACCTCAACAGGTGAGGTCTCATCCTTACCCATTCGATAGGTAATCGGGTCCAGGGCATGCTGCCCCATATCTCCAAGGCCTCCTCCGTCGTAATCCCAGTATCCACGGTGCATCCCTCCGAAACGCGGGGGATGAAATGGCTTCAGTGGGGAGGGCCCGCAATACATGTTCCAGTCTAGATAATCCGGAACGGGCTGAGGCTTGATCCGCACGGGCCCAGACCACTGTCTGACTTTGAAACCTCCGCGATGCACCACTCGGACCTCTCTCCCATTCACCAATCCAGCCCGCACAATCTTCCGCAGGTCGTTGTTCTTTCTACCAGCTACGCCAAAGCGACCATAAGTTCCGATCTGAAAAATACGCTTAGTCCGCCGGGAGGCCTCTACCACTGCCCGCCCCTCGGCGAGAAACCTCGTCATTGGCTTTTCGCAGACCACGTCCTTTCCAGCCTCCATCGCAGCAATGGAAATAAGAGCGTGCCAGTGGGGAGGAGTGGCAATCGCAACCACGTCCAGGTCGTTTCGTTCCAGCAGGCGGCGAAAATCCGTGTAGCGGGTCTTGTTATCAGATTTACCCACCCACTTGACATCGCAGCGAGCTATTTCCCTGATGGCCAGCTTGTGCTTGCGTCCGAGATCGCCAAAGGTCCCCGGCCCCCGGCCTCCTGCCCCGATCAGGGCCGCTCCGAAAGTCTCGCTAGGCGGGGTATACTTCGGCCCACCCAGCACATGGGGGGCAACAATCTGAAAGACTCCGGCGGTGGTCGCCTTTTTCACGAAAGAGCGCCGATTTGTCCCGACTGCCCCCGACATTACTGCTTCTTGTTCTGAGACTTTCACTTCTGCCTGTTCTAGCGTTCCTGATAAAATCCCCGCCTCTGGCGGTTCTCTCCCAGCACTTTTACGCCCTCAGAGGTGGAAATCGATCAAAACTCATCCCTTCGGGCACAAAAATGCGCTTCCAACCCTCGCCTCTCCCTCTACAGTTCTCACCTACTCATGAAGCAAGTCACTCGTCGTAAATTTGTAAGAAACACCGGTGTGGCCACCGGCTCGGTTCTAGGATTCCCCGCCATTGTGAGCGGACAGAATCTCAACTCCAAGATCAGGGTAGCCTGTATCGGTGTGGGGGGAAAGGGCAGCAGCGATACCGATAACGCAGCCAGAGAAGGGGGCGAAATCGTAGCGCTATGTGATATCGATCCCAATATGCTACGGAGAAAAGGCCAGAAGTTTCCAAAGGCTAAGCAATACAAGGATTTCCGGAAACTCCTCGAAGAGATGGAGAACCAGATCGATGCGGTGACGGTGTCTACCCCGGACCACTGCCACGGTGTAGCGGCAATTACCGCCATGGCTATGGGCAAGCATGCCTATGTGCAGAAACCCCTCGCCCAAACGGTCTGGGAATCCCGGATCATGCGCAATCTCGCGCGCGAGAAAAAGCTGGCAACTCAGATGGGCAACCAGGGCAGCGCGAACGAAGGCCTGCGTCGTGGAGTGGAAGTCATTCACTCCGGCGTAATCGGCGAACCACAGGAGCTTCACGTCTGGACCAACCGCCCAGTCTGGCCTCAGGGTATCGACCGTCCCGAGGGATCTGACAAGGTCCCCGCTGGTCTTGACTGGGACCTCTGGCTCGGCCCAGCACTTCCTCGACCTTACAAGGCAGGTGTTTACCACACTTTCAAATGGCGGGGATGGTTTGACTTTGGCACAGGCGCACTGGGAGACATGGCATGCCACACCGTCAATATGCCATTCCGCGCTCTCAAGCTGGGATATCCGGATCGCATCGAATGTGAAATGGCCTCCCGCCCTTACAAGGAAACCTTCCCTCTCAGCTCAAGGGTTCGCTTCGACTTCCCCGCCCGGGAAGACTGGCCTGCAATGAAGTTCTGGTGGTATGATGGGAATCCCCGTGACCGGCAGGCCCCGATTCGTCCCTACAGCGATATCACCGCCAATCTTGTTGGCGCTCAGGGCAACAAGCTCCCTGCAGCCTGCTGTCTCATCAAGGGATCCGAGGGCGAAATCTATTCCCCTGACGACTACGGACAGAACGTCTTCCTGATGCGCAAAGGAGAAAAGAGCTATACCAACATCAACAATCACCCTGCATGCAAGGATATCCCCAAGGTCATCCCCCGCTCGCCAGGACACGTTAAGGAATGGTTCGAGATGATGAAAGACCCGGAGAAGCCGGCTTATTCAAGCTTCGAAATTGCTGCGTATCTGAATGAAGTCATCCTCCTCGGCTGCCTCGCTCAGCGGATTGGGGAAGGTCGCCCGATTGAATGGGATGGACCTAACATGAAGTCCAAGGACAACGCAGAAGCTTCCAGACTTGTGAAGCGCGATTACAGACCGGGCTGGGAGCCCAAGATTTAAATCGTTTCAAGCTTACGATCCCCAGCTGGGTTCTCAACCCGGCTGGGGAACTTACCCCTGAACCCAGCGCCATGACGAAGCGCCTCTACCGATCGCTGCTCATTCTTTGCGTTCTTCTCAGCCTCCCTTCATGCTTGAGCTATGGCTCAAGGTTTGAAAAGGCCACTGCACAGGCTGCAGCCGCCGGGGAGCCTAAAGACCTCACCGGCCCTTGGAAGGGAACGTGGAAGAGCAAATGGAACGGGCACGAGGGACCACTCTGGTGCATCGTGACCCCAACTCCGGAAAAGCCAGGCGTCTACGATTTTCGCTACCGGGCAGGTTGGGGTGTCTTCCAATTTGGAAACTACGTGCACACCATTCCCGCACAGAAAAATCCCGATGGCTCCTATTCGGTCAGAGGCGAGATGGCCCTCCCGAAACTCTTCGGAACTCACTCACTTGAGGGCAAGCTTGATACCAAGGCCTTCGATGCCTCCTACAAATCCGATAAGGGAGATCACGGCATCATGACCCTGCGGCGCCCTGCCAAGGCAAACGCGGCTATCGAGCAATAGGGATCCGATCCTGGAGATCTTGGCCCTTCTCAAGTCTTCACCAACGCTGCGTCATTGGCACAAATGATGGCGTATCCATCGTCCCCTGCTCTCTACGTAGAGCACCCGTCAGAGGCCTAGCGAGCAAGGCAAACCCTGTAGATTCACCCATGATTTAGTTGCGGCGATTAGTCGCAGCGAGTGGGGGGTATCGCCCCTCGATGTATCTTTCCTGGCTCAGCTCAAAGTAGCGAACACAGACGACAGGAGCACACCTCCCCCCGTTGGTTCTGTTTCATCCTTATTTCTACCTCCTTACTTCTGCTCAGGACAAATTCCCGCACCTCTTACCGCTGAGAGGTGCGCAATTAGGACCAGCTCACCGCTGAAATATCTTTTACTGCGCCACCTCGATTACCCCGGGATTTCCCAGTAATTCGACTGAAAACTCCTCCATGCCACCGCCGAGGAGACCAACTACCGTCACGGTGCAGGTTCCCTTCTTGCGGCTGAGCTCAATCACATCACTAACACCCTCCCTCGAACCTTTCATCTCTGTGCCATCTACAAAAACTGTCAGGTCACTCAACTTGCCACTAAGCTTGAACGAAATCCTCGCCGCCTCGTTTACCTGCAAGCGGAACCGGGCCACACCGTATCGCTCCTTCCCTCTTCCAACAACTCTGGGCAGCTCTTCCCCCGGCACAGTGCCATTCACTCGCGTTACCAGTGGTGTCCACTGATAACTCTCAATATTCTCCGTAAAGATCTTCTTCCCGTAGTGGCCTATAGCATCACGCGTACGCCCATGCGGCTGGAGAACCTCCCAGGCCCGCACAAAGCGCTGCGCCGTTGTCTTGTAAGGACCTTCCTTCCCCAGCTCAGAAAGAAAGCGAATCAAATCCACGAATTCGTCCTCGCGCAACTGCGCGGTAAGGCCCATCGGCATGAGCGAAACCGGACTCACACTAGTAGTGGCCACCTCCTTCTTAGGCACCCTGATCTCCATCCCTTTCGCATCGCGCACCACAATCTCCGTGTCGTCCTGACGGGCAATTGCACCCGCTACCACATCACCTTCCTGGGTAGTTACCACCGCAGTATGGTAGCCCTCCTTGATCTTCTTGCTGGGCTCCAGCATAGACTCAATGAGGTAGTCCACCGGAGCACTCGCCCCAATACTCACCAGATCCGGCCCGATGATTCCACCTGCTCCACCAATCGCGTGACACACAATGCACTGCATACCCGCCCGGCGATAGGCCTGTTCTCCCCGGGCCGCACTCCCCTCCGCTGCCACCCGTAGCATCATGGCCTCCATCTCGGCGCTACTGAGTTTGAGCTTCATGGGCTTCAGACTACCCGCCTTCCGGAAAGCCTCGATCAGGGCCTCCGACTTATTGGCCGAGCTGCCGGCATGATTCAATCCCACGAGCGCCATCGAAGGCTTCATAGCTGATCCAGGGCGCTCCAGCACCTCGGCCAGCGCAGACGGCCCATTCTTATTCACCAGAAAGGCGTCCACGACTACCTGCACGTCCTCCGCTCTGCGCGCTCCCTGGAGGAGGGATACCGCTAACTCCGCTCCAGCCTTGGGGTCGAGACGAGTCTGCCCCACCACCGCACGGAGGCGCTTACCAAACTCCATGCCGACATTCCGCGCCGTAGTTGAAAAAAACTGCTTTGTCTTGGCCCCTCCAAGTGCTCGCAAACCCTCCAGAGCGGCTGTAGAGGAGACCGTTTCCGGTCCGAGGAATGCCTTTTCAAGAGGCTCTCGGGCCTCCTCCAACTTCCACATCCCGGCCAACGCGGCGGCCTCCGCAAAAACCGCCCCATTCCCTCTCTCGAGAAACCGGTTCAGCCTGCCCAGACGACCAGCAGGCCGCTGCTTACGCAAACGGACAGCGTCCCGCAGGCCTCGCAGGACTCTTATCTGGCGGGACTTTGGCGCACCATCCGCAAGCGCTATGGAGAAAAGAACTTCCAGATGGTTTGCCTCACCCACATTTGCAATCCAGCTGATCACTTCGTCGAGTTGGGCCTCAGTCTCGAACTCTCCCTCTGCCAGCGACTTGAGAACATGCGAGATTCCAACCGGCTGCTTGAGGGCCCGCCCCGCGAAAAAGAGCTGCCAAGTATGTCGAAAGGGATTTCGCTCCTGGGCGACCGGAAGCCAGCGCGAGGCGTGTTCACGGCAGATCGACCACAACGCAAAATCGAGATACTTGTCCACCCCCTCCTTCTCAAGAGCCCGCAACGCCAATGTGACCGTGTCTGGCCATGGCAACTGAGCCAGAACGCTCACTGCCCACAAGCGCACCTGCGGATTCGGGTCTTCTACCGCCTTCTCCAATAACGCCCGGGACGTCTTCTCTTCGCCCGCCGTGTAGTAAAGAGCCCGCAGCGCTCCGGCCCGCGCCTTGGGGTTCGATCCAGATACCAGATCCTCCGCCCAGCTACGTTGGAACGCTCCCACCGCCTGTGACCCCCAGATAGCACGAAGCTTTTGCAGAGCCTGATCCTCCTTGAGAGAAACATACCATTTTTCCAGCGCCGGCATGATCTCCTTGGCTTCCCGCTGCCGCAGTTCGACCGCCGCGCGCGTACGAGTTAACCCTTCCGGAGAATCCAGAAGGGACACCAGCCCTGCAGACTGGGCCTTCACAATCTCCGGCCTTTGCACCAGGGGGCGCTCGGGAAAGCTGATGCGCCAGATACGCCCGTGGGTATGATCACGACGCGCATCCCTGAAGTCGACCTCCCCATGTTGAATAATAGGGTTGTACCAGTCCGCGATATAGATGGCTCCGTCCGGTCCCATCTTGACATCAATGGGGCGAAAGGCCCGATGGGTCGAGGAGACCAGATCCTCGATCTTGGTAGAAATATAAGATCCTCCCTTATAGGTCAGACGAAAACGATTGATCCGATGGCCGCGGAAGTCGGGAGCGAGCAAAGTCCCCACCCAATCTTTTGGCACGTGACGACCGGTCACGATCTCCAGCCCGCAGTGCTTCGGCTGTCCCGGATTCAGTCCGCGCAGAACCCGCGATGCCCTTGGCGATGTAACCCCTACGAATCGTGGAAAAACGTAGTTAATGCCGTCACCTCCCGCTCCGTCGGTCATAAAGCTTTGCCCCCATTCGTCGAGAACATGCCCCCACGAATTAACCAAGCCTTTCATGAAAACTTCGAGCCGCCCAGTCTCGGGGCGGAAGTGCCACATCCCTCCTCCCAGAAGCCTCCGCACACCATAAGGAGTCTCTACATGGCTGTGAATGTATATCGACTGGTTCATCCAGAGGTGCCCTGCCGGCCCCCAGCGGAACGTATGAAGAAGGTGATGAGTATCCTCTGTACCAAAACCTGAGAGCACGATCTTTCGCTCGTCGCTTTTGCCATCGCCGTCGTTATCTCGCAAAAAAATTACCTCGGTGGAATTTGCCACATAAACTCCTCCATCACCCGGCAGAACCGCCGTCGGAATGTGCAGGTCAGCCGCAAACTCGCTCGCCTTGTTCGCAACTCCGTCGCCGTTAGTATCTTCGAGAACGTAAAGTCGGTCAGTCTCCTCCTCCCCCGGTTTGATATGGGGGTAAAGCGGGCTACCCACTACCCAGAGGCGGCCTTGCCCGTCCCAATTCATGTGAATTGGCTTGGTGATCTGGGGATCTGCAGCAAAAAGATTAATCTTCGCCCCTGCCGGCAGCTTGAAACCCGCCTCCTGCGCCTTCACGTCCGGATTCGGGATTTCCTTCAACCCACGCTGAGCAGGCGCGGCCAGCGCTCCCGCCAGCAGCAACAATCCAAATAGAATAAATCTCTTCATCGTTAGTCTCCTCATCCTTACAGTTTACTGAACACTCCTGCGCGCAAGCTCTCCACGCTCTGCTCCTCCTTCTCGATCAGCGGATCAAACATGGGAATTTCCTTCGCGTTGTTGCCCTGTTCATGCTTTCGGAAAAGGAACAGATAAGTCTCGTTGGATGGTCGCCATCGATGAAAGAACAGTCGATTCTTTTCCATGATGCTCTTCCGCAAGGCCACTACTGAAGAATCGTTGGCAGAGAGATTTCCTGACAGCGTAAGACCCAGTCCGCCCACCAGTGACTCTCCAATCAAAACATAGCCAGCTTCCCCGTAGTGCACCCCGTTGATCGTAAGCGGACCTCGACTTTGCTCTCCAGCTTTCAGCTTGTTACCCCCCATCCTTTGGAACAGGTCCAGGAAACGGTGCCCACGAGCCCCCGCAAGATCCCGAATCGCATCCCGGTAGATCGCCAGGCGGGCATTATTGGCACTCTGATCGGGCAGCGGATGACCCAGATTTTCCAGTGGAGGAGGCGAGATCAGGACTACTTCACGCAGCTCTGTTCCCGCTCCTCCCACGATCAGATCCAACAGCTTCCCATAGGTTTCTACAAATAAGCTGAGGCTTTCCTCATCACCGGCCTTCGAGCGAGCTGCACCGGCAGGATCATCGGTCCATCCTTTCTTCGCCGTCATCGCTGCATTAGTGCCGTAACATACTAGCAGCACGGTCGGCTTGACCTCCTTCACTACCCGCTGCAAACGATCTCGCCCTTCCTTGGGGGCGCCGAAATAAGAACGCGCATCCCCAAACACCGAGTCTCCACTCCAACCTATATTGCGAAAGGTGAGGCCCTTCACCTCAGCCCCAGCTGCGAGATTAAGCAGAGTCTCGACATGCCCGAAACGCTGCGCACGTTCCACCACAGTATTACCTACAAGAGCAACCCGATCATCGCTACGGAAGGCGAAAGGGGCCGCAGGCAGCAATGGGGCAGAGGCCGATAGCACTACGGCAAATATTAAATAACAGGAAGCCTTCATCGAATTAGGGTTATGCTCTTAGATTGGCAATCGTGCAGATACATCACAAACATCGGCACACCTCAAACCTTTCCATCGTCGCTAACGCATCTGGCGTCGAATCAGAAAGGTTCAATAGCATGGTTCTACGACAAAATCCACATCACTTCTCTGGGTCATACGGCCTCTCTTCGATGTGCATTTCCCGTTCTCTTCTGGACCGTTCATCTTCGAACCTGTTCCGCTCACTCACCCTGCCCCCATGGGGCCGATGCCACGAATTACCCTGCGAGAGCCCCAAGCCTCCCCGCCCGGCTCAATCTCTTCCGGGGTAGTCTAATGCAAGCGGACCGCCCCTCACTCATTTTTCAGAAGACCCACCATGGCCTCGCCAATGGCCTCGCCGATATCCATGTAAGTCTGCGAGTTGCCGTCATAGTGACTGTTTGAGGCTCCTCCCTGACTGAGGGGGTGGGTATATACAGTGGCGACGTTTCCTCTGAATTCAGGGTACTTACCTGATACTCCGTCGACTGCAAGCTGGCTATCAAGAATCAACTTCTCATTCCCCGGGGGCGCCCCTCTAGCTGTCTGCCCAAGGGTTGCCACGACGAACTTGGCAGATGGCGCCTTAAATTCCCCGCGTAGCGTCTTAATGAGTCGAACCAGATTCCTCTCATAATGAACCGCATGAGCTTCATTGTAGCGGTCTTTGTCACCCTGCCACCAGACAAAGCCTTCGATTTCATATCCTCGCCCCTGCCAATGGGGGAATTCCTTGTCGAAGTTGTCGAGCACTTCATGAGCAGCCCCAAAGCAATCATCATACTGTTTCCCCGCATACCAGTTGATCGGCTCTGGATCGGTGCCCTTGCTCCATGAAAGTGGAGACTCCTTGTAGCCGGCATAGATCTTCCCTTCATACTCAAAGCGCTTACCTCCCGGAGGCAGGAAATCCCAGGAGAGGGAGCGATTACCCTGCGAGGTCTTCAATATGAGGACCGGCTCCTTCCTGTGGTTACCCACTGCGTGCCCAAAGCCAAGCTCCGGGCCAATTCGTCCCCCGGCAACTCCCAACCAGTGACTTCCAGTCGCCGCCACAACTCCCCTATAGTAGACATCATCACGAGACTTCCACTGCCGGCTCTCGTCTATCAGATAAGGATACATCCCCTTCAACTTTACCATAGTCGAAAGAGCCCCGGGCACGTCCAGACGCACGATCCAGCCCAGCCCGTTCGCATCCGCTGAAAAGTAAGTAATCCCAAAGGGAACCTTCTTGCCCCCCTCAAGGCGGATTTCGTTGCGAACGGCATTCTGGCCTACCTCCTTGCGATGCACCACCCGGCCGTTCACCTCCATGACATTGTCCATGGAGCCTCCATAGCCCGGACGAAACTCATAGATCCCTGTTTCTTCGACTCGAATGAAGCCACGGGTTACCTGAGCGCCACCACCTGGATAGGGCGTGGGTGTAACCCCTCCGAATTTTCCGAGCTTCGAGGTTCTGAGCGGCTCCAGAACGTCGTAGTCCGCTTTTGGATTGTATGCCCCCTTGTAAACGGAAACCACCGGGTCGATGAACTCGGATCCCCAGCGGCTACTGCCACCATCCACTTTCCCGGCTCCCACCATGTTCGATTGACCGGAAAGAATGAATACTTTGACCGGAGTATTCGCTGCATCAGCGACCTGGACATCGAGGCCGGCAAGAGCAAATACAATAAACAGAACCGATCTTCGTCGGCAAATTTTTCGGAGGACGGCATTTCTTATCATGACGAGTTACCTTCTAACTTAATTGGAAATCATATTTGAAAAGGACCAACAAACGACATGGCACGGGATAACAGACCCTCGCCACTGGTAGATTCAATCATCCTTGCGACTGCGTTTGAGGAATGTTGCCAAAAAGGTCCATCCCCCTAGCGCGAGCAGGATAAAACCAACCGTGTTTATTGCATCTTCGATACCAAGGCCTCGATACTTCGAAAGCGCCTGGGTAACACCTCCCATGCCAAGGGAAACTGCGCCGGCCAGCAACACCACTGCCGAGGCCAGCAGCGCCACATCATCATTCCTCTTCATCTCCCGGAAGCTGTATCAGCACCACTACTTGGCATCGAAGTTATTGCCTACTTGTCCTTCAGAAGATCGGCCATGGCCTTGCCCATGGCCAGGCCGACATTCATATAGGTCTTGGCATTTCCCCCATAGTGCCCGTTGGAGGCTCCGCCCATGGAGAGTGGATGAGTGTAAACAATACCGGTTTCTCCCTTATGTTCATCCCCGAAGGCAAACATACCATCGAGAATCAGCTTCTCATTTCCCTGAGCGCTCTCCTTGTCGGTCTGACCGAGGGTGGCAACAACCATCTTGGCCTTGGGCGCATTGAACTCCTGACGAAGAGCCTTGAAGAGTTGATTCAGGTTCTTTCCATACATCGCCGCATGGGCCGCGTTGTAACGATCCTTATCCCCTTGCCACCATAGGAATCCGGCAACTTCGTATCCCGGCAGTCCCGAAAGCACTGGTGCGCCGGGATAGTACTCGGGCACTTTGGTCAAAACCTCTTTTGCCCGGGCGACATCTCCAAGATACTGGAGTCCCGCATGCCAAGTATGCTTGGGGGGTGCAGGTATTTCCCCCTTGATCCAGCTCGGATGACGAACCTCATCTTTGTGAGCGGGCGTCACCATCGTGATCTTTTTTCCAGTTTTCCTGTCGGTGGTCTCGACTTCGTGTCTCGGGCTACCAGGAGGAAGCAAGTCCCACCCCAGGCTGCGGTTGCCGATCGAGCTCTTGAGGATCAGAACCGGAGCCTCGAGAGCATTGCCGAGGTGGTGTCCGATGCCGGTTTCGATACCAATCTTTCCACCAGAGACGGTGAGCCAGTCATTACGCCTGACACTTGTCTTCCCGGGACCACCGCTTCCCATAACGTGCAGGTTGCGAACATCCTTACGAGTCGTCCAATTGCCGGCGTCATCCACCATGAACGGATAGAGATTCTCCTTCTTAACGGCATGCTCAAGCGAACCTTCCTTATCTCCCTTCACTTTCCCAAATTCCAATGTATTCGACTGCCCCATGATGATGAAGACTTGAACAGGCTTGGACACGTCAGCGGGCTTACCATCTGGATCCGGCAGGGATGCCTCTCCCCTGACGTCACAGGGAAAGGTCATAATTCCCAGCAAAGCAACGACTGAAAAAGCGCGAAGGAAAGGAAAGCGGTAGCTCATACTCATGCAAGAGGGGTTCATGTTTGGTAATTTGTATCTGGGAGCAGTCGTGCGATCTTCGCAGATGCTCATTGAGTTCACTGTCGTAAATCGACTCGAACGTGTCTCTCTTGAGGTCACGAAGCCAGAAAACTAATGCTCTTTTTTGCGTTTATTTAACGCCTTATTGCGCCATGTCTTCTTGGCATGGCGCTCTTCCCTTTTTCACCCGGGGGATCCCCCGGCAAATTCCTAAGGTCTTCCCTCGTCCCGTAGCCGGGAGAAAACCTTCCCCGAGGGACGATCCGGCAGGCTCGCTCTCCATTCTTCCAGCATTATCCTCAGTCGTCTCACTTCCTTCTCGTGCTTATCCGCTACGTTCACTCCCTCGAGTGGGTCCGATTCAAGATCATACAGCTCAACATAGTTCACACTCCGATTAGCCACCATTTTCCAGTTCTCGCTGACAACCGCAAAGGATACCCAGTGGTCCGGCTTGCTCTTCCGAGCCGGCCAAGGAGCAATCGTTTTCCAGAACAGCGCCTTGGATCGTTTTGCCTGCCCCTTGCCTTTCAGGGCAGAAACCTGACTGATGCCATCAGGTCGGTAGGTTGAGGGGAGCTTGACCTTTGCAATCTCGCAAAAGGTGGGAAGAAGATCTACCGCTGAAAGCAGAGAGGTCCGATCGATTTTTCCAGACCCGATCTTGCCGGGCCAACGGGCAATAAAAGGCACCCCGATTCCCCCTTCAAAAAGGGCTGCTTTATAGCCCTTACGCCCACCGGTAACACCCTTCGCAGCAGCAATATTATAGCCCTCCCCGGTAGCAGTATCATTCATGGTCTGGAGTTTTGTTCCGGGCTGAGCCCGCGCTGGACCGTTATCTGAGCTGAAGATCACAAGGGTGTTACCTGCAAGATTCAACCGGTCCAGAGCATCGAGAACTTTACCCACTCTTTCATCCGCATGTGCAAGAACGGAGGCGTATATATTATCCCGCTCACTCAGGCCCGGGAAGCGCTGGCGATACTCAGGCAGAGTATGAAACGGAGTATGCGGCTCATGAAGCCACAGGTTGACGTAAAAAGGCTTCTCTTCCTCATGACACTTTTCGATAAAAGAAATCGTCCTTCTTGCGTCATCATGGACAGGCATTTGTTTTCCCGAGCAGTTGAAGGCCGCCGAGACA
>JAQWTV010000038.1 GCA_029242545.1 Roseibacillus sp.
GGCCCGCTCACGCAGGGCCCTGGCAGCCCGATCCCGTCCCTTCGGAGTAACCCGGTCCTGCAATTCGTCTCGACGCTTCTCCCAGGCTTCCCGCTCCAACTGGCCCTGCTCCGCCACAAGAGGAATGAGATCCCGGGGCTGCTGCTTTGGTTCACACCCCGGAAAAGAGAAGGTGGTGCTGTCAAAGATCCCGTAGAGCGCGTAGTAGTCGCGCATCGAAATGGGGTCGTGCTTGTGGTCGTGACAGCGTGCGCAGGAAATCGACAACCCGAGGAAAGCCTTGCCAAGGTTGTCAATCGTGTCTTCGTACATGAGGTATTTCCTCTTGTCGATGTCGTGACCGAATCGCCTTGAGATGGCCAGGTAACCAGTGGCAATAATCCCGGCATTTTTTTCAGTTGGCGGCAGGTCCCTGCAGATCACATCTCCTGCCAGCTGGTGCCTGACAAACTGGTCGTAGGGAACATCCCGGTTGAACGCGTCTATGACCCAGTTGCGGTAACGCCAGGCATGAGGAAGGGGGTGGTCGCTGTTTTCCCCGGCAGTATCGGCGTAGCGGACCACGTCAAGCCAGTGCCGGCCGATGTGTTCCCCATAGTGGGGGGAGGAAAGAAGCGTCTCACACACCGCACCCAGGGCCTCGGCATCCGGGCGCCGGTCCTCAACAAACTCCTCAACCAGACGGGGCGCCGGAGGCAGACCTGTCAATCCATAGCTCAAGCGCCTGATCAACGCCCGACGATCCGCAGAGGGCCCCACACCCATCCCAAGGAACGCGTCGACAGGATGACCGGGCGAGGGAGCGTCCCCGTTTCGCAAAGGCTGTAGAGACCAGAGAGAGTCCCTCGTTGAAAGCGATTGCCCAACCAGGCCCCCCCCTGTCAAGCCCACGACAAGAACACCCAGCACATGCGCACTTCGAGACTGGAGTAGTCTGGTCGAGAAGCTCATATCCTCCCGCGGGAATCAATCCCATCTACCTCCTTCGTCCCTGCGCCGGGTTAAGAACCGCCCGCTGTGCCTCGGGGGAAAGCCCACTTGAGCCCACCCAGGCCTCGGCAGCTGCACGATCCCGCCGGAAGAGCTGCTGCCCGGCATGGGTCAACGCTCTGCTCCGCGAACCCTCGTCGGCAATACTATTTGCCCATTCGATGGCAGCTCCGGGATCATCGTAAGAAATTCTTCGGGTAAACCCACTAATGGCAGCATCACGCTGAGGAGAGCGTTCCATGGAAGTAATGCGCTCCCCGGCTGCCACCGGATCACGCTGTGCCCATTCTCCAAAGGCAGAGTGCAGGCCCATGCTCTGGCCCCGCCCTTCCTGAATAGTTTCCAGCCAGTTCACTGCAGAAGCCGGATCTCTTTCCGCCCACTCATCCCCTACCTCTTCAATCGCACGGTCCGCATAAGCCTGCCCGGCAAATTGCTCGACCCACTGAGCTGCTGCCTCCGGATCACTATTGGTGAACCGGTGCGCCACCGTATCAAGCGCCGCTCCCTTGAGATCCCCATCGGGTAAGCTTTGCGACCACTGGGCCGCTTCATCGATTCCCACATTCGAAACAACTTCCCTTGTCACCACTCCAAACAGGTGATTGGCCCGATCGTCACCCTGATTGGCTAGCTGCAATACGTAGTCGGTAGCGCGCGCGGTATCATTATCGGCCATACCACTCACCATCGCCTCCTGCAGATGGCGAAAGGATCCCCGATCTTCTTCCGAAAGATTGTTGATGTAGTTAATAGCCGCATCCGGGTAGTTGGAGGCCCAACCTGACATCGTGTATGATAGGTCACGCTCTTCCGAATTGAGAGAATGATCAACCGCGGCTTTCCCATCGAGGGTGCCCCAAAGATAGTGAAAATCCCGCCACTGCTCGCCACCCACGCGGTTTTCCTTGAGATGCACAAGCATGTCCTGAGCGTTTTCCGCTGTCAGGCTGCCCAACAACTGGTCAAAAGCGCTGCGTCGGACCAAGGGGTTGCCACTCCGGAAAGCCTCCTTCGCAAGCGCTGCGATCTCTGGCTGACTCAATGCTCCGGCCCCTGCCCGTATGACCCCTCCGAGAGATTGTCCTCCGGACAGTTGCAGCGAGCCTGACAAACCAACCGATCTCGAACCGCTGTTCCCGGAAATCTCACCGCCAGCACTTCTCGAGCTCTTGGCACGGGGAACCTTCACCGCAGATGCCTGGTTCCCTCCATTCCTATCTAGCACTAGCCCGGCCGCAAAAGCCCCGGCAGTAACCGCAGCCCAGCAAGCATGGCCAATCACGGATTTACGCTTCACGGGGTAAGGATACGTTGCAGAAAGGCCCGAACGAACGAAAAAATGCAGAAAATAGTCATCTCCTTCACAAATTCCATTATTCGAGAGCACCAGCCCTTTCCCATTGCGGGCGGGAGGGATTTACGACAAAACCAGAGCTAAGACACCATGAAAGCAGCTCTACACGCCCTCGTCTCTCTCGCTTCCTTCGTCGCCCTAACGGGAGGTCTGGCCCTCGCGGACACGCCATTCAACGGAAAGGACCTCGTGGGATGGTCGTTCAAGAAGAAGGGCGAACTCGAATCCAAGTGGGAGACCGGCACCCCGCAACTTGACGCCACGAATCCCAAGGCTCTGAAGGCCAGCGGAACGGGAGGCGCGATGGTCAACGTAGTCACCGGGCATGGTCAGAGCATTGACATCTACTCGGACCAGAAATGGGGCAGCAGCAGGATTGAGCTGGAAGTGCTGGTGGCCAAAGGAGCTAACTCGGGCATCTACGTGATGGGAGAATATGAAGTGCAGGTCCTCGACAGCTATGGGAAGGAGCAGCTCGGGGGAGGAGACATGGGAGCGATCTACGGGGCGCAACCCCCGCGCACCAACGCCTGTAAGAAACCCGGGGAGTGGCAAAAGTATGAAATCGACTTCCTCGCCCCTAAATTTGATGCCGCAGGAAAGAAGACCGCCAATGCCAAGTTCCTCGTCGTCAAACTCAATGGTAAGGTCCTCCACGAGAACGTCGAAATGAAAGGCCCTACCCCTTCCGGAGTCACCGGACGTGAAGCCGCCACCGGGCCCATTATGTTCCAGGGAGACCACGGACCGGTTGCCTACCGCAACATCAAGATTACCCCCCTCAAGAAGTAAGGTCTTCCATTCTTCTCAGATCTTATTTCGCCACGTGGATCGTGTTCCAAATCTTAGTCACGATCTCCTCTCCAGCATCCGTCTCAAGGTCCAGGTCAATCTGCATCATGTGAACTGGTTGCAGGTTCTCAACCTCCACAAAGACCGACTTTCCATCCGGGAGAAGCTTGGCCGACTTGACGGGGAATTTGGTGCGCCCCTTAGGGGGGCCAGCCGAGTTACGGTGCCCAACCTGAAACTCTCCTGTGCCGTAGTCATGGGTCCAGCGTAGGTCGGATCCCGAGAGGTTGAAGCTCTCCGGGTCTTCCGCAAGTTCCTGGTCCAGTTTCTGGGTGAATCCGATCTCGAGTCCGCCGTCACGGACCTTGAGACTACTCGGCATGCTCACCGGCTTACCAGTATACCGAACGCGGTCGAGACCACCCTCCCGACCGGCGTTACTCTGCCATCCCTTGAGGCCTGCCACGTAGAGTTGCCCATCCTTACGGTTGAACTTTCCACGCATTGCACTGGAAGTCGGTCGTACCGGGATCTTGACCACTCCACCCTGCATAAGGGCCCCCTTTTTCTCCTTTAGAACGACATAAATCGCACTCTGCCCATAACTGAAGTGCAGCATTTCTCCTTCATAGGGTCCCCACTTGTCACTCGTGATCCAGGCCTGTCCGCCATTGGAGTTGTCAACGTTCTTGGGCAACCATGCGAGAGGCATGGGAGCCTCACTGGGATCAAGGTTCTCCTTCCGCCTGCCTCGGCGCTGTCCCACCGTGGGAGTGGTTTTCATGGTGGCGTAGTCCGCCGCCGAATCGACCACTCCGAGAAACTCGCCTGGCTCAATCCAGTGAATGGGACAACGTGGAACAAAGGTCCCTTCGTTATCTCCGCTGGTGAGCTGGCCGGTAGGGCTCACCCCGATCCCATTCGGAGCCCGCAACCCGGTGGCATACCGATCCAGTCTGGAACCATCTTTGGAGACTCGCAGGATCGAGCCATGGTGTCGACTCATTCTCTGAAAGCTGCGCCCTCCACCCCGCACCGGACTACCGAATGCAAAATAGAACTCTCCCTGTGGACCTGTCTGCAGGTCAAAACAGAAGGCATGGAATCCACTGGTAAGCTCCCAGTCATTATTAAAGTTTTCATAGTAATCGGTCTCTCCGTCACCGTTAAAATCGTGGTAACGCGTGATCTGATCATCCGCCACCGTATAGATCACATCGTCTACGATGGTGAGCCCGAGGGTTTCGTGCCCCCCGGCCGCAATGCGCTTCCAGATGAGACTCTCGAGCTTCTCATCGATACCGCTGACAACCCAGACATCGCCATCCCAGGTGCACACCGCTGCCTTCGAAGGATCGCTGAAAAAGTCAAATCCCCCGATCCGCATCTTCATCCCATATGGGTTCTGATAAGGCACAATCAGACGATCGAGGACATAGGCTGACTTGCCATCGTCCTTGGCGACCTGGCCGACTGTAGTCACCGCCTCCGTCCACCGCGCAGGACCACCTTTCATCAAAAGCGTCAGGTCCTCGAGGGCTTCCGGGACGCTCCCACTTCCATAAACCACCTTGAAGTGGGCCATCCCCGCCGGGACTTTCAGGACGATCCGACCGTCCATCGTCGCTGGTGTTTCCTGGGAGCCCACAACCCGAATCTCAGGAGCACCCTTCTCATCAGCAAGCACTACCACCGCAGGAGCACTGAACTTCCCCTGGATGGTGCGGGTAATGAGCCCATTCTCGAAGGCCGGAAGCTCCAGGACCGGGTCCTTGCCTACCGTATAGCGAAGAAGCGTCTTTTCCCCATGGACATACAAGCCCTTGTAATGGGCCTGCGTTTTCGGAAGGGGGCCGAGAGGTGGATACTTCCCATCCTCAGGCATCCGGGTTTCCGCAATACTCCCTTGGTTGTCAGCCCAGCCTGGAGCCGCCTGGTTGGTAAAGACCTTGGCTCCGCTATGCGAGGGAAAGGCCCCGTGTCCTCCGGTAAAGGGAAGGCCCTCCAACTTCAATCCCCCCCGGGTCCATCCTGCTGCCATACGCATGGTGTCAGCATCAAAGGCCACACAAACCGCCCCCTGAGGATCAAGACGGATCACCCGGGAACGAAAAGCAACATTATCTCCCTTCGAGTCCTTGCCAACACGCAGTGCCGTGCTCACGAAATTTCCGTACTTCTCCGGCAGGCTTCCCGAAACTGGCTTGGCCGGAGGAACGTCAGGGCTGGCAGCCTTGGCAAAGGCCTGCTCATCCCATGAGAGTCCCTTGAGCTTTGCGACATCGTGAGAGAGAACCGAAGCGGGGACCGCTTCCAATTTACCTCCCGGGGCCATCCATTTCACAATGCAGGAGGCCCCCTTACTACCGTTCTGGTAGATCACCCGGACAGGATGTGATCCCGCCTTCAGGCGAACCGTTCCACTCTGCTGCTTCATGGGGTGAGGACCCCAGTTATCAACCACCAGCTTGTCCCCGAGATAGAGACGGGAGCCATCTTTGGAGCTGGTCGCGAAAAGATAATTCCCCCCCTTCGGGACGGTAATGGCCCCGCTCCATCGCACCATGAAGCTCTCTGCCAGCTTCGAGCCGTGAAAGTCTCCCTTGCTTCCGGGAAAATTCACCGCCTTATCCACCCGCACAAGCCAAGGCTTCAAATCGACCGGCACTTCAAATTCGTCCCCGAGCTTATCCTCAAGCTTGAAGTATTCCCCGATCAGGCCCGGAGCTGCCATGAGAGGGAGCGCAGAAAGGAACAATGCGGCGTAACTAAGGATTCTTTTCATTATTTTGATTTTTGGAAAGTGATCGCAGATATTGACGAATCGCCTCAAACTGCTTTCGAGAATCACCCTCGTAGTACTGGGTGAGAGGCGTTTTCCCGTCCAGCGCATACTTAGGCATGATCGTGCCGGGCCATACCCTCGGCGGATCATTCATCCAGAGATGAAAATAATCAGGCGTCAGCCGCTCTCCTGAGGCCCGGAGATTGGGACCCTCTCCTTCAAAAACCGCGATCGCCGGATTGTCCCCGATACCGTGACAGGCTCCGCAACTCAACCCAGCCTCTACCCCCGTCATGGCTTTTCCGATCTTGATTTTGCCGGCATCGAGAACCATTGGGCCACTGTCGACGCCGGACCGACCTGCCTCATGACTGAATCCCAGCGCCAGATTACCGGACCGGGAATGAAAGGCAGGCATACGGTCAGGCAACCACCTCCGCACCTTTGGCTGAATCTCTCCTGCAAAAAGCCTTGTCCGCCAATCGAGTTCTAGCTTGAAGCCCAGATGATCCAGCGGCGGCGGGCCTGCGAGGCCTGCAGGTTTTTCCTCGTTTACCTTTTCGCCAGAAGCTCCAAGGCGCGCTACCTCCTCTAGAAAATTATCCCGTAGGGAATCCTCTCCATCCCGCTTGTGACAGGCGTTACAACGCAATTCCTGATATTGACGCTCGGCGTATTCTGCAGGGATGAATTGAGCAAGAGAGTCCTCCCCTGATTCTGCGGTGCAGAACGCTAGAAGATCTGCTCGCTCCTCCCCCGAAAGATCATACCCAACCTTGGAGCACTCGGAGGAGGTAAGATCAAAGAGACCAATTTTACTCAGGCTTTCCTTTTGCTCTCCTTCCCGTTCGTGACAGTTAAAACAGCCCGCTCCTTGTGCCAGAACCCGCCCCTTCGAAGCATCACCCTTGAGGGGCTGCGAATCCGTCTTTGCTCCCAGCGAACGCAGGAAGGAAGCCACTGAACGAGCTTCCTCCTCATCAAAACCAAAATCAGGCATGCGTGTCCCCTGATGAAATTTCGCTGGGTCCTGAAGAAACTCCACCAGCGCGGCGGGCTGAAACTTCATCCTCACCCCTCCAAGCCCGATGCGCTGCCCCTCACCGGTCTCTGCAAGGGTATGGCATGAGATACAGTTCTGCTGTCGAAAAATAGCCCCACCTTTCTCTACCCTTTCCTTTTCAGGAAGTGGACCCGCTCCTCCCGGATCAAATCCGGCAGAAAGATAGGCCGCAACGTGAGCGGCCTTCTCCTCCGCATCCTCACCTCGAAACACAGCTGGCATGTGTGATTGCGGACGCATCTTACGCGGATCAAGAATCCACCGAGTAAGCCAGCCATGACGCAGCCGGCCTCCAATCCCATCAAGCGATGGCCCCTTGAGCAGCAACTCTGGCATGATCTCCTTTGTCGCAGAATCATGACAGGACACGCAGCGCTTCTGCGCCACAAGGGATCGGCCCCGACGCAAGGACATGGATTTCTCAAGGGCCGAATCAGCCGCGTCGTGACGAAAGACCTCCGGGTCGATCGGTTCCTTAGAAAAATCGCGGCCCTCCCAGAGTAATCTCAGGGTCGCAGCGCTCCCGGCAGGAGGCTGATACTCCACAACGATATCGTGCTCTCCGCTACTAAGGCGTTTCGACTCACTTGGCGTTCCAATTGCTGAAACAATGAGGTCCCCATCAATAACCAACTTTGCCACTCCTGTTCCCTCCAGGTGAAATACGAGCCTGCTCCGCTTCTCGAGGAGCAGCTTCCCCTCCCAGCGTGCCGTGAAGGCACTTTCCCTTAGAAAGGATGAAGGGCTTTGCCCCTTTGGAACATGCAATGTGACCGTCCGTGATTCCCGGGCGTCACTTTTCCCTGCCGGAGTAACAAACCGCAGGATAAGACCCTTCTCGTCTGCGGCCTCTACCTGCATGACGATGAGTGCGAGCACGCTTAGCCAGCATGCCTGCCACGGCGACGCAGCTGCATGGACTCTTCCCCGCATGTGGGTTGCTACGCCGAGTCTCCGCACAACCCGCTCTTAATCTGCCAACCGGACCATTCCAAGCGCGACCTTTCAATTGTTGTATGCTTTTGGAGGAAAAAGAATCAGACCGGAAAGAGGCCACCTCCCGGACGATATTGCGCTTCGTGTAAGGACATGAGATACCTCAGTCGTGAAATATCTCCTGGCTCCTCTGCTTTCGCTGACCCTTCTGCCCCTCCCGTGCCTGTCCGAGAACGACCTCGCTGTTGCCCACTTCTTTGGGGACCACATGGTGATTCAAAGAGATAAACCCATCCGCATCTGGGGCACATCTCAACCCGGGGAAAACGTCAGAGTGACATTTTCTATCCGTGATCTCACCGTCAAGGCGGACGCAGAGGGGAACTGGCTGATGGAACTGGAAGCTCTGCCCATCAGCACTCAGGGAAAGGCCATGATCATCCAGAGCAGTGGCACTACCATCACTTACGACAATATTCTGGTCGGCGATGTCTGGATCTGCGGAGGCCAGAGCAACATGGAAGATGAAATCAGCTACGTCTACCACGGAGACATGGAGGTTTCTTCAGCCAACCACCCCATGATTCGCCTTATGACCGTCCCCCAGCAAGCTAGCCCCGTAGCCTTCACGGATATGGACCGGCTCAACGAGTTTAACTCCTGGACCCGGCGCCATGAGCAGAAAGGTAGCTGGTCACAATGCACGCCCAAAGCCGTCGAACGATTCAGTGCCATTGGCTATATCTTCGGAAAACGGATTCACCTCGTATCAGGTGTCCCCATCGGACTGATCGATAATTCATGGGGAGGCACAACCATCGAAGCCTGGACCTCCAGAAGCACTCTGGAGAAAATTCCAGCAGCACGAGGGCTCCTCGAGGAATGGGACACAAAGATCGCTGCCTATGATGCTGCGGCCAGCCTGCAGGCGCGCATCCAACGCTGGGAAAAGGACAGTGAACGCAGAAAAGCCCGGGGGGAGAAACCCAATCCCAAACCCACGGAACCCGACCAGGATCCCGCCTCCGACCGTAACAATCCCGGAGCCTCCTTCAACGGCATGCTAGCCTCGTTCAGCGAAGCCAACATCAAGGGCGCGATCTTTAACCAAGGATACAATAACGCGCTGGGTAATGCGCGACCACGCCTCTACGCCTCAGTCATACAGGCCATGATCGAGAACTGGCGGGAAACGTTTCGCGACGATGCAATGCCCTTTGGCATCATTGGTCTGACCCCCGGAGGGCAGCCGCAAACGCGGGATAACTATGAAATCCGCATGGTCGATGCTGCCCCCTTTATTCGGGAGGGACAGTTCAAGGCTGCGCAGACTCTGAATCACATATGTTTCATGCCTGCCTACGATCAGCAGGTGCCCTTTTATCATCCCCACAAAAAAGTCCTCCACGGTGAGCGAGTGGCCCGGTGGGCTCTCGCAACGCAGCACGGTCAGACTCAGCTCAAGTGGAAACCCACAACCTTGGAGCGCTCAGAAATCAACGCGGATCATGTCATTCTCTCCTTCAACGGCATGGTACGGGTTCACGATGGCCGCCCTTTCGAGGGATTCGCCGTCGCCGGAAAAGATCGTCATTTCGTTCCCGCCCGGGCCGAATTTGTCGTCAAGGGAAAGGACGATCGCGGCCGCGAGCAAAAAGATGAACGTAAGCTCAAGGTCTGGAGCCCCCTCGTTCCAGAACCTGTGGCTGTTCGCTATGCTTGGGCGAGAAACCCCCTTGGAAATGCAGTCAACAGTGGACATCATGAACGCATTATCCCCATCCCCTCTTTCCGAACCGACAATTGGGACTGGCCCGAAGCTCCTTTCGAAAGCGACCGCGACGAAACCCGAAATGCCCACCGCGAAACGATCAATACGATGCGTCGACAGGCACGGGAATGGTCAGAGGCCCGTCCGATGCAAGAGGCCCGGATCCTTCTCGGTATCGAGGAGGAAGAAACGGTGAAATAGATCGGGACTCATCGTGTCTGGAATAACGACAACTTTCCGGATTGCGTTGACGGCTCGGGCTCGCGCACGGTTGACTACGGTGTGCCCCCACCATCCCGAACCCGCAGGAGCTTTCTCGTGCTGGGCTCTTACGCGCTTGCCGCTGCTCATTGCATTGTCACCTTCAGCGTTGGCGAACCTTATCCCTCTCTTCAGGGGCCCATGTTCGCTGGACATCTCCAGCAGGAGAGAACCATCTATGTGCCCTTTTACAGGGAAACGAAAAACATTCCCTCCCTTCCGGCCCATGACCGGCTCCTGCGCCATGAAACACTCGGAGTTCCCGCCCAGAAGGATTTCCCCACGCTTGCCCCGGGGCTTAAAGGAGCCGCTTCCAGGCAGTTCCTGATTGGGCATTCTGTTCGAACCAGCAACCCTCGCTCTGGAAACCCCGGAGATTTCCCCGGCGTTGAGTGGTCTGCCTACAAGATTCATGCTCCCCTCGATAGCCCTCCAGAACTGATCGGCGAGGAGGATATCATCCATGATTAGCCTCCCCTCGCTGCATCGTGATGATGCTCTTCTCCTGAGCCGGTGCGTCTACCTCGGGCTGATTGTTCTTCTTTTCCCTCTTAAGTCAGCCTACTCGATCGCCAGCCTGAGTGTAGAACACTTCCACCCGCCGCTGGGCCCCTTTACTCTCCTCGAAACCTTTCCCGCTCCATGGGTTATTATTGTCATTGAATCTGCAACCTACGCCCTGCTTGCCCTCTGGGTGGCGGGTGTAGGCCAATGGCGAGTCGGCGCACTTCTAAGCGGCCTTCTTATGGTGACAAGCGGCCTGACCTACTCAACAGGTAAGATCGACCACGATTTTGTCATTCTCCTTTGCCCTTTTCTTCTGACCCTTCGCGGCAGATGGCCGGAAAAAAGCTTAACCTTCTGCCTGACCGTTTACTTCGCCTCCTCCGGGTTTGCCAAAATGTCATGGCTCAGCTTCGACTCTCAGGCTTCTCTCTCCTGGGCGCTGACCTACTTTTATGGTTACGGCAAAAGCGCCCCTCTCCTCGCTTGGTCTCTGGAACACCTCCCTGGATGGTCCTGGGAGGTGTTCGACCAGCTCACCGTCTGGTTTGAGCTCTGCGTCCCTCTTGTCATCCTTCGCCCCTGCCGGCGCTGGATCTTGCTTTCTATTCCTCTCTTTCACCTCACCACAGTAGTACTGTTCGGAATTGATTTCTCCCGCCTCCTGCTAATTTATCTTCCCCTCACTCTCCTTTTTTGTGTTCTCCCCGCTAACACTTCCCGCATCGTTCCCTCACGAGTTCGCGCGATTCTTATCACCTCTTGCCTGCTAGGGCTTGCACTCTGCGTTGCGCAGGAGTGGCTTTTTGGAAAATCGCCCCAGTCCCTCCTGCCGCTGGAGACACCCGGCCTTTTGCTTTTCCCCATACTTGAAGGCATCGTCATAGTCGGGTTGCTCGCTCGTCCCAAAGCCCTCTCAACAAAAGCACCCAAACCTTGTGAGTCATAGCTTCCATGAGCTTCTCTCGAACGAATCCCGTTCTGGCTCGACAGCAAAGTCCTCCTCCTGTTTGGATCCTCCAGTTTTCCTTTCCTTAACAGACGCCCTATGCGCGAGGGCAGAGAAGCCGAATCAATGAAGACCCTGTTTCCGCCACGACTCCTGATTCTGCTCGAACTCATCGCCTGCCTGACAACCCTTTCCTGTAGCAACAGGCCCGATACCCAGGTCAACGGCCCTCTCGTTAGCACAGTCCAGATCGGTGCCATGGCAAGTCGAGGGGCGATTCTAGCTAAGGTTCGCAGCCCGATCACCTCAACAAGAATGGGGCTCGCGATGCTGGCAGAGCGGACCGAGGAGCTGTTCCGGGGAAACATCCCCTTTCCACTGGAACCCGGCCCTAGGACAGCAGGACTCCCCGGCAGCGAGGAATTCTCAGCAGGACTGACTCGGATCGGGCTGCCCGCACCTGAGCTTGGCACCGTTGAGATTCTTCTCGATGGGAAAGAGTTTTTCCCGGCCCTGGAAGAAGAGCTTCGTCTGGCCCGTGAGTCCATCGACCTCCAGCTCTACATCTGGGATAACGATGATATCAGTGTCGCCTACGCTGACATGGTGAAGCAACGAGCAACGGCTATCCCTACCAGGATTCTTCTGGATGACATTGGGTCCACGATTTCCGCAAGTCTCAAACCAACCACCCCAGGCCCTCCAGGATTCCGAGCCGTTCCAGACATTACCACCTATCTTCGCCGCGACTCAGAGCTACAGCTTCGCCGTATCCTGGATCCTTGGGCCATTATCGACCATTGCAAGTTGCTCGTTTTCGACGGCAAAACCGCCCTGCTCGGAGGAATAAATATTGGACGAGAATACTACTCAGAATGGCACGACCTGATGGTTCGCGTCAAAGGTCCCGTGGTGAACCAGCTCCAGGATGAATTTAACAAAAAATGGCGCACCGCCCATCCACTGGGAGACCTTGCTCTTCTCTTCCCTCCTCCAGCCTCACCCGCGAGGGCCGGTTTACCACCTTCCAGATCATTCCCAGTTCGCATTCTGAGAACCAATCTCCTTGAAGGCCGCCGGGAACCCCTCACCGCGATCCTGGAGGCCATCAGAGCGAGCCGCAGCCGCATTTGGATTGAGAACGAATACATCACCAGCGACCGCATCCTTGATGCTCTTCTTGGAGCCTGCCGGCGCAACGTTGACGTCCGTGTGATCATTCCAAAGCTCCCGTTTGAGGAAATCATGGACATCGCCAACCACCAGGCTGCCGGAGAGCTCCTCCGGGCCGGCGCCAAAGTCTATCGCTACCCGGGGATGACTCACATGAAAGCGGCTATCTGTGACGGATGGGCCACTGTTGGCGCGACGAACTTCGATACCCACAGCCTGCAGGTCAGCCATGAGCTCAATATCTCTTTCAATGATCCCGGAACCATTGAGACCCTCGCGAGGCGTGTTTTCAAGGCCGACTTTGCCGTCTCCAAGTCGCTTACAATTGAGGATACCAGGCACTGGCTAAACCCCATCGCGGAAACCCTCGCCGATCAACTTTGAGGAGCGCCTGACAGCGCAGCCTCAGCGCTTATCGGACGAAGGCGCAGGCCGGGCAATCAAGACCGTTAGCGGACAATACAGGTCTCCACTCCGTGCTTGAGAGATTTGAAGGGGTCCTCCCACGTCGGGATAAACTCCTGCGCGACGTAATCCGTGAATCCCGTCTTAATGATCTCCCTGATAATCGGCGGATAATTGATCTCCTGACTGGCGTCTATCTCTCCTCTCCCCGGATTTCCCGCCGTGTGGTAATGCCCTATGTAATCCTTGTATTCCTGGATACGGCGAATGACATCCCCATTCATGATTTCCACATGGTAAATATCAAAGAGCAGCTTGAAGTTCTCCGAACCTACCTGCTTGACGAGATCCACACAAAAATCGACATCGTCCCCGAAGTAGCCAGCATGGCCGGTCATCTTCCCCTCCGTGGCTCTCGAGTTAAGGTGCTCAAAACAGATCGTGATCCCTTTCTTCTCGGCAAGAGGAACCACCTTTTTCCAGGTGTCCACACAGAGCTGCGCCGCCTTGGTGTCGTCCATCCCATCGTATCTCATTCCCGTAAAGGTAATGACTCGCTTTGCCTTGACCTGGCTTGCCACCTCGATGCCTTCCTTCAGCTTTTCGATCACCATATCCGTATATTTTGGATCACATGGCCCCTGCGCAAATCCATGGCTTCCAACCAGGGAGATCTCAAGACCAAGTTCCATCACATCCTTATAGGCTGCCTGCGGAATTCCCTCCATCCCGTGCATGCCAAGCTTGACGCACCATTCTCCCAGCTCCTTGGGCTTTACGCCTCGGCCCCCGAAACACCATCCCATCACCGAGTGCTTGAACGGCGTATCAATCTTTGCAGGAGCAGAGAACCCTCGCCCGGCAGACAGACCAAGTCCCCCTGCTGTGAGGGCCGCTCTACTGATAAAATTTCGTCTCGAGGAACTCATGCGGGCATCGTAAGGCAACGGAAGGCCAGTTTCCAACCCACAAAAACGCTTAGGCCTTTGCGAGCCCCTGAAGACTAGCTAGAGAAGCTGTTCACACCCTCTATTCCCGTGCCTGTTTACCACTTCTTTCTCGCCCGCGCCGCACTGCACCTCGCCCTGATATTATCTAGCCTCTGTGGCTTCGCCACCGGAGAGCAGGAAGGCGGGAGAACAAAGGACCTCCCTAATTTTGTTGTTATTCTGGCTGATGACCTTGCCTGGAACGATATCGGCGCCTTTGGCAACACAAAGGTCCACACCCCAAATCTCGACCAACTCGCCTCGCAGGGAATGTGCTTCGATCAGGCGTTTCTCACTTCCAGCTCATGCTCCCCAAGCCGTGCGAGCATCCTCACCGGCCGATATCCTCACCAGACAGGCGCGGAGCAGCTTCACTGGCCGATTCCAGAATCGCAGAAAATTTTCCCTGAGCGCCTGAAGCTTGCAGGATACTTTGTCGCAGCAGCAGGCAAATGGCACCTCGGCGAGGCCATGCGCGAGCGCTTTTCCATGGTTCGGGAGGTGGACACTTCAGGTTTCCAACTCCCCGCAAACCCGGGAGCCGGAGCCAACGATAAGTTTGCGGAGTCCTCGACGGGCGATGATCGGAGCGGATGCACCGAGTGGGTGAATCTTCTGCGTGAAAGAGATCCACAAAAGCCCTTTTTCCTCTGGCTCGCAGCCGTTGACCCTCACCGTCCCTATGAGGATCAGATCTCTACACAGCCTCATCCCCCGGAGGACGTCCTCCTCCCGCCCTATCATCCGGATACCGATCTTGTACGTCGGGACTACGCCAGATATTACGACGAGATTCGCAGGCTTGACCGCTTTGTTGGACTCGTTCTCAACGAGCTCGAGATACAAAAAGCAGCTGATAATACGATGGTGATCTTCCTCAGTGATAACGGGCGTCCTTTTCCTCGTGATAAGACCTCTCTTTACGACAGCGGAATTCGCACACCGCTCATCATTCGCTGGCCGTCTATGATCAAGCCTGCTTCACGCTGTCGCCAACTCGTCAGCGCAATTGACCTTGCTCCTACGATCCTCGCTCTTGCTGGGTTCCCGGCCGGGCCCTCCTATGTGGGGAAAAGCTTTACCTCGCTGCTCGAGGGAAAAGAGACCGCTATCCGAGATGCGGTATTTGCCGAGAAAAACTGGCACGATTATGAAGACCGCTCGCGCGCGGTACGGGACAAACGCTTCAAATACATCGTGAACCACTATACGGACCTTCCGGCGACGCCCCCGGCCGATGCGGCTCGAAGCGACACCTTCAAGGAAATGCAGCGCCTGAGGGCAGCAGGAACCCTGCCGGAGGTGCAATCCAGCTGTTTCCTTGCACCGAGACCGCGGGAAGAGCTTTACGATCTCAAAGCAGATCCTCATGAACTCAGGAATATTGCAGAACTGCCTGCTCATGAGGACACGCTCGCGCGCCTGCGCGCTGAATATCGCCAGTGGCGGGTCCGAACGCAGGAAAAGGCACCTCGGTTGAGAACTCCTGATGAGTTTGACCGGGTCACCGGCAAACCAACCCCAGCCCGCATCCGCCCCCGTTGGTCGAAACAGAAGATGATCGAAGAAGGCATTCTCCTTCCCTGATTTTCACCAAAAGAGGCGCCCTTCTAACTATCCCATTCAATTTTCTGCAGGTCCGCCCTCGTCTCGGCGTAACTCCGGTCATACGCAACTACCCGGGGGTCGGGTTCCTCTCCCCGGTTCTTACACACCTCCCTGTAAAGA
Organism: Roseibacillus sp.; assembly: GCA_029242545.1. Lineage (GTDB taxonomy): Bacteria > Verrucomicrobiota > Verrucomicrobiia > Verrucomicrobiales > Akkermansiaceae > Roseibacillus_B. Next base: position 15,704 of record JAQWTV010000038.1, read on the forward strand.
TCAGGCCACCAGTTATGGTGCTCAGTCAACCCGTCTTCCTTCCACTTCTCCCACTCAGAAACAACCTTGTCCCAGCAGGCGTTCCCATATTCCGCTGCAGCCTCGGTTGTTTCAAAATCCTTTACATACCACTCCCGTCCGATCCGCGCATGCAGCACCTCATCGGCCCAGTCGAAATCCTGAATCAACTCGGAAAATGCGTCGCCTGAATCCGTCCCCAGTTCCCATTCGAAACGCTTTCCGGTCTTTGACATGAGCCCCTGCTCGATAAACCAGAGAACCGCATGACGCTCCCGCGGGGTCAGCTGCTGGTTCAGCCCTTTCGACCAGGTATAATTGACCCGAACCGTAGCCGGCCAGTTGACCCCTGAGCGCGCAAAGCCCACTTCGCCCATCATGGCATGCCGAGCCTCATCCCATAGCTGGCGGGTCATGTCCCTGTAAAAGCCCCACGGCCTCTTGCCTCCCTCTTCTTCTCCCTTTCCTGTGACCGTTTCATAAAGAATCGATGCCATCATTTCCGGGACATCGATTTCCCGCAGGCGCTTGAAGAACATCATGAAGACCTTATCACGACTCTCAAATGATGAGTCGTGCAAAAACTCCTCCGCGTGCACTCCCATGTTGTATGGATCAGGAAACCTCTCGTCCCTCTTAGGCGTGCTATCATAGACAAATTCCTTGGAAGAGTAGCGCGGATTCGGAGCGGCAACTGGCTCGCTGGTTGCCGCCAGCCCTCCCGCAGCCGCAAGCCAGCCCTTCAGTTCCTCCCGCCACTCCTGCAGGTCCTCATGCGGATCAGAAATGGTCTCTTCCAGTGCCTTACAGGATGCCTCTCCCCACGCAATCATCTCCTCCAGCTCCGGCAGAATCACCCGTAAAAGCCGGAGGCTCGGAGCATCAGTCAGGGGGTTGGTATCTTCCCTGTATTCCTTCATGCTCTCACGCAGAGCGGGAAGGGCCACTCGATAGAGGCCTTCCATTAACATCCCGCAATCCGGCGCGTTTCGAATCTCATCGAACAGAACCTGAAGGTTCTGGTCAGGAACGCGGTGCAGACGCAGGGGCGGATGGCGCAGTTCTGCAACCCGGTCCCTGAGAAGGGTAATGTGTTCTGCAACAAGATGCGCGTGATAACTATAACCCATTTTCAACTCATAAATCGGCTCACAGGCAATTCGGGTCAGGAGCACCTGCCACGTGCGCTGCAACGCGTAGTGGAAGCACTTCAGACGGTCTACACACTCCTGCACTCCGATCCCCGGCCCCGCAGCACCAGCAAAGGTCGCCACGCCGGCAAGCTCCGGGAGTCCATGGAGGGAACGGTATTTATCCATTGCTTGTTGATTCATCGATTTCTCCTCCAACGGTAGCGATAATCCTCCTTCGCACAACACCAAGCCACGATTCATCCGGCACCACCGCACGATGCTTGGACGCCTGCCCGGCCCGGGCGGCACCTGCACAACTACCGCCCTCCACGGTGTTCCGCGCCTCGAACCTATTTAGATTCGCGGATCTTAAGATTCCGCCAAGCCACCGTAAAGGGCCCACGGTTTCCTACGCCATGAACCTGCAGGCCGATAAACCCACTCGGGTGACTTTCAAAGGCTTTCTCGTGGACGAGGTCAGAGACTTGCTCTCCATTCACCCAGACTTGAATCCGCGAGCCTTTCGCTTTCACAAGATACTTGTTCCACTCGCCGTCCTTGAAGTGCTTGTGCGGCTTGCGACTCTCCTCCGGAGTCATCCATCCGTAGCAGGCCTCGCCGTAGACGTAACCAGCTTCCGCGCCTTTGGCCCCGCTCGCCTCGATCTCGATCTGCGGACCATTCACCCGCTGCTTGGGGTCATCATTCTTCGTCTTGGACCGGATCTGAACCCCTGAGTTCAGTCGATTGTGACACTTGACCTCAAAAGTCAGCTCAAAGTCGCCATATTTCTTGTCTGTGCACAGGAACGAGTTGGGGCTGCCCTTCGCGGTAGTGCCTAGAATGGTCCCATCGACCACCTCATATGTAGCAGACCCGTTTCGCTGGGTAAATCCACTGAGATCCTTGCCGTTGAAAAGATCCTTCCAACCGGATTCCTTGTGATGATCCGCCACACATGGGAGGACCAGAAGATGGGAAAATAGCAGAATAGTAGCAGCAAGTGGTTTCATGATAATGTCTATGCTCTCTTACGCAGGAGGGCCCAGTGATATATCACAATCTACATTCTCCAACTCCGAAATCAGGGCTCTCTCACTCTGCGAGGTCAATCCGGACGAGCTCCCTGTCGTTTCGGAGAAAAACCGAACGCATGGCATAGGCGGGATGACTCCATAGCACCTTCCGTGAGCCGGAGGTATTGGTTGGCTCCAGCACCCGCGCACGACTCACCTCTCGATACCCTTGCGGTGAAAGCTCCGCGATGATGAGGTCCCCCATTTCCCCTAGGATCCAGAATTGCTCATTGCCCGGGTGGTATACCAGAAAAGCCGTCCCATACCGTGGGACTCTGGACCGGGCAGCCATTTCCTCGGACAGGCAGGGGGCACGATTTTCCCAGAGGCGCTTACCTGAGTCCATCTCTACCGCCATCAACGCACTTCTGTCGACATCGACGCCGTAGATAATGCCATCCAGAAGATAGGGCGTGCTGTTCACCGGGTATACCCCCTCTTTTGGACCACTCCTCCATAAAATCTTAGCCGCGGGACGCTCATTGCTCAATTCAATCATGCCGCCAATCCGATTGTAGCCACTAACGAACAGCCTGTTTCCCAGCTTTCTTGGCATTGCTATCGCTGATCCATTGGTCGGCTTGATCGGCACACTCCAATATACCCTCCCAGTTTTTGGATCGTGTCCCGTCACACCAGCCGGGTGCCAGGCAATGAGCTGCTGGATCCCTCCATGGTCCACAATCTGGAGAGGGCAGTAGCCACCATGGCGTGCTGAGAGAGCCCTCCATATCTCCTTTCCCGTCCGGCGATCGAAAGCCACGATCAGCGAGCCCTCCCCTCCAACCATGCAGATGATCATCTCCCCATGGACCAGCGGGGGAGAGGAGTGCCCCCACATCGGCAGCGGCGCACCGTATTCCTCTGCTAGGTTCTTCTGCCACTGGACCTTCCCGTCCGTTGTAAGGCAGGCAAGGTGACCCATGGTCCCGAGTGTGAATACCTGATCGTCTACCACCGTCGGAGTCGCTCTGGGTCCCCCAGGATAAGACACCTCATAGTCTCGCCGTTCTTCATGACTCCAGAGCATTTTTCCCGTTGAGGCGTCCAGACAAAGAACCCGCTCCCTGCCTGCCAGTTTTGCCTGCGCCCCCGCATCATTAATGATTTTCCCTTCGTCAATGATGAGATCCATCAGGTAGACCCTTCCCCCGGAAACAGCGGGGCCGGAATAACCGGTGCTTACTGACGCCCTCCAGACCACAGCGGGACCTCCCTCCGGCAACCGGCGAACTACACCCTTCTCGCGCCAAGTTGCCTCCCGCCTCTCCCCAAGCCACTGGGGCCAGTCATCCGCCTTGAGTGGACTGATTCCGCACAGCAGCAGCAGCAGCAGCAGCAGCAGCAGCGGCAGCAGCGGCAGCAGCAGCAGCGGCAGCAGCGGCAGCAAACAAAGCAATCGATTCATGTCGCAAAACATCGGGCCGCAAGCCACGCTCCTTGTCAACCCTACCAGTAGAATTCCTCGAACATCATGATCCAGCGTTTTCTCCCCTTGCTGCTTTTCTTCAGCGGGCCCGCTCTTGCCGGAAAGAATGCCAGCCCCAACTTCATCCTGTGCATGGCTGATGACCTTGGATGGGGAGACTCCGGATTCAATGGCCATCCCAAGATCATAACTCCTCATCTGGATGAAATGGCTAAAGCAGGGGTTCATCTCACCCGCTTCTACGCAGGAGCTCCAGTGTGCTCTCCGACCCGCGGAAGCTGCCTCACGGGTCGTAATCCTTTTCGTTACGGCATTCCAACCGCCAACACTGGACACCTCCGGAAGGAAGAAATCAGTCTCCCAGAGCTTCTATCTTCAAAGGGATACACCAGCGGCCTCTTCGGCAAATGGCATCTTGGCACTCTCAGCCCTGACTTCAGCGGCAAGGGAGCCGGGAGGAAGGCCAAGCATAACTTCATGACCCCCGGGATGGCAGGCTTCAGCGAGTGGTTTGCCAGTGAGTTCTCAATAGCCACTTACGACCCCTACGATCCTGCAAATGGGCATTGTGCGGCTGCCCGCAAGGGTGACATGCGGGCCCTTTTCTGGGAAAATGGGAAACCTCTCGCTGAGCCCCTCAAGGGCTGCACCTCCAAGATGGTCATGGACAGAGCTCTTCCATTCATCAGCCGCGCCAACGAGCAGAACACCCCATTCTTTGTCGCTATCTGGTTTCACGCTCCGCACCTTCCTGTTGTCGGTCATCCCGATTATATGAAGGCTCACTATCAGGGCCTGCCCGATAATCAGCAGCAGTATTTCAGTTGTATCACCGCGCTTGACACCCAGATGGGCCGCCTCCGCACGCACCTCCGAAAGCTCGGCATCGAGAACAATACCATGCTGTGCTTCTCGAGTGACAACGGCCCGGAGGGAAATCCAGGGCCGCGGGGGAACTCACAGGGAACTGCCGGTACTTTCCGTGGAAGAAAACGCAGTCTCTACGAGGGAGGGTTACGTGTCCCCGCCCTCGTCGAGTGGCCCGGCACCCTGCAACCCCGTGAAGTCAAGGTCCCATGTGTCAGCAGCGATTACTTCCCCACCATTTCCGCCATTGCTGCCGTGCCACTTGCGCAACGTCCTTACGACGGCATCAATATTCTTCCAATTCTGAGGGGCAAAATAAGCCAACGAAATCGCTCAATCGGCTTTCGCTTTGGCAAGGACAGCACTCTAGTCACGGATCGCTATAAGCTCGTTCACAATGCCGGAGGTCTTAGCCGTCGCCGCTCAGACAACGGGAAGGCACCTGTCAGCAAATTTGAACTTTATGACCTCAATGCCGATCCCTCTGAGACGCAGAATATCGCTACCGATTCACCTGAGGTGACTGCCCACATGAAAAGCGAGCTCCTTGCCTTTATCAAGTCCTGCAAGGCAAGCACTGAAGGTTCAGACTATCGCTAGGGCCGCAGTAGATCTCTCTGCAGGGGCCTAAAAAGCATTCTACTGATCAACCAAAATCCGGCATAATGATTTCGGCGGGAAATCAGGACCTGATGTTTTATGATCAGAAAATCCCGAAGATTCTGCGTGCTCTCTCGCTCAGGGAAGGGTAAACCCCGCTCTCGGTCCTTATAGGAGCGAGTTTCAATTCACCAATTCATACAATGGCAGTCGTTGCGACCAAATTGAACAAGGGCCAGTGCATCCGCTACGAAGGAGACATGGGCGTCGTGCTCCACCTCGAGCATAGAACTCCCGGCAAGGGCAACGCTCTCATTGCAGCGACCATCCGGTCCTTCAATTCCGGAAATAAGAAAACCATCCGCTTCGCCTCCTCAGAGAAAGTCGATATTGTGGAAACCCAGCGTCAGAAACTGGAATTCTCTTATTCTGACCCCTCAGGAGCACACTTCATGGACTTGGAGACCTATGAAACCATCACTCTCGACGAGAGCCTTGTCGAAGACTGCCGAAGATTCCTAAAGGAAGGTCAGGAAGTGGAAATCCTCTTCATCGAAAGTAATGCTGTGAGCGTGAGCCTTCCTGCCACCGTCGAATTGAAAGTCACTGAGTCCTCCGAAGGCATCAAAGGTGATACCGCTAACAATCCTACCAAGCCTGCCACCCTTGAAACTGGAACCACTGTTCAGGTTCCCCTTTTCGTCAAACCCGATGATGTCCTCAAGATCAATACCGAGGATGGAAGTTACGCCGGGCGGGCCTGAGCGCGGAAAAACCGGGGCCCGACCCGTCCCTCCAAATCATGGCTTCTCTACCCGGAGCCGGATAAAATTCTGGTCCCCGGAAAGAAGCACCACTGTGGGGAGGAGCTCTCCAACAGGAATGGGGTTTTCAAACCCTAGAAGGAGGAAGGGATCAAGCGCAGCCCATCCTGCCTGACTAAAATTGCCCTCCACCAGGATAGGCGCTCGGATTCCTGCTGGTCCATGCTCAACGATGAGATCCACCTGCCCTCGGATCAGAGGGTCAGCATCAAAGAGCGTGGGACGGGCATCTGCATCATACCCAAGGGCCCAGAGCAGGCCGTTTGGAACTCCATCCCCGTCGTGATCTCCTTCGAAAGAGGCATCCGCAATCCCCTGCAGCTCCGCCCAAGATGCAAAAGGATCCAACGGAACCTCTATCTCGCCCTCGAATTGAACAACTGAGCTTACTCTCACCTCCACTCCATCCTGAAGCGGATTACTGAACTCCACCGGCAGAACCACCACCACATTGTAAGTCACCGTGTTGCCCTCGATTGCCATACGAGAGAGCGCCACCTCCCCGGTCCCTGATCCAGCTCCGGACACCGGAGTCGCTGAAAAGTTCTCGCTCACCTCACCAACGACGGATGACCCCGTGATGACGCCCTCATTCAAGGTTACTTCGTGCTCACCGGCATCGAACTGCCCAGTAACGGGATCTACCCGCCCCACTTGCGAGGTAGCGATTGTAGCCTCGATTCCGTTAAGGTTAACCTCTGCCACACTGATCTGACCAAGCATCAGGGAGAACGCCATATCCGTTGCCGAAAGATTTGCCGAGTTGATGGTAAGCCTGGAGACTTGATCCATCCCCGGGTTAATCTCGAGAGTCGCCTCCACCGCTCCCGAGAGGTCGCTGCTTTCCTCATCTTCAATTCCCAAAGCAGAGAGGGTCACATTGAGGACGTTGGCTGCAGGTTCTTCCGACAGAGAGAGAGAAGTTGTGACACGAACTTGGGCGGGGGCGTGCCCGGAAAGGACTCCGAACAGAATGACCCCCAATGGCCGAAGGCAAAAAGATATGTGGGCAGGCATGAAGATGGGACTTGGGCTACCTATCAGGCCTACCCGCCCAAACCCCGACGTCAATCAAATCCCAGATGCGGACTTCTGGTAAGCACTACCCTTCCCGCGCCCTCAACCCATAATATACGTCCCCCCGGGAAGATTCTCGGCAGGCAAACCCACCAGCCTACACCAATATTCTTTAACTTTTATAAAATATCTACTATCTCACCATCCGCGTGGCAAGACGCCGAAAACAACTCCATCTCAGGCGAGCGGCTGAAAACCGGAAGGTAAGCCATCCCTCGCTTCGGGAAGCACTCCGCGAAGCAGACCGAAGAGCTAGGCATCGGGCTAACCAACGGTCGTGGCGCAGGCGTGGGCTCACTTCTGTAAAATCGGCCATCGCAGAGTCTCACTACAATGAGACAGAGCTGAGCTGGCTGACTAGAGCCCTCCGTATTCTGGCTGGACTCGCACTGCTGCCGCTCTGCTTCATTACCACTGTCACAATCCTCAATCCTCACCTCCATATTTCGGGAGAGGCCAACAGTGAAGCTTCCTTCTGGTTTCAATTCTGGCGCAGTAACGCGTTCCTCTATTTCACCGTAGGCTTTTTCCTCTACTTGGGCTGGTTTTTCACAAGGCTCCTCCAACCAGTTTTTCTCTATTTCTACGTCCTGGGCCACGAGCTAACCCACGTCGTCTTTGTCTACCTGTGCTTCGGACGAGTCAGTGGCTTTCGCGTTGGACTCGATGGAGGACACATTGTGACAAATAAGTCCAATATCCTGATCGCCCTTTCTCCCTACTTCATCCCTTTCTGGTCCGTTGTCGCCTTTCTTCTCATGGCCGGTCTCGGACTGATCTTCGCATTTCCCCATCAGGAAAAATTCCTGTATGGCCTGATCGGGGCTACGTGGAGCTTTCATCTTTTATGGACCCTCTGGATCATTCCGCGGGACCAGCCTGACCTGAAGGAAAACGGCACATTTTTTTCCCTTTCCCTGATTTATCTCTCGAACGTATTGCTGCTCTCAGGCCTCCTGTGCCTCGCCTCTCCGGAACTAACGTGGCGTCACTTCGTGTATAACTGGGCAAATAACTTTATGGACGTTATAACTTCCGCCCGGGCAGCGCTCCATTAATTCGAGACCTGGTAAATATGGGCATCTTCTTGAAAGCCTCACTCGCTCTGGCTCTCCTTGCCGGGATCTCATCAGCGGGAGCCGGTCCGACTCGCGTGTGGCACTACACGGATGGGAGAACATTCACGGCAGAATACCAATGGTCCGACCATAAAACTCTCCATCTCAAGGACCGCAAGGGTCGCGAGTTCCAAGTGGAGTTGGGCGCTCTTTCAAACGCTGATCTCGAATATACCCGGGGATTGCGCGCCCGTGATACAGCAGAGGGAATCATTTACCACGCCCCCCTGACCTGGGAAGAGTACCGATCCAAGAAAATCACTACGTCCAAAGCCAGAGAGCTCGGATATTATCCCATTAATTCCCAGCCCAGCAGCGAAGGAACATTACGGCTCCAGTTCCGGCGTTTTGGCGCTCCCCCCCCCATCTCTGAGGATCAGCGGGTGGTCCTGCGAGTAACAACCCAGTCCCGGGGAGGAACGAGAAGCACCATACGGGTCCAATCGGGGGGGAAAACCATAGGCGCTGTTAAAGGAGCTCCTTCTGGGGCTTCATTCGATATCATCCTGCCCCCTGCCGTTCTTCAGGGCTCTGGCAGCATAGTTTTCGACCTTACCGGCGGAGGTGATACTATTCTGGTTCGGTCTACAGAGTCAGGGGCAGGACCTCGCCTCCTTATCCTGAAACCCAAACAAAACCGCCCGTAACGGGCTCAATTTCTTGACACCCGCATAAGATCACGCATTCTCCCCGCCCGCCACTCAGGGCGCCATTTCATGAAAGCGGATCTCCACCCAGAATATAATCCGGTCATCTTCCAGGACATGAGCACCGGTAAGCAGTTTGTTACGCGCTCTACCGCAAAGTCCGATCGAGTTGAGCAGGTCGACGGAGTGGATCATTTTGTCATCTCCATCGGGGTCACCGCCGACTCGCACCCGTTCTTTACCGGTCAGAAGCAGTTCGTTGACACCGAAGGGCGGATCGACAAGTTCGAGAAGCGCTTCGGCGCTGTTCGTCGGGTTAAAAAGCCCAAGGCAGATAGCGAAGAGTAGAAGCTCTCTCCCGCCCCTTGCCCCAGCAGACTGAAGCGCGGTAACTACCGCGGACCGTCCAGGGATCTGCCAAGCATCGCAAGGCAGAGGATCTACGCCCCATGGCGGGTCTGTTATGTAGAAACGCCCCGAGGTGGCGCCAACCACCCCGGAGCATGACATTTCTGCAAACCCCTCTACTCGGACTTGTCCTCTTCCTCTCCGGAATCGGATTCTGGAGCTCCACTCGGACTCCACTCTTCCTCTGACGGAGCTCCCGTAGCGGCCGCGAGATTGAAGGCCTGCTCCAAACCGACAAGGTCGCTGGATGGCCGCAATGTCTCGAAGCTCTGGGATTCCTTCTGGAGCTGCTCTGCGCTGTATTCAACTGCCTTGATAGACAGTCCAATTCGACGCTCGATCTTGTCGACTTTGATCACCCGCGCTTCCACCTCATCGGCAACATTGAGAATGTCCTTCACACGCTCGACGTGCTCTTCACTCAGTTGCGATATGTGAATCAAACCATCGATATCTCCATCGAGGCTGACGAACGCTCCGAAGCTTGCGATCTTGGCAACAGTTCCCTTGGCGACATCCCCAACCTTGAACTTGGTATCAATATCGGACCAAGGATCGGTATCGAGTTGCTTGATCCCGAGGGAAACGCGCTGATTCTCCTTGTCGATGGTAAGAACGATGGCTTCCACCTCTTCGCTCTTCTTGAGAATCTCGCTGGGATGGTTGATTTTACGCGTCCAACTGAGGTCAGAAACGTGGATCATCCCGTCAATACCCTCCTCGAGTCCCACGAAAGCACCGTAGGCGGTGAGGTTGCGAACCGCACCATTGATCTTGGTTCCAATTGGGTACCGACCCTCGATCTCATCCCATGGATTAGGCTCCAACTGGCGGACACCGAGTGAGATCTTCTGCTCTTCAATACTGATTCCAAGCACTACCGCTTCGATCTCCTGGTCCAGTTCAAGAACATCACTCGGCCGAGTGATCCGCTTGACCCATGAAAGTTCCGATACGTGCACAAGGCCCTCTACGCCACGCTGCAGTTCCACGAAGGCCCCGTAAGGCAGGAGCTTGGTGATCTTACCCTTAACCTGGGATCCAATCGGGAATTTCGCCTCGATGTCTTCCCATGGGTTGTCGGTCATCTGCTTCAGTCCAAGCGACACCCTCTCCTTCTCACGGTCCACATCTAGAATCTGCACCTCGACCTCCTGACTGATTCTCAGCATTTCACTGGGGTGGTTGATTCGACCCCAGCTCATATCCGTGATGTGCAGAAGGCCATCCATACCCTCCAGGTCCACGAAGGCACCGAAGTCGGTGAGATTCTTGACCTGACCAGTAACCTTATCTCCGACCTTGACGGTCTGCAGGAACTGCTGACGACGCTCCGAGCGTTCGGCCTCTATGACCTCTCGACGACTTAATACAATGTTTTGCCGCTCGTCGTTTACCTTGACGATCTTGAACTCGTAGATCTTGCCGACAAATTCATTCAGGTCTTTCGGAGGAATAATATCGACCTGCGAGCCGGGCAAGAAAGCCTCGACTCCGACGTTTACCATCAGACCACCCTTGACCATGCTCTTGACCTTACCTTTGACCAGGCCTCCATCCTCAAATACCTTGACGATCTTGTCCCAGTTCTGCTTGTGCGCAGCTTTCTCCTTGGACAGGACGATCATGCCCTCGTCATTTTCGAGGCGCTCAAGGAGAACCTCTACCTCGTCTCCTTCCTCGATCTCGTCATCTTCAAACTCAGAGGCAGGGATTACCCCCTCTGACTTGTAACCGACATCGACAATCACCACCTGAGGGCGGATATCGAGAATCATTCCATTGACGATGGAACCTTCTTTAAATTCGCGGAACTTGGAATCGATCAGTGCGTCCAGCTCAGCGTTTATCGTCGCACCCGCGACGGCTTCATTGCTCATTTTCTGTTGTTAAGGTTTGTTGTTGGTTGATTTGCCTTCCGACATTTGCCCCGATCTACGACGACAATGGGGCTCCAACAGCCGTCGTATCCCCCGAACTCTCCGCTCAAGGGGGGCTGAACCTAGGGGCAGAACCCTGAAAATCAAGGGAAATATCAAAAGGCCCGGGGTTGATCGGATCATCCCTGAAAAGAGACTCAGCTCCCCCTTGAGGGTATTTGAAGAGGCGGGGTTGATGGGCAACCCCACTTGACACCACCCCGCAATTCCCTACCTTCCGCCGTCGCCGTCACTGGCATGTGCGCCCGTAGCTCAATTGGATAGAGCGCTTGACTACGGATCAGGAGGTTAGGGGTTCGACTCCTCTCGGGCGCGCCACTTGACCCAACTAAGGGGCTACCGCCCTGAACAAGCCATCAGACCCGGGCCCAACCTTCACGCGAGGCCCGCTGAGCGACTAACCCATCCTTGGCCTCCTAAATAGGATTAAGAAGTGGCGTCGCAAAATCAATCTGGGGGAACTTCTGCCCGAACTGCTCACAAACAAGGTTTGAGCTGATTCTCCCGGACTCATAAATCGTGGGAAGGCCCGAACCGGGGTGTGTTCCACCTCCAACGAGATACAGGTTTTTGAAGTTCCGGTAGCGGTTGTGCGGACGCAGGTAGAGCAACTGGTTCAAGGTATGCTTCAAGTTAAAGGTTGCCCCAAGATAGACAGAATAGTCATCCCTCCAGTGCCGTGGCGAAACTACACGCTCCTCCACGATGTGCTCCCTCAGGTCCTTCATACTCGTCCGTTCTTCTATCCGCTGAAGAATGCGGTCCCGGTATTCTTGTTGAGTAGCATCCCAGTCCGTTCCATGACGCATATTGATCGTAGGAACCAGAACATAGAGGCCCGAACTTCCGGCAGGAGCTACCAGCGGATCCGTTACGGAAGAATTGCGAATATAGATCGACATGTCCTGCGACACGTTTTTTTCGTCCTGAACTTCCGTAATATTACCGCGGTAGTTGTCTGCGAACAAAATGTGATGATGCGGCTCGTCCCGGTAGATTTTATCCAGCCCCAGGTAGAGCATGAAGGTAGAGCATGAAAATCCTTTTTTGCGCATCCTCCGGTCAGGGACACCATGGCCATTCAGCAGCTGCGTCACCGCAGTCCCATAGTCAGCATTCATCACAACCGCATCAGCCTTGATGACCTCGCCCGAAGAAAGCCGCACCCCGGTGGCAGTTCGCCCCGCCGTAAGCACCTGTTCGACAGGGGAGTCCAGTCGAACTTCTGCCCCATCTGCCTCCGCTAGCTCCGCCATTTTTTCCGAGATCTGGCAGAGCCCGCCCTGCACGTGGTAGACGCCAAATCGGTATTCTAGGTAAGCGAGAATACTAAACAGGGCTGGGCACTTCCATGGAGACATGCCGAGGTATTTCGACTGGAACGTAAACGCCAGCCGGAGCCGCTCGTCGGTGAAGTACCGTTCAAGGAGTTTGAACACGCTTTCGCCGGTCGCCACGTAAGGAAGAGCTCGGAGAAGCTTTGGACTCACGAGGTCAGCAGCCCGGGTATAAGGCTTCTGTAGGCAGGGAAAAAGGACCCTTAGTTTTGCCTCATGATCCTGCATGAACCGGTGGAAACCACCGCTTTCTCCCGGAAATTTCCGCTCAATTTCCTCCCCCATTTTCACAGGGTCACAGGTGGTTTCGAGGCTCTTATCTCCCCAGCTCAGCCGCGTCATTGGATCAAGCAGGACGAGCTCTAACTCCTCATCAAGCTCCCGCCCTGCCTCGGCAAACACCTCATCGAGGGTAAATCGCTGGTGAAGAAAGGTGGGGCCGGTATCAAAAGAGTAGTTTCCGGCACGAAGCTCAGCATTCCGTCCTCCCACCCGGTCTCCTTTTTCCACCACGGTGACTCGAAATCCCCGGTGCGCGAGAATCATCGCGGAAGTCAATCCCCCCGGGCCGGCGCCCACGACGACAACGTGACGTGAGTTGTTCTTGTGCTGCATAACCGATGTGCTTCAG
>JAQWTV010000045.1 GCA_029242545.1 Roseibacillus sp.
GGCGATGGCAAGGCAGTTGTTTCCAATGGTGAACAAATACAACTACGGAGTGGAGTCGAAGGTAACCATGACTGCGCCGAATCTCCAGAGCGTGGCTTACACCAGTGCCAGAAAAGATGAAATCACCCTGATTTTCGATCAGGACGTGAAGTGGGAAGATGAAGTGGCCCTACGCTTCCACCTTGATGATGAATCTGCGGAGCTGAACTCCATCGGTGGCGCTGGGGAAATCATCACCTTGAAACTGGCTAATCCCTCAACCGCAAAGAACCTGTCCTACATCAGGGGTGGGAAGTGGAGACAGGAAGATGCCATTATCTGGGGCTCAAACGGCATCGCAGCGCTGACCTTTTGCGAAGTTCCAATCCGGCCTCCCAAAGAGTAAGCTCAAGAGCTGGACCATCCAAGGCCATGAGTTGTTTTCGACCAATCATCTTCGTTTTCTTCCTGCTGTGCCCAGGTTTATGTGGCGCCGCAGATTATTATATCGATTCGGTCGACGGATCAGATCACAGCGACGGTCTCTCAACACGCTCACCATGGAAGTCGCATAGGAAGGTGGAGTCAACGTCACTCGCAGCAGGCGATGTAGTCCACTTCAAGAAAGGGTCAGCCTTCTCTGGAAGTATTCGAATTAAGGAATCCGGCACGGCGGACAAGCCGATACGACTGACTTCCTACGGGACGGGCGTTTTGCCAAAGTTTACCAATCCCACCACCAGTGATGCCAGCGGTAACGCGATGATCCTTGGTGGTGACTATCTTATCGTAGAGAACCTGCATTTTCACGATACCCCGGGGGAGCACGTCTCGGGGATGATCATCATGACGAGGCTGGCGGCCCTCCGGATCGATCGTGGTGCGGATCACTGCATTATCCGAAACAATGAATTCATCAAAACCGGCCAGGGCATCATGTCAGCTGGTGAGCATACCTTGATAACAGAGAACTATCTGGATGGCCCGAGTTATGCGCTGTGGCGCACGTCGAAAAGTAGCTGGGGACCAATGGGGATTCACTTAAACATTGGCAACCAGGAAGTGTCATACAACACCATTAAGAACTTCGGGACTAAAGACAGTCCGTGGGGCTCAGACGGTGGCGCGATCGAAATTGATTGTGGCAGATATCATAAGAAAAATATCTACATCCATCACAACTATTCGGAGGGCAATGCGGGATTCATTGAGTCGAGCTGGGACTACGATTGGCCGCGGCATCGACAGGAGATCTACAATTGGAGAGTCTCCTTCAATGTGTGTTATGATGGGCAGTCATGGCTCTTCATGCTGGCGCCATGCACTGGCATCTATTTCGATAACAATACGATCGCTCGATACAATGGGTTCGGGAGATCTCAAAATTCCTGCGCCCGGATTGATGTCCGAGGCGGGAACCCCGTAGGCAAGCCTTCTGGGGCCCATTTCAGGAACAATCTGTTTATCTATTCATCCAGTCCTTACACCGGCAATCGATCTGGCGGCGCCCTAAAAACTGCTAACTGGTATTCAAAGTACAAATCTCCCGGCGCCCAATATAAGGGTGACAGTATGCAGTCAGGCAGCGGCGATCCGGGTCTTGTCGACCTTGAGAACCAAAATTACCACTTGAAAGCAGATAGCCCATTGCGTGGAAAAGGGATCAACCTTATCGAGTCTTATCAATCGGACTTCGACGGTCGCCCGTTGCCTAAGACCGGTAACTGGGACATCGGGGCGTTTCAGTATAGCGCGACAAAGCCCACCAAAACATTGCAGCCGAAGGGACTGCGTCGTTCTCCCTGAGGAATATTCCCTAACTCTATTCGTGGGAGAAAATAGACTGGGCAGCGGCAGACGGAAGAGAGGTCAGGGCGGCGATGACACAACTTGTCTGGGCCGCCTGGTGCCATTCTGCTCCCTTGTCTCTGCCTCTGACCCACCCGTTGAAGGATTGCTGCCTAGGCGACTATTACGGCAGGATACTCGCTGGTTCATATTCGCTTCCTAACGCTTGAACCCGACTAGATAAATGGCTCCCTAGCAGCCGGCCTGGAACCGCTTTGGGAACGAAGGCGGGGTCTTTGTAATGCAAATCCAAGGCTCTGTGCTGCCCTGTAGGGGAAGGCGATAGGATTTCTGTCGGTCAGTTTTGATGCGATCTGCTCGTATTCGGTTTCCTCCGGGCGAGTTGCGCCTTGTTTGTTGGGGATTCCCGCCCATCCTCCCGCTCCTGCGAGAGCCCGCGCGGGTTCTATCGCGATGGACATTCCTCCCTTCAACAAACTCGGCCTTCCAGCTCCCCTCCTTAAAGCGGTGGAATCTCTCGACTTCGAGAAGCCTTCCGCGATCCAAGCCTTGGCCATTCCGCCTGCGCTCGCCAATAAGGATATTGTCGGCCTGTCCGAAACAGGATCGGGCAAGACCGCGGCCTTTGTCCTCCCCGCGCTCGCCAAGATCGATCTTAGTGACCATATCCCTCAGGCTCTTATTCTTTGTCCGACGAGGGAGCTTGCTGTCCAAGTCTGCGAAGAGGTGCATCGCCTCGGCCGCAATCTTCCTGGCCTCCAAGCCATCCCGGTTTATGGAGGGGCACCCATCGACCGCCAGCTTCGGGCCCTGAAGAAGGGAGTTCACCTGATCGTCGGAACCCCGGGCCGACTTCTTGACCACCTTCGCCGCAAATCCTTCGACCCTGCCCAGATCAAGATCGCTATTCTGGATGAAGCTGATCGCATGCTCGATATGGGGTTTCGAGAGGATATGGAGGTGATCCTTGATACGATCCACGATGACCACCAGACGCTCTTCTATTCCGCCACCATGAATCGTGGGGTGGAGCGCTTGATTCAAGCCTTTGGCAAGGACCCCGAAACAATCAGTGTTAAGCGGAAGTCTCTCACCGTTGCCTCGATCGAGCAGAGTTACTATGAGGTGCGGCACCGCTCTAAGCTGGAGGTTCTCTCTCGTATCATCGACACCGAGGAGCCTCGGCTTGCGCTCGTGTTTTGCAATACCAAGCGCAGTGTCGACGAGTGCGCCGAAGCGCTCCTCGCACGCGGTTACGCCGCCGACCGTCTCCATGGTGACATTACGCAACAGCTTCGTGAGCGTACTGTCCAACGCTTCCGTGAAGGGAAAGTGGAGCTTCTTGTCGCGACTGACGTGGCCGCCCGGGGTCTCGACATTGACGATATCGACATCGTCTTTAACTACGATCTACCCCAGGATCCCGAAGACTATGTTCACCGGATAGGGCGCACCGGACGGGCAGGGCGAGCCGGGCGGGCCATTTCCTTCGTGTTTGGTCGGGACATCTATCGCCTCCAACGCGTGGAGCGCTATATCCGGCAAACGATTTCTCACGCCCGGATACCCTCGCAGGAAGAAGTGGAAGGAAAACGTGCGGACGTCATTTTCGAGACTCTCAAGGATCTCTTGGAATCTGGTGGCTACGACCCTCACGGATCCCAGATCGAGCGGCTCCTTGATCAGGGGCACGCTGCAACGGACATCGCAGGAGCTCTCTTTAGTCTGGTTGGGGAGGCGACAGGACGCGAAGGTGAAGAGATCGAAGAGGATCGCCCCAAACAGGGGCGCAGGAAGAGCCATGATGGCAAAGATCGGTCGGGGTCCACGCCCAAGGAGGATGGTAAAAGGAAAAAGAAAAGGGATCGAATGTCTGCTGGCCCCGACCAGGGAATGACGCGCCTCTTCCTTTCGCTGGGGAAATCACAAGGCGCCAAGCCTGGGGAAATCGCGGGGATGCTCTATCGGGAAGCTGGGCTTCCTGATGGCTCTATTGGTAAGATTTCCCTCTTTCCCCGCCACTCTCTGATCGACGTTGGCAGCGAGTTCGCTGAAACCGTTATCGAGTCAACTCGCAATTCCAAGCTGCGCGGCAAGCCGTTCAAACTTGACCACGACCGAATGTGAGCGGCTTCTGACTTTTCTCCGAAATTTTAGGGTGGGGATGAGCAGCTAGGATTCTCCAAGGCTGATCTTCGAAGCACTGAACGATGGGTCGAAGGAGGATCATTTAGCGCAATGTCTGCGCGATTGCCTCACCGGCAATGCGGCCGGTAGTCCATGCGGACTGAAAATTGAACCCGCCGGTGATGCCGTCAATATCGAGGACTTCGCCGGCGAAGTAGAGCCCGGGCACCAATTTGCTCTCCATCCTCTTGAGATTCACATCCGGCAGGCGCACCCCGCCGCAGGTCACAAACTCGTCTTTATTGAGGCTTTTGCCTCCTACTTCAAAACGTCCATCGAGCAACTGGTCTGCGAGCCCGCGCTCCTGATCCCTGGTCAGATTTGACCATGAAGTTAGTTCAGTCACTCCAGCAGCAGTCGCTAGTCGCTCCCACAATCTACGGGGAAATTGCGGTAGGGGACTTCGGGTCATCACTTTGCGCGCGCCATGACCCCGGCGCTCTTTCCTAATCATGGCTGCAAAGGCGTCCGCTCCTTTTCCTCCCGTCCAGTCGACCCGTATCCCAAATTGGTAGTCCCTTGCCGCCAGTTCTCGCGCGCCAAGCGCAGACAACTTCAGAATAGCGGGTCCGCTCAGGCCCCGGTGGGTGATGAGGATCGGCCCCTCCGAGGCGAGCTTTCCAGCCCGCACCGAGGAGTTAGCGACAGAGACACCCTGCAGGTCTTCAAGCCGTTCATCCTTGATTTGAAAGGTGAAAAGGGAAGGCACAGGGGGCTCAAATGCGTGGCCCAGGTCGGCAAGCGGCTTCCGGGCTGCTCCACTGCGGATGCCACCGGTGGCCACCAAAATTGCAGAAGCGTCCAATTCCTCGCCTGACCCTGTTTCCACTCTGAAATTATCAGCCGCTCCGAGGCCCACTTTTTTTACCCCGCACCTGGTCCGGTAAGTAATCCCTAACTCACGTGCTGCACCGGTAAGACAGCCGATAATAGTTTGGGAGTCGTCCGTGACCGGGAACATTCTTCCATCCTGCTCGGTCTTCAGGCTCACTCCGCGAGACTCGAACCACTCGATGGTCTGACTCGCCTGCCAATGGTAAAAAGGGCCCAGCAGGCTCGTGCGCCCGCGGGGATAGCTCTCAACCAAGTCGGTGGGCTCAAAACATGCATGGGTCACATTGCATCGACCTCCCCCCGAAATCCTCACCTTATCCAATACTTCCGGCCCCCTTTCCAAGATCAGGACGTCCTTCACTCCGTGTTCGGCACAGGTAATCGCACCAAAAAATCCTGCGGCCCCTCCACCAATGACGACCACGCTGCTCACCGGGAAGAGATTGAAAGGCACGAACGCCCGGTATCAAGATCGTTTTATTATTTGTCGTTAACTGAACTCCTGGAACCCCGGGGTAACATCTCTTGTGCGCCTATTGGTTTGTCATTCTCCACCAACGTGGCAGGCGGGGTCGGGTGATTGGCAAGCGAATGGCATCTGTCAATTTATGTCTGCACCCCTGCAAAAAAGAGGGGTTGAGAAGAGGGGGGATGGGCTTCATTGTGGGGATTGCAATTTCGGATTAAGGATCGAGCATTCGGGATGGCGATCTGCTTCGACAACACCTATGCCCAGATGCCGGATCGGTTTTTTGAGCGGGTTAAGCCGGCAAGCGCTCCGGAAGCACGTCTCCTGCGCGTCAATGGCGCCCTCGCAGGCGAGCTGGGCATCGACGCAGCCTGGCTTGATTCACCCGCCGGCACTGCCGTATTGGCCGGAAACGTGTTGCCAGAAGGTGCCGACCCAATTGCGCAGGCCTATGCGGGGCACCAATTCGGCGGATGGGTGCCACAACTGGGGGACGGACGGGCGATCCTGCTTGGCGAGGTTCTAGACCAGACGGGTCGACGCCGGGATATCCAGCTTAAAGGGGCTGGACGGACACCATGGTCACGGGGAGGCGATGGAAAGTCGCCCCTTGGACCGGTCCTCCGAGAGTATGTGGTTAGCGAGGCCATGGCAGCGCTGGGGGTGCCGACTACGAGAGCCCTTGCAGCTTTGGCGACGGGAGAGAAAGTCCTTCGTGAGGACGAAAGGCCCGGAGGGGTCTTGGTGCGGGTGGCAGCGAGTCACATCCGGGTAGGGACCTTCCAGTATTTTTTTGCCCGGGATGATCCCGAGGCACTTCGTTTGCTGGGGGAATACGTTATAGCGCGCCACTACCCGGAACTGATTGGGGTGGCCGATCCGTGGATGCCTTTGCTGGAAGCTGTAGCGAAGAGGCAGGCGAAGCTTGTGGCAGGGTGGATGCAACTCGGTTTTATTCACGGGGTGATGAACACTGATAATATGACGGTCTCCGGAGAGACGATCGACTTTGGCCCGTGCGCCTTCCTCGACACCTTTTCGTTCGGGAAGGTCTTTAGTTCTATTGACCGCGGCGGGCGCTACGCCTGGGACCAGCAACCTGCGATTGCGCACTGGAATCTCGCGCGCCTCGCAGAATGCCTTCTTCCGTTGGTCTCTGGTGGTGACGAGGATAAACTGGAGGGGGCAAATTGCGCCCTGTCCCATTTCGAGGAACACTTCCAAGAGGCATACTACCGCGGCTTCGCCAACAAATTCGGGTTACGGCAGGTAGGGGGTCAGACCGGTCTGTGGATTCGAACCAGCCTTGCTCTTCTAGAGAAGGCTCAAGTTGATTTCACGCGTTTCTTCACGGCGTTGGGTCAAGCAGCGGGCGGCGATGAGACGCCGCTTCGAGGGGAGTTCGGCAATCAAGGGGACTTGGACGGATGGCTCGCTGAATGGCGCGCCTTAACGGATAATGATCCGGACCTAGTTCGGATGTCCGAAAGCAACCCTCGACGCATCCCGCGAAACCATCGGATTGAGGAAGCTATCGCAGCCGCTGAAAGCGGGGATCTCGCTCCGTTTCGCCGACTCGTCGATGGACTGGCAAGCCCCTTTGAGGAAGATCCTGACTTTGTAGACTTGGAACGATCACCCCAGCCGAACGAGTGTGTTAACCGGACCTTTTGCGGAACATGATCACCTCTAGCCCATTTCAGGTGCCACAGCAGTTCTTCGGGGGCTATCGGAGATCATGAGTTTCTGTGAGATACTTTCTTATTCCGACGAGGGGATCCTAGTGACGCATCTTCCCTTGCTGTTTGGAATTTTGGTAGGGGGTGCGGTCTGCCGACTACTCTGGAATGCTGGGCTTAAATATCCAGTTACGTTGATCGGTGTTTTCTTTGTTGGAATGACCTTAACTTTTATTCCGGGGAATCTTGTCATGAGTGCCTTTTCTGATGAGAGCGTAAATAATCGAAGGCTAAAGGAGATTGGCGAGGCGCTCACCAGCTACTTCGCCACATACGGGACCTATCCCGCAGACCTTGAATCCCTCGTCCCCGAACATTTAAAGAGGGAGAACGAAGGGGCCCTCCTCATGAAGGGTGGCAAGGGTTTGATCTGGGGCTACGTTCCAGCATCTCGTTATAAGACGCGACGCCCTTCTCAGGTAATTCTCTACGGACCAGTGCTCGCCAAAAGGCGGGGTATCGTTCTTCACAGAGACGGTTTGATCACTAGATATCCCGCAGAGAAATTCCGAGCGCTTCTCTCCGACGCATTGGAGGATACCCAGCCCGCACCCTAGGGAGGTTCGGTTGCAAGGTTTCGATTTTACCCAAACGGTGGGGAGCTCCAGAAGTGCAGCGGAGTGACCGTTGGCCATTTGCGAGAATTCAGGGATAGGGTGGGCCTTTGATAGGATTACAAAGAAAGAGTAATTTTGTATTGGGGGGCGACCCAATTAACAACCAATACCCAGGGTGTGATTTTCACGGAAAAAGAGGGAGGCGTCAAAAGCCCGGCAAAGATCCCATGGTGCCCAAGTTGCAGGGATTTGACGAATCCACAGAGAACCACCCAGCGGTCATACAGAAGGGCAGGGGCTTATGTGGTCCTGTGTTGTGAGCAGTGCCAAGGACGAATGCTTGCGCCTGCTGGTTGTCGGATATGGCGACTGGTAAATAGGGTGTTTTGGATCTGGAATGCAGGATCCGCCGTTGCCGCATGGCTCTGGATTGATGTCTGGTGGGTGGCAGGGATAGCCACAGTGATTTGTCTTCTCTTCTCGCTGGGCTTCCAGCTTGCCTTGCGGACTCCTCTTAGAGTGCTTAAAACCTTCGAGGCGTCGCTTGCCCAGAAGAACCTCCCGACCAAAAGTAGGGCCGCGGGGTCTCGATGAGACACCGCGTTTCGTGGGGCAAGTATCCAGTGTTTCTTCAACGGTTTGGGGAGTTGGCCTGATCAGGACCTAGGAGAGAAGGCCTTTGGAGGTCGCATGATTCGGTCGTTGCGACCCTTCAGAAGACCCCCTATACCCGCCTATGAAAAGGAATTTTAAGATGAAAACCCAATCCATCCTTCCCCTCTTGGCTACGAGTGTACTTTGCGCAGCGGTTGTTGCTCTTGCCGCCGCAAAGCCTAAGGAGGAAACCGAGCAGGCAGAAGAGGCAAAGACGGGGCCTGTCCGAGTCCTCTTCCTCGGGCACGAGAGCAAGCACCACAACAGCAACAAATTCTATCCGATGCTTGCCAAGGGGCTAGGGTCGGACGGAATTTACTTCGACTATGTGACGACGGTTGAGGAGGCCTTCGACGACGCGAAATTTCTCGACCAGTTCGACGCGGTTCTGCTTTACGCCAATCACGGAATAATCAGCCCAAAGCAGTGGAAGAATCTGAAGGGATACGTAGAGGGCGGGGGAGGCTTCGTCCCGGTGCATTGCGCAAGTTGGTGCTTCAGTAACGAGCCCGAATTCGATCAGCTGGTCGGTGGGAGGTTTGATAGCCACGGTGGCGGCACATTTACAGCCAAGGTGGTGGAAGCAGGGCACCCTGCGATGTCTGGCGTGAAGGAATTCGAGGGGTGGGACGAAACCTACAAGCATCGTAACCATAATGAGAAGGATCGAACCGTGTTGATGGTCCGGGAGGTGGCGAAGGCCGGTGACAACATCAAGGAGCCTGAGCCTTGGACTTGGGTTAGAACGCAAGGAGAGGGTCGCGTTTTCTATACCGCCTCAGGGCACGACGAACGGGTGTGGGAGCAGTCAGCGTTTCATCAGCTGCTCAAAGCCGGCATCCTCTGGGCGGTGGGAGATAGTCGGAAAGATTCCTACGACAAGTTTATCGCGGGCCGGGCTCCGCTGAAATACGAGAAGCGCGGGGACATAGCAAATTACGAGAATCGCCCCGAACCACTACCTTATCAGTTTCCTCTGCCGGCAAAGGAGAGCATGAAATACACTCAGGCCCCGGTGGGCTTCCGACTGGAGCTCTTCGCCAGTGAACCTGATATCATCAACCCGATTGGCCTAGCCTGGGATGAGCGGGGACGCCTCTGGGCTGCAGAGACCGTCGACTATCCTAACGAAATGACCCCGGACCGAGTCGGAAACGACAAGATCAAGATACTTGAGGATACTGACGGGGATGGGAGATGCGACAAGGTAACGGTCTTTGCTGACGGCCTGAATATCCCTACCTCGCTGACCTTCTCGCGTGGGGGAATCATCGTGGCGCACGTTCCAGACTTTCTGTTCCTGAAGGATACGGACGGCGATGATAAAGCTGACGTGCGCGAGGTCCTTAA
This sequence comes from Roseibacillus sp., assembly GCA_029242545.1. GTDB lineage: Bacteria > Verrucomicrobiota > Verrucomicrobiia > Verrucomicrobiales > Akkermansiaceae > Roseibacillus_B. The sequence goes on from JAQWTV010000045.1 coordinate 9,579, forward strand.
TACCGGATGGGGCACGGGGGATACGCACGCCGGGCCATCCAATTTGCGCTACGGCTTCGACAACTGGATCTGGGGCGCTGTTGGCTACTCTTCCTACAGCGGCACGGTGGGCGGTGAGCAGAAGAGATTCGGGTCCGGAGTCTTTCGTATGAAGCCGGACGGATCAGCGCTTGAGTTCATGCACCAGTTCAACAACAACACTTGGGGGCTTGGATTCAACTCCTCCGGTGATGTGTTCGGCTCAACGGCCAACAATAATCCCAGTTTCTTCTGTGGCATCCCAGCCACCGCCTACCGTAACGGTAAGAAGGGGATGACCGCGAAGATGATCGCGACTGATCGCTCCTTCCATCCCATCACACCGAATATCCGCCAGGTGGACGCATTCAATAACTACACGGCAGGAGCCGGTCACGCGTTGGCCACCTCGGCGGCATTCCCTGAGTCGTATCGCGAGAAGATGGCCTTTATCGGAGGACCAACGGGACATCTTTTGGGTATGTACGAAATTTCTCCAACGGGGGCAGGCTACAAAGCGGAAAACGCATTTGCCTTTCTTGCCTCCGCAGACGAGTGGTTCTCACCAGTCGCTGCGGAGGTTGGCCCCGATGGACATCTGTGGGTCGCTGATTGGTATAACTTCATCATTCAGCACAACCCAACACCTAGCAAAGGACGCGGAGGTTATGACGCTCAGCGAGGCAAGGGGAACGCTCATGTCAATCCCAACCGCGACCGCGGACACGGGCGGATTTACCGGGTCGTCTGGGAAGATGCGCCCAAGTCAGCGATTCAGTCTCTGGCAGGAGCCAACGACGAGCGGCTTATCGCCGCGCTTGAAAGCGACAACCTGTTTTGGCGCCACACGGCCCAACGTCTCCTCGTAGATGGAGAAGTGAAGGGCGCAATCCCTGGCCTGAAAAAGAAAGTCAACTCAGGAGGAATCGGCGCTATTCAGGCGCTTTGGAGCCTGAGTGGACTTGAAGCCCTCGATTCAGAAACGCTGCAGGCCGCTCTCATGAGCAAGGATCCTGCGCTTCGTCGGAATGCGATTAATGCTCTTGGGTCCGATGCAGCTGCCCTCCAGCTTTTCTTCGATACCGCAGTGGTGCAGGATGAGGAGCTGATTGTTCGGCTCGCCGCTTTCAATAAAATGGTACAATTCGATGATCAGGAGACGATAGAGCGCGCGGCCAAGGAACTGATCAAAGACTTTTCCAATGCCAGTGAGCCCTGGCTCTCACAGAGCTTGCGTAATGCAGGTGCTAGTCCGGTAGAGCGAGGACCCTCCAAGCTTGGCAAGGAACTGCTGGCGAATGGATCGTTCGAAGACCTAAGCGCTGATTTTGCCTCTGGCTGGAGGGGGCGCTCGTTCCGCGGAACAGCCCAACACAAGTTGGCCGACGTTGGCAGAACCGGGAAGCATTCAGTAGGAATTTCTGCTGAGACGGCCGCCGAGTGGGGCATCACCATCGATGTGCCAGTCGACATGAATTCTGAATACGAACTAAGCGCTTGGGTAAAGACTGAAGGCGTCGGAGGAGGCGGGCGAGGGGCATTGCTTTATGTCAGCGCCCACCCCGATGCTCCGGGCAGTTCGGGAGTAAAGGGCACGCAGGACTGGACACAGATTAAGTTGCGATTCAACTCGGGATCTCTAAAGGTCGCCAGCATTAACTGCCTCCTCGGGGGCTGGGGAATGTCCACTGGGAAAGCTTGGTGGGATGATGTCAGTTTGCGCAAGGTTGAGTATGAGACGATCACCGGGAAAAAGTCTGAGGTCACCAAAGGTGATGTGGACCGGGGACTGAAGATATTCAAGACCCACGCAATCGCCAATTGTGCGCGATGTCACGCTGTCAACGGGGAGGGGGGACCTATAGGGCCGGCACTTGATGCTATTGCGACACGAAAACAAGAAGACTACATTCTCGAGAGTCTGATTGATCCAGGTGCAGCGATAGCAGAAGGGTTCCAAGGGCAGGTCTCGCCAATGCCTCCGATGGGAGTTTTGTTGACCAAGCAGGAGCTCGCCGATGTGATGGCCTACCTCATGACCCTCAGGTAGTTTGTAGGCGGACGGGACGAAGCGTTTAATGCGCCGTGGATATCTTCCTGCGAAGCTTTACCCAGAAGAGCAGTTCAAAGAATGAACGCACGATTGGTTCTCTTGCTCTTGATTTGAGCATCGCCAGTTCGCAGGCAATCGCCAGTGAAGGCTTACGGTATGCACTACCCAATATCATCCTGATGATATCGGGATGGGCGACACGGACGTATGCCTCGGCGTCTAGATGGGCGCGGAGAGTCATCAGATCGCCTCGACTCAACGCATGCCCCAGCTCTTGGTCTTCGAGATAGGCCAGTGCTCTTGGTTCCTGTATCGGCGGGATCAGATCGTTTTCTACAAAACAATGCTCGATTCCTCAAAATTAGGAAATTTGGAGTGCTGGACTTACTAGGAAATATCGTGGAATCTGTTGAGAGCGCGAACGCCGCTTATCCCTGTCTGTGTCGATCTTTCCCAGCAAGCTCTCTACCCCGAGGACCCAGCCGAGTGGTATTGTAAGAACGAGAGCGCCCGGGCGAATAAATTTTATTGGCGAACACGTCGACTATCAAGGGGGCGTGGTTATGCCGGCGGCGATCAACCGTTATATTAAAGCCGTTGCTCAACTCAATGGCCGCTCCGAGGTGCACCTGTCGAGTTCTCAGAGCCATGGGGAACTCGTAGTTCCTCTCGGACATAACATACCCTTCTCCGGTGACGAATCGTGGGCGAACTACGCATTTGGGGTGGTAGCAAAATATCGGGACGCAGGTTATCCAGTTGCCGGGTTCGACGTTAGGTTTGAATCCAACATTCCCGTCGGGGCCGGGCTCAGTAGTAGTGCTGCTCTTGAAACGGCGACAGCTCTGGTGATTGAAGCGGTTCTGGGGCTTGAGCTTTCCCAGACCGAGCGTGCCCTGTTGTGTCAGAGTGCAGAGCATGAATGGGCTGGCGTTCCATGTGGGATCATGGATCAGCTGACCGTTAACGCCGGGGTCGTGGGCCATGCTTTGAAGATTGATTGCTCGACTCTGGAGGTCTCTCCAGCACCCATCCCGGCCCACCTATCCGCGGTCGTGGTCGACAGCAAAGTCAAACATGCATTGGCTGATGGGGAATACGCCAAGCGCAGAGCTGACTGTGAGGTAGCGGCAGCATTCTTTGACGTAGAGTATCTCCGGGACGTCACGATAGACGAATTAGACTCCGCGCAGGTCCAGCTCGGAGAGAGAGTTTACCGACGCGCCCGTCATGTCATAACTGAAATGGTCCGGGTGCGTAACTTCGCTGCGGCGCTCGAGGCTGATGACACGGCGAGCGCTGGCGTCCTGATGGCCGCCAGCCATGCCTCCCTTCGGAATGATTATGAGGTTAGCTGCGAGGAACTTGATACATTGGTCGAGATCGCTGGTGGGCTCGGTGCGATTGGCGCTAGAATGATGGGTGGAGGGTTTGGTGGTAGCACGGTCAACCTCGTTGAAAGTGGTGCCGCATCACGGTTTGCTGAGGATATTGTTGCACGGTATCGGGAGGAAACCGGAGCCGAGGTGAAGGCAGTGGCTGTAAAGCTGGTCGGAGGCGCTCGTCTCGAGGACGGCGAATGAGCACACGCTTCAAATTTCAAGGGTCCCGTGACCCAGCCCGGTCAAACTGACTGGGTTGACGTCCGCATCGATCGGAACGATTTGGGCGATGGCTTGGTCGAGAAGACTATTACGGTCGGGGGCAACCTGCTGGAGACCCTATTGATCCAGCCATGGCTCGAGGAGAAGGCGCTAATGAATTCACCAGACGAGGGTGACTCCGAGGCTCCAACCGGGCATCTGTCTTATACCTTTGATAATGCGGCAGAGGCGCAGGTGACCATTCGAGTGCAGGAATAGCTGGTTGCCTTGGATCCCGATGCTGGCATTCTGTTTCCCTGAACCTTAGAACACCCTATGACATTCAGATCAGCTCCCCTTGTCGTCCTCATTCTCGTCGTTGTTTCTTTTTCTACTCAGGCTGAAATCACAAAGGTTCAGTTCGAGCAGATTAGCCGCTTATGCCAGCCCTCCGATTCCGATGAGGGATGGCGTGGGATTGAGTGGGAAATCGACCTCTGGGCTGCCCGAGAGCGCGCCGCAAGGGAGGGTAAGCCAGTGTTTCTCTGGGAAATGGATGGGCATCCATTGGGGTGCACCTGAAACAATGGCGTCGCGGACCGTGTGTTCGTATTCAGCCGCCCCGACATCCGGAGGATCCTGCGGGAGAGATTTATCGTTGCCGCTGCGGATGACTGGTATCAGCGCCGCCGGGATGATGACGTTGGAAGATTTTTCCGTGCGGTTGCAGATCAGGGTCCGCGCAAGGGAAGAAATGGCAGCACCCGGCAAGGGCGCTACGTTTTTACAGCCTCTGGTAAACTTCTTGGTTACAATAATAATCGAGATCCTGATCGCATCATGAAGATGCTCGAGGAGAGTCTTGAGCTCTTTAAGGATCTTCCTGTTGACGAACGGCGTGCAGGAGCGACAAAGGTTCCTCAGAGCACGCCCTCGGCACAGGACTCCCGCTATCGGCGCGTCCTTCAGCCAGATACCATCCCTGTGAAAGCCTTTACCCGGGCCCTCGTAAAAAATGGCGAGGGCTACGATCTCTGGGACCCGCTCAAGACAGGCCCGAAGAATCTTCGCCAAACTGGATTGAATATTGCCGTTGATCACCTATGGATCAGGCAATCCGAGGTCGAAGAAATTCTTCAATTATCGAAAACACTGAAGGCGAGTGCTCTTCCAAGAGATCTCAGCATGAGAATTGCCCGCTATCATCTGGTTGATAACACACGGGGCGAGCCTCCACATTGGCGTCCTGACGAAGTCCGCGTTCTCGATCTTCGTTCTATTGCCAGTATTCCCAATGCTTCCGGCGAGCAGGTATTACGAATCCATGGCCCTTTTCATTTTGAGACCAAGGATAAGCAACGGGGATACCGTGGTGAAATCAACGGAACGCTCACCATTGAAAAAGGAACTAATCAACCTCTTTTACACATGGTTGCGGTCGGCAATCATTGGGGTAATGGTCCCTATACGCCTGGTGCTCGGCCGGGAACTACACCCCTAGCCGTAGTGTTCGCAGTAGCGGACCGTTCTCAGACCATGGACCAGATTCCTCCTCAGGGAATCCGGTGGGAAAATGGATACTGGAATGCAGCCAATTAGCAGTCCGGCCAGTCTCTTAGAACAAAGAGACTGGTATCATATTTCACCCGAGTTTACAGTTCTAGGCGGTTGATCTGATAGCGGCACTGTTGCTGAAGTTTGAGCGTTTAGACCAGAGTCTGATCAGGATACTTTCATGAAAACAATCCGCTCATTCCTGCTCATCCTTGCCGGAGTCCTCCTAGGTTCTTGGCTACCCGCGATGGCAAAGCCAAAGTGGTTTGCGGACGCAATCTGGTATCAAGTTTTCCCTGAGCGTTTCTGCAATGGCGATAAAACTAATGACCCGGTTCGAGCGAGCCTGAAAGACACCTGGCCTTATCTGATTCCTGCTGACTGGCAAACCAGTCCATGGACATCGGATTGGTACAAGCTTCAACCGTGGGAGCAGGATGGTCGTGACTTCTATGTCCATGCTCAACTGCGGCGCTATGGTGGAGACCTTCAAGGGATTCTTGATCGGCTTGATTACCTCAAGAATCTCGGAGTTAACACGCTCTACCTGAATCCAATCTTTGAGAGTCCTTCCCTGCACAAATATGGCGCCACTCTCTATCACCACATCGACAAGCACTTCGGTCCCGCTCCTGCAGCGGACCTCGCCCTTTTCGCCACGGAAGATCCCGGCAATCCAACAACGTGGAAATGGTCGGCAGCCGACAAACTTTTTCTAGAACTGATTAAGCAAGTCCATCGACGAGATATGCGGATTGTTATCGATGGCGTGTTCAATCATGTTGGCATCCCGTTTTGGGCGTTCCAGAAAGCCCGTAAGGAAGGCCCAACGAGCCGCTATGCCAAATGGTTCCATATTGACAGTTGGGATGATCCGGCAACTCCCGAGGACGAGTTTGACTACCGAGGCTGGGCTGGAGTGAAGGGTTTACCCGAGTTCCGCAAGGACAGCGGCGGTCCTCATCCCGATGCAAAAAGACACATGCGTGCGATCGTGCAGCGCTGGATGGACCCGAATAACGACGGGGATCCCTCCGACGGGATTGATGGATGGCGACTGGATGTCGCTGCCGAGGTTCCCATTGCTTTTTGGAATGAGTTGCGGGGTTGGGCAAAGGAGATCAACCCGGAGGCCTATCTTGCTGGGGAGATTTGGTGGGAGAACTACCGAACCCACAAACTCAAGAATGCTGCGCCGTGGCTCGATAAGGCCTTTGACGGCGTTATGAATTACCGCTTTACGGACGCGGTACTCCGCTTCGCTAATGAAGAACGCGAGCCCACACTCGCCGGAACATTTCTCGAAACTTTGAGAGAGATCGAGGAGGATTATGGTTACTCAAAGGTCTTGGAGTTACAGAACCTCTTAGACAGCCACGATGTCGCCCGTCTCGGCTCGGCGGTCATGAATCCAGAGGCGCGACTGGATCACGATGCGAACGTCAAACATAGACCAGCATATCATACCGGCCCTCCAGATGAGGCTGCGCGCTGCAAGCTCAAGTTCATGGCTGGCCTTCAGTTTCTCCTGCCGGGCGCACCCTATATCTATTACGGGACGGAAGCTGGGATGTGGGGTGCCGATGATCCCGACTGCCGCAAACCTATGATCTGGGAGAATGAGACCTACGACGACGAGGTTTTCCTGCCTACCCAAGCCAAGAAATCGCCCTCCCGGGTTCGCTTCGATGGGGAGCTTCACGAATTCTATCGCGCGCTCTGCTCGAGGCGCCAAGCGAGTCCGTTATGGCGCCGGGGTGCCTTCAAGCAGCTTTCAGCCGGGCCGCGCTGGTTCGCCTTTAGCCGGGAGCTGGGCCAGGAACGGGCAGTGGTGGTGGTCAATGCTGGAAAGGTGGCACTTAATGCCCCCATTTCTCGATTCTGGACCGCTCGAGACAAAGGCCCCGTCGTGATCTCCCTCACTCATCCAGAGCAAGGTGAAGCCTCGAATGGTATCATTGTCGAGCCATGGGGCATCACAATTCTGGAGTAGGGGAAAAGGAGGGCCGCACAAATGGGACGTTGCGCTTCCCTAAGCTCCACCAGCCCGAACCAGAGGGCGCCTTACACTGGAGTGAGCCTTCCCAATTTCGCAAATAGGCCGAGTCGGTGGTGCCTCAAGGCTAGAATAGCTCCTTGATCGGTTTGCCTTCCAGAATGGTTCGCGACAACTCAGGTGGAAGCAGATCTGGAGAGGTGCGTATCTGATTTGCATCAAAGACTGTATGCAAAATAGTCGCGAGCAGATTCTCCGGCCCATAGGGTTCGCTGGCGGGACGACTTCCGGTGCGATCTGATTTTCCGATAACCTGCCCCATCTTCAATCCACCGCCAGCCAAGAGCAAAGGCGTCAGGTGTCCATGGTGGTCAGTTCCAGCGTCCCTATTTTTCTTAATTGGTGATCGTCCCATTTCGCCGGTGACCACCAGCAGGATGTCGTCACTGAGCCCTCGCGCTGCCACATCATCAAGAAATGCTGAGACCGCATGGTCCATCTGAGAACCCAGGGTTTGCATGCCCACAAGCGTCCCGGGGTTGTTTGCGCCGCCACCGTGAAAATCCCAGCTCGAGTCCACGACCGTAACAAACCCGCATCCGGCTTCACAGAGCCTGCGAGCAAGGAGCATTTCCTTGCCAAGCAGGTTGGTCCAGCGAGCCTGATCGACGAGCTTTTTCTTTCCCTCGTGGAGAAAGTATTTCCCGCCTTCGTGGTAGTCTGCCATGTGAAAGAGATGACTCGTATCATAGCGGGCGATTGTCTTCGGGTGCTCCTTCGAGAGGTCGAAGGCATCGGATACCCCACGGAGTAGCAGATCATAACTCTGCCGTTGCATTTCACTCATGTTGCCAGCCTCGCCAGCGCGGTCCATTGTGCGATTCAGCTCATCAAGCTTCCCTAGCAACTCGAAACGATCCGTGAACCGACCACGGGGGATCTGGAGGTCAAAGTTACTCAGCTGGCTCGGGCTGCCATCGAGCACAAAGCCCTTACATTCGCCGGCTAGTATTCCCGCCCCCGCAACCTGCTGCCTGATCCGCGGAAGTCCAAATGTTGCAGTAGGAGAACCAAGCTTCAGGCTTGGTTCAACGGCCTCCGGGACAATAACCGCATTCATGGGGATGCCGCTCCGGCGATGAAAAGGGCCAGTACCATGCGCACACAAGGCAGCCATGGCTGCCCCCGAGGGGTGACGGCCAGTGAGTATGGGGAGATGGTTATGACTGCCATCGTTTGTAGCGAAGGAGCGCACCACCGCCAGACGATCAGCCCGCTGAGCCAACTGCGGCATAGTGCCTCCAAACCAAACACCGGGCAGCTTGGTCCTCACCTCGCCGGTACAACTTCGATTATTACTGGCTACATCAACCTTTGGATCGAAGGTTTCAATCTGGGGAGGGCCTCCCTGTAGAAACAGGAAGACGACTGACTTATTTTTGATAACATTACGCCCAAGCGCTGCCTGAGAGGGGTTTGCCAGCATGCCAGGCAGGCTAAGCCCCGCGAGGCTGCCAATCCTGAGGAAATCCCGCCGCCCGATGGGGGATGAGCCCCCGACAAACCTCTCGTCCGTGAATGTCAGCATCTTTAACTATGGAGTTTGGCGGGCACCAGGTAATCAGGCAATTACCAATGATGGGTCTAGCTTCATCGCATGATCAAGGCCCCGCCTAGTTTGGAGACGGAAATTCCTAGCTATTGGGGCCCGCGCAGGGATTCTCTGGCCACCGAAAAAAAACTGCCTCATGCCTGAAGACGTTGCCATTATCGAGGAACTGAGACGCCTCACCCGCGAAACGCTGAATTATAGGGGCCCGAGGGGCATCCTTGCCGGACTCGTCCACGAGATTGTCGGGATCCTTCAGAGCGTTGCCTATTTCCGCATCGACGAAGCGCTGGACATTACCGAGGGAGAAACTGCTTGCGGCCAAGGATTGGCTATTTCGCCGACTCAGGCTGCGGGCTGCGCTGATGAGTTCCTACGAACCGCCGCATTTCTGCGGGGGCTCCAAGGCGCCATCGAAGAAGCCCTTGATTCGAACTCGGGACGACCCGTCCGCGTTCTTTATGCAGGGTCCGGTCCCTATGCGACTCTGGCGGTTCCACTGATGTCCCTGTTTTCACCCGATGAGGCACGGTTCACGATACTCGACCTGCACGCGACCTCTATTGAGTCCGTTAAGTCTGTTGTCTCAGGACTTGGACTCGATCAGAGTGTTGAATCATACGTCCTTGGCAATGCCTGCGACTACATGATTCCGGGTGAGGCGCTTCCGGACATCCTTCTCTGCGAAACCATGAGCACTGCTCTTGAGAAAGAGCCCCAGGTGGCAATCATCCGTCATCTTCTTGCCCAGGCGCCGAAAGCCATCATGGTCCCCGAATCGGTTCGAGTGGATGCATTCCTTGTCGATACCTCCAAGGAACCAGTGATCATAATCCCCGAGAGTGACGACCCCTTGGCGAAGTGGCAGCCGGACCGTATTGATATGGGTCCGGTCTTTGAATTGAATTCCTCCACCATCCATTCCTGGAACCCTCTGGCTAAGGAGCGCCTGCCGGCAGCCACTATTCATATGCCGCAACCTCCCGAGCCCGGTTACCGACCTTTTCTATTCACGACAATCACAACTCATGGTGAACACGTCCTACTGACCCACGATTGCAACCTTACAGGCATCCGAGAAATCGAGGGGATTTCCGCAGGAGAAACGGTCCATTTTTATTATCGCCTCGGAGCGAACCCTTGCCTTGCCTTCGAGGCAAGGGAGCAGGGATAGCGAGGACTCTAGAGCGCGCAAGGTAGGCTGTGAGGGTAATTGGCACGGATTTGACGGGGCAGGTCGCCAAATCTGGTGTAGCCTTATAACTCTTTATGAAGCCTGTCATTCTCGTTCCTATCGCTCTCTGGATCCTCAGCCTGGGGGCCGCGTTCTTGATTGGCCGAGGGAGCAACAGTAGCCAATCGGATAGAAGGACTGCGCTAGACGAGTCGCGCCCCTCCTCTCTTAAACGCTCATCCTCACGACCGACCTACGGGATCAAAGGTGTTCGCAACTCCGAAACCAACCTTCTGCCTACCGCTCAGACCTCACGAATTATTAAGAACAGCACCCCTGAGCAAGCCGTAACGGAGTTAGCCAAGCTCGTTGATCCAGTTGAACGTGCGAGAGGCTTTCTCGAGCTGCTGGAAACTCTTGAGGCTGATCAATTCCTTGATGTGGTTGCCGAATTCCGTGCCCTTGGCATTACCGAGCAGCGGATGAGCGAATACGGAATGCTTCTTCACGGCTGGGCCAAGACGGATCCTAAGGGCGCCCTGGCATACACTATGAAAAACACCGGGACCCCTTTTGCCCGGCAGGCGATCATGGCTAGCTGGTCGACAGATGACCCTGAGGCGGCGATCGCATTTGCTCGCGCCAATCATGAAGGGACGGGCGCCAACCCTCTTCTAGTGGGAGTTATTCGCGGCATTGCACCCCTGAACCTAAGCCGAGCTACAGACCTACTTCAAGACCTCCCCTACAGCCGAGAGAGAGGTGACGCCTTGCAGGGCATTCTTCCCTTGGTGATGGAGAACGGAGTAAGCAACGCTCTGACATGGACTGCTGGCATCGCAGACCCGCAGCTCCAGAGTGGCGCGATCAACTACATCATGAGTGGTCTAGCAGGCAGTGAGCCGCGGCACGCCGCTGAACTACTTGTAACCCTTGACGATAAAAGCGCGGCTGCCCGAGCTGCAGATGATGTCGGGGGGGCACTTGCTCGGGTAGACCTCGAGGAGGCCAAAGCCTGGTCAGCCGGCTTGGATGAGGACCTGCGATCCCAAGCCATTGAAGGGGTTATCGGCCATTATACCTCTCAGGACCCAGCGGCGGCCTCTGAGTGGTTGGCGTCTCTCCCCGAAACAGCCGATCTCGATGGTGCGATTAGACAGTTTGCCTGGAGGAGCCAGCGGTCAGAACCCCGATTAGCCGCCGATTGGATTGGTCAAATCCAGAGCGTCGAGCGCCGTAATGAAATGTACAACAGTGTGCTTTCCCGCTGGTTACGTAACGATCCGGTCTCTGCAGAACAATGGATTCAAACCACGCC
>JAQWTV010000059.1 GCA_029242545.1 Roseibacillus sp.
GAATAAAATATGCCAGTGCAATGCCCGCTGAGATTTTCATAGTGTCAGGGGTCTATCAGATTTTACTAGGTAGGTGAAGGTATGACATCCCCGTGCAGGAACCAGGGTGCGGTGCAGGGGTTGGGGGTTAGGGGTGCAGGAAGCAGGGTGCAGCAAGCAGGGTGCGGAGCACACGGCTAAAGTGCAGGGTGCGATTCTGCATAACAGCCGAAGGGAGGTTGACGAGGAGATTAGGGAGTCTTATGCCATCAGCCAGTGCCTATGAGTATCCCCCCCACCGACAGGGATCCCTTTGACTCAGAGAATGCCGACCAGGCGCACGATAGTCGGTCTCCGTGGTGTTCAGAATGCCAAGATTATACCCGCGGCCATGTAAACTTTCTTGCCGAAGGTATGAGGCAATTTTACAGGGCGACTACCTACAAATGTGATGAATGTAGGAAGCTTATGTGGACGGCTTCTGGATGCCGGGCATCCATGCGCCGCTGCAGGCTCTTTAGTATTGCAGGTATTGCTGGAATCATAATTTCCGGACTTGGTTTGTGGTATTCCGGCCCCCATATGGCGGCTATTGCTGTGACTACGTGGAATCTGCTGGTTATCAATTTCCTTTTCGTTCGCCCATACTGGATGCGGAAGCGGCACCTGCGTAGATTCCAAGAGTGGTCTGCCAAGGCCGCTCTTTATGGGAATAACATTTGATAGTAAGGCTGTCAGATGAAGAAGGATAGGGCAGCTCTTGACCTCTGGCTTGCTTTCGGGCCCATGCTACGGAAGATCCGGAAAGTATGAAGGTATGTAAATGCACCGCAGCCACCGCCTTGGCGGTCAGCTTGTCGACCAGCCTCATGTATACAGGCGCTGCTGCCGATCAGATCCTGAGTGTCTGCAGCAAGGAGCAATTTGCCGTCACTCCGGCGCTGCGGACCGCCTTCTTCAGGCATGCGAGAAAGCAGGTTGAGGCTAGCTTGAAGGCAGAGGCCATGCTGCTGCCAGCCGAGTTTCTCGCATGGGTTGAATCCGATCCTGACATCGCCACTGGAGTCTATGCGACGCATCACAAACCCGAAGACGTGCTCCGCTGGCTCTACTCGCTTCGGCTCGATATCGGCAAAGCGAAATTCGAGCAATACCGCCAGCTGGCTCTCGCGGTTGCTCTGGTCAGCGCAAAGGAGGGATTGGCTGCCGATACAACTGCGCGGGAGCCGATGAAGTTGGTGATTCCCCGTGATCCCCGTGTGCGAGTCGACACCAAGGATCCGCAGCGTGAGTTGGACGTTAATGATCACATCATTAACTTCCTGAACGACCACACCATCGAAGAAGACGTCGTGCTTGATCCGAAGACTGGTGAGTTAAAATACGACAAGCGAGGCATCGCTCTCCCGGTTCCGAAACGAAAGAAAGGTGATCCGGCGCAGAAGACGAAGAAAATCAAGCGCGCACTCTACGCCGCCGATGTGATGGCTAGCAGGGAGTTGCAGGAGAAGTTCAACGACTACATGAAGTTGCAGGGACACGAGGTGGAGATCGACTGTGGTGATCGCATCATTCACTGGCACAGCCGCGATGCGGTGCGTGGAGAGGCTTACAAGAAAATTGACGCAGCCTACCGGATGTTCCGTAGTGCCTATGAGGCCAAAGGATTGTTGCCAAAAGAGCGAGATCCCTTTGCCACCCCGGCCGAGCGCTGCCTCTACGCGATTCGTAATTTTGAGCATACTTTTCCTCCCGCACTTCAGAAGGAGCGCAACTGGCCGTCCTTCCCGCTGACGGCCCCGTGGCCGCTGCTGACCATGCTTGCTGCCGATCAGCAACCCCTGCGGGAGCGTGAAGAGCGCTGGATCGCATTTCGTGATCGCGGGGAGTTTCATCGCTACGGGGAGTATATCCATGGTATCGCGCAACAGTTTTCAATGCAGTCGGCGCGTCGGCTCAAACCCTATCCGTTCAGCTACGCAACCATCCAGATGATGCTCAAGGACGGTGGTGTATGCGGCACGATGGGCTCAATCTCGGCACGTGGTCACAACACCCTTGGCGTTCCATCGTGTCAGGCCACTCAACCTGGGCACTGCGCGGTAGTCTTTTTCCGCCATGGACCGGAGACTGGGACCTTTCGCTGTGAAGGCGGTCAGTATGCTACCGGGGGGGATGAGAAGACCGGTCCTTTCACCCCGTGGCCGTTCGAGCGTGAATTCAGGCGCAATAAGCGCACCAGCGGGCATGAGATTGAATTCCGAGGGATCAAGAAGATGATCTACCATGAGAGTCTCGCCTGGGGAATCAACCAAGGCTCAGCAGCCTACCACGACGGCACTGTCGCTCATGCTGTGTATCTGCTGCTTCCTGAAGAGCAGCGAAGACGAGATGGCTGGAAGCTGCTCCATAATGCCATTGCTCGGAACCCCTATCACTTGCTTGTCATCGATAAGGCCATCGCGATGACAGAGACCCCGCAGGAACAGGTTGGGCTCTGGGGACTGTTCAGGTCTGCACTGGCAACAGTCGAGGGCAAGCCGGGATGTCCGACCGATGGTTTGTATGCCGCTACAGTGAGGGAGAAGGTGATTAACCGGATTGCCTCATTGCCAGTGCCGAAAAAACTGGAAGATGCGAAGCAAGTTTTAGGATTTCTCCACGATGAGAAGAGCGCTCGTGCCGATCTCGTAGAACGTTACCGCCTTGCCTTGGATGCGAAGTAGCTGACGAATTTAGTTCGGGCAGAGAAATATGAGAATGAGGCTGACACGGGCCTTCGTGTTCCGACAGATGCTCCTTGAGCATGTCTCAGGAAGCAGAACGACCCTGCACCTGATCCCCGTTACGTGAACCTTTTAGGGCGGCGCGATTGAGGCTCGGCGACCGCACTGCCAAACCAGCCCTGTCGCGCCCTCAAGCCAGGATCTCGTCGATCACCCGGCACTCGCGGCCATCGGTAAGGCTTCGCTCTTGGCCGTTGTCTCGGTAGTGCAACTTGCTGTAGTCGACTCCGAAGAGCTTCAGGATGGTGGCCTGGATGTGATTGGGCGTGACCTTGTTGACGACGGCGCGGTGGCCAACCTCGTCGGTTTCGCCGTAGGTGATGCCCGCCTTGAACCCGCCCCCGGCGAACCAGGCGCTGAACCCCTGGCCATTGTGGTCCCGGCCAAAATTATCGGGCTGGCCGTTGTTCTCGGTCACGGGAAGGCGTCCGATTTCGCCACCCCAGTGCACGATGGTGCTGTCGAGGAGACCACGCTGGTTGAGGTCCTTGACGAGGGCTGCGCTGGGGATGTCGGTGCGTCTGCAGACGGCGGGCAGGGCGCTGCTGATGTTGGTGTGGTTGTCCCACGGTTGGCCGTTGAGGAAGAGTTGCACGAAGCGGACGCCGCGCTCCACCAGGCGGCGGGCGATGAGGCATCGCGTTCCGTATTCCTTGGTCTCCTTATGGTCGATTCCGTAGAGCTTTTTGGTGGCCTCGCTCTCCCCGGAGATGTCTAGCGCATCCGCCGCGGCGGTTTGCATTTGAGCGGCGAGTTCGTAACCGGCAATGCGCGCTTCGAGATCGTGTTCGCCTGGGTGACGGCGCAGGTGATCCTGATTCAGTTCATTGAGAAAGCGGAGGTAGTGCTCCTGTGGTTTTCCGCGGAGCCCGGCGGGCGGATGAAGGTTGAAGATCCGGGGCTCCTTGGCGCGCACGACGGTCCCTTGATAGAGGGCGGGCAGCCAGCCGTTGCTCCAGTTGCTCACGCCGTCGACCGGATGTCCGCCTGGATCCGTGAGGACGAGATAAGCCGGAAGATTGTCGACTGCCGAGCCCAGCGCATAGCTGATCCAGGAGCCCATCGTGGGCCGGCCGGTCACGCCGGGAATGCCTCCGTGCCAGTAGCGGATGGAAACCTCGTGGCCGTTGGCGCCGGTGTGCATGGAACGCACAAGCGTGATGTCATCCACGATGCTGGCAAGCCCGGGCAGGAGCTCGGATATCTCGGTCCCGCACTGCCCGTGCTTCTGAAACTTCCAGGGGCTGCCGAGGAGTTTCTTGCTGGCTCGGTTGATGAAGCTGAAATGAACATTCTCCCCATACTCGGTTCCATGGAGACGGGTGAGTTCAGGCTTAGGGTCGGTGAGATCCATGTGCGAAGGCCCGCCATGCATGAACAGGGAGATCATGGCTCGGGCCTTTGGCACGAAAGCGGGAACCTTTGGTTCCAGGGAGAACCTCTCGTCGAAGATCGGTTTTTGGGGAGCTGCGAGGAGGC
Source organism: Roseibacillus sp. (assembly GCA_029242545.1). GTDB lineage: Bacteria > Verrucomicrobiota > Verrucomicrobiia > Verrucomicrobiales > Akkermansiaceae > Roseibacillus_B. The sequence goes on from JAQWTV010000059.1 coordinate 4,245, forward strand.
CCTCGCGTTGGAGAAGGGTGGCGACTGCCATGCCGCCAACACCCAGCGAATTCCTGCTCAAGAATTGTCGGCGCGACAGGAGACTTGGAGGCGAATCAGTCGACATAGAGAAACTCGTTGGAGCTCAGGAGCGCGTGGCAGAAGAGTTCGAGGGTCACTCCCTCGGTTTCGAGGAACGATTGCGATCGTTGCATCTCATTCTCGCTGGGCGGCCGGCCGTAAGCCCGTGCAAAGGCTTGCTTGATTTGGGCGTGCACATCCCCAGAATTGCGCACGCGCTCGGCCATGTTCTTGGCCTGGGCCTGGTGGAAGTCACCGTTCATGACAACCAGGGCCTGTGTTGCGGCATTGGAGGTCGGGCGGCGATTGCAGTTGGTCTTCATGTCCGGCGCGTCGAAGCTCTGCAAGAACGTGATCGGCTTGGAGCGACGGACTTGGGCGTAAATGCTGCGGCGATTCGAATCGATGCGGAATTGACCGGCGTCATTGGCTTTTACGGGAACGGGTTCGCCGAACTGGGTGCGGGTGAGCACTCCGCTCGCGACGAGTGTGCGATCGCGCAAGGTCTCGGCGTCGAGGCGGTGGAGGGGCCACTTGGCAAACTTCCGTTCGGCAGTGGAGGGGGAGGCGACGGAAGACTGGCGGTAGACGGTGGAGCGCATGATCAACCGGTGCAGGTGCTTGACGCTCCAGCCATTCGTCATGAACTCGTGGGCGAGGTAGTCGAGAAGCTCGGGGTGGATGGGGCGCGCTCCCAAGATGCCAAACTCGCCTGGGGTGGGCACCAGTCCTTCGCCGAAGTGATGCATCCAGATGCGATTGACGAGGACGCGAGCGACCAAGGGGTGCCGTCCGTTTGTAATCCACTGGGCGTAGGCCGTGCGACGGCCAGTTGTCTCTCTTTTTGGGTCATTCTCGGCGAAAGCGGGACGTTCGGCTGGGCTGGCTGCAATTGTCAGGGGAGCGGGGACCAAGGGGTCGCCTGTGGGCTGATTGGCATCGCCTTGGTGATAGAGCTTGGTGCTCACCTGGACGCCGGGAGCCTCGGTGAGTGCGCGCACGTATGAGTGGGGCGGTTTTTTTGCCCGAACGTCACTCGCCTTTTTGTCGTAGGACTTTACTTCCTCGGCACCCTTGTTGTTGTACTGGTAGAGGTTTCCGCCGGTGATGTTGAGGTTGGGATAGCTGGCGAGGAGTTTCTTTTGATCGGCGTCTCGTTTGTCTCCCGGAGTGTTGAGGGCCTGGCGCAGGATCTCCTGCTGGTCCTCCGGGCACTTCTTCAGCTCCGCCGTGATCGCCTCTTGGATAAGTGCTGCCTGGCGCTTGTTCTTCTCGTCGAGGATGACCTTGGCTTCGGCCTCGATTTCTGCTGCACGTTTGTGGTCGTCATCGGTGTAAAGCGAGATGGCCCGGGAGCTCGGCGCTTTCCATGCCGCGGGGTTGAAAGCGGGTTCGAAGATGGCGCGCAATTGATAGTAGTCGCGCTGGGGAATGGGGTCGTAGCGGTGGTCGTGGCAGCGCGCGCAGTGAAGGGAGAGGCCGAGAAAGGCGGAGGACACGATTTGCAGGGTGTCGGCGATGGTTTGGTTGCGAGTCTGCACTGTGTTTCCTCCACCGGTGCCGGTGGGGTCGGCAGCCATTCGGAGGAAACCGGTGGCGGCGAGGAGTTCGATTTGTTCGGGGTTCAGGTTCTTGTGCGGTTGCGGAACGAGCTCGTCTCCGGCCAGTTGCTCGAGGATGAAGCGGTCGAAAGGCTTGTCGTCATTGAACGCGCGAATGACGTAATCGCGGTACTTCCATGCCCATGCTCGTTCGGTGTCGGCATTGTTGGCCCCTTCCGAGTCGGCGTAGCCCGCCACATCGAGCCAGTGTCGGGCCCAGCGTTCGCCATAATGCGGTGACGAGAGAAATCGGTCGAGCACCTGGTCGAAGCCCGGGCCGGAGAGATCCTGTTTCGCGAGCTCCAGTTCATCCTCAAGCGGGGGCAGGCCGGTCAAGCCCAGCGCAACGCGGCGGAGCAAAGTGTAGGCATCGGCATCGGGAGCAAAGGAGAACCCCTCTCCTCCCGCGGCAGTGATCAGCGCATCGATGGGCGTCCGCACCCGTGGGGCGTCGACCTCTGGAATCGCGGGTTTGACGATCGGCAGGAAAGCCCAGTAGGCGCGCTCCTCCTCGGTCATGAAAACTTCCCCTGCGGCCAACGACTCCGGTTCGTCGCGCATGGTGGGCGCGCCGCCCACAATCCACCGGGCAATCACTTCAACCTTCTCCTCGGGCACCTTCTTTCCCTCGGGCGGCATATCGCCCTCGCGAAGTTGCGTGAGCAGGAGGCTCTCTTCCGGTTTGCCTGGCACTAGGGCCGCGCCGTGTTCACCGCCCTTCGCGATCAACCGGCGCAGGCGCAAATCGAGGCCGCCTTTGAGTTCCTTCTGCGCTCCGTGGCAGTCGAAGCAAAATTCCTTGAGGATCGGACGAATGTCCCGCTCAAAGGTGAGGGCTGCTGGTTGCCCCGCGGCTTTGGCGAAGAAGAGCACCAGAAAGCAAGTCGAGATGATCGCGCGGAAACAACCGGTCATGGGGTAATGGGCCGTCACCCCTTGAGTGATAGCTTCCACCACGGAGAAAACAAGAGAGGGGAGGGCCATTATGAGATGACCTGAAGCCATGAATCGACGAGATGTTTCCATGACTCCTCGCCGGAGGCGGAGGATGGCTCTATGAGGATGCCGCAGTGCCTAGAGGTGGCTGTTGAGAGCTTCGCCGAAGACTTGGTAGAAGTAATATTGGGGAATGGGTAAGCAGGCAGGGATTACCGTGAATATAGTTCTTAGGGAATTGGACTCGAACAACACGATCACGGTTCCCGACGCTCCTATGACGGCAGCCGATCTTCGTGCAGTTCGGAAAAACTGCCAGTAAGAGGGTCGGTTACACCCGCATCCCCGTGCAGGAACCAGGGTGCGGTGCACGTGGTTAAGGGGGTGCGGGGCAACCAACAGCCTGCAAAGGTGCAGGAAGCAGGGTGCGGTGCACTTGGGTAGCCTGCAAAGGTGCAGGGTGGGGGTTGAGGGTGCGGGGAGGGATTGCCCCTGAGCGGAAATCTATCCTGTCGTCTGGCCGCTTTTAGAGTTTACGGCTATAATCTGATTCTGTGTAATTAATCTCAATACCTCACTCTAAATCGAATTGGTTTTAGCGGCATTTAGATTTTCGAAAGCAGTTCGTGGCAATGCTTCACACAAATGGCAGACGCACAAAATGTAGTTAAGAAAAGAGGCAGGTTATTGGTGCTCGTGCTCGGCTTTATTGGAACGCTTTCCTTCCTGACTCTATCCTTACAGAGCCAAGCCGCGCAGAAACCGCCGATGGCCTTTATCGAGGCGAATTGCATGGACTGCCACGATGCCGACGAGTCCGAGGGCGATCTGAACTTCGAGGCGTTGTCGACGGACTTGGATGATCAGGAGGCCCTGAGGCGGTGGATTCTGGTATTTGACCGGGTGCGACTTCGGGAGATGCCTCCCAAGAAGAAAAAACAGCCGGAGCCCGCTGCCCGCACAAAATTCCTCACGAACCTTGAAGCCGGTTTACACGAGTCTTCCCTGAAAAGTCAGAGGGAAGGTCGCGTGACCCTTCGCCGGCTCAACCGGACCGAATACGAAAACACACTTCACGACTTACTCGACGTGGCGGTGGACCTCCGCTCGCTTTTGCCTGAGGACAATAAGGTGGCGGGCTTTGACAAGGTGAGCTCCGGGCTGGGCACCTCAGCCGTTCACTTGGTGCGTTACCAGGAGGCGGCGGCCCTCGCCCTGTCCTACGCCCTGCCGCCACGCGTCATTGATGTGTCGGGGAAGAAGCAACGGTTTACGGGTAGGGAATGGCTGGAGAAGAAGCCGAAGGTTTACCACAAGGGCATCGTCCCATGGTCTAGGCTGGAGGGCGACGCCTTCGTGTTCCGGGCCCAGCTCTACAAGCACGGGAGCGTTCACACCGACCGTACGCAACTGGCCGGTCGTTACCGCTACCGGGCCTCCGTCCGCGCTTACAACACCGGCGGCAAGCCCATCTCTGTCGACGTCGGCAGGATTTCCACGGACCGGTTCGGGCACCAGGACCTGGAGCACCTGCTGGCCATCGAGGCGGCGGCCGAGGGCAAATCGCGTATTGTCGAGGTGGAGGCGGACCTTATCGCCGGAGAGCAGGTTTATCTTTCCCCGCGCGAACTGACTTTGTTTCGTGCCTGGCCCAAGGACCGGGCGAAGCCCGACAATCCCAAGTTCGAGGGCCCTGAACTGGCTGTTGAGTGGGTGGAACTGGAAGGACCGCTTGGCCTCGGCAAAGCCTACCAACGTTTCTTCGGCGGCATGGAACGGGTGCCGGACCGTTTCCTCGAACAAATCAAGGCGGGCGGCAAGAACGTGCCGGACTGGAAGCGCTGGCATCCCGGTGAATTCCTGAAGCCGCACAACCGCCTGCGCTTTCTCCTCAAGGACGAGGTCCTCCGCGAGGTCGCCGAGCGCCTCATCAAGGAGTTCCTGCCCATGGCCATTCGCCGGCCGCCTTCCGAAGAAGTGCTGACCTTCTACCTTGGGCGGGCCGAGAAACTCCTCGACGAAGAGGTCCCCTTGGACGAGGTCCTGCGCAAGGTTTACAAGGAGATTCTCTGCTCCACCTGGTTCCTCTTCCGTATCGAGAAAGCGGGGGAACTGGACGACTTTGCCCTCGCGTCGCGCCTCTCCTACATGCTGTGGAACTCTATGCCCGACGCCGAACTGCTCGCTCTCGCCGGCAAGGGCCTTCTCAAGGAAGACAAGACCCTGCGCACCCAGACCGAGCGAATGTTGAAGGACTGGCGAGCCCGGCGTTTTATCGAGGACTTCACCGGCCAATGGTTGAACCTGAGTGAAATCCACGAGATGAAGCCCGACAAGCTCTATGGTGAATACGATGAAGCCCTCGCCTGGTCTATGCCCGAGGAGACACGCCGCTTCTTCGTGGAGATGCTGGAGAAAAACCGGCCCGTCACCGAGTTCATCCATTCGGACTGGACCTTTCTTAACGGCCGCCTCGCCTTCCACTACGGCATTTCCGGTATTGTGGGCATGAACATGCGCAAGGTTAAGCTTCCCGCCGATTCCCCTCGCGGTGGCCTTCTCACCCAGGCCAGCATCCTCAAGATCACCACCAACGCCACTTACACCTCACCCATCATGCGCGGCGCCTGGGTGCTCGACCGCCTCCTCGGAATGCCGCCCTCGCCGCCCCCCCCCGACGTCGAGGCTATCGAGCCAGACATCCGTGGTGCCGTTACCCTGCGAGAACAAATGAAGGCGCACAAGACCCAAGCCGTCTGCGCTTCCTGCCACGTCAAAATCGACCCGCCCGGCTTCGCCCTGGAAAACTTCGACGTGCTCGGCGGTTGGCGCGAACGCTACCGCGTCTCCAAGGGCGGCGAAGGCATCGATCGGGTGAAGTTAGCCAACCACCCCAAGGACAATTATCACGTTTACCTCGCCCGTCCCGTGGAGGCCCATGGGAAAACAGCCTCCGGTCAAGTCTTTCAAAACATCGACGATTACAAACGTATCCTGCTCAAGGATCCGGACCAAATCGCCCGCAACCTAGCCCGCCAGCTTCTCGTCTATGGCACAGGCGCCGATCTTTCCTTTGCTGAACGTCGTGAAGTCGAAAGAATCGTCGCCACTACCAAGTCCAAGGGATATGGCTTCCGGACCTTGCTGCACGAGGTCATCCAAAGTCGAATTTTCCGAACAAAGTAAGCTCATGAAAAAACCCTTGCCACGCAGAACTGTCCTCAAAGCCGGAGCTGCCACGCTCGCCTTGCCGGCGCTGGACGCCATGCTGCCTGTTGGCCTGCGGGCCGAAGTCAAGGCTCAGTCGCCGGCCCGCATGGTGTTGCTGCACCGTGGTCTGGGCACCTACCATCCGTACCTTGTCCCGGAAAAGGCGGGCAAGGATTACGATGCTCCTCGTTACCTCAAGCACTTGGAGGCGCATCGCGAACGCTTCACCATGTTTTCCGGCGTATCGCACCTTGGTTATCCCAATTCGCACACTACCTCCGCTGCCACTTTCACCGGAGTGGGGCCCGAGGGCGTGGCCCGGGGGGACGACATCCGCAACACCGTCTCGCTGGATCAAGTCGCTGCCGAACAGGTTGGCAGCGCTACCCGCGTGCGCAGTCTCACCCTCAACTCAATGGGCGGTGCCGCCTCCCTGTCCTGGAATCGCAAGGGTGTGCCCGTGCCTAGGGACGGCAGCCGCGCCAGCATTTATAAGCGCCTCTTCATCGACGGAACGGCCACTGAAATCGAGCGTGAAACCAAACGGCTCGCCCATGGGCACAGCATCCTCGATGACATGCGCGGCCAGCTCAAGTCCCTGCGCGGCCAACTCGGTGCTTTGGACCGCGACCGCATGGATCTTATGGAGACTTCCATACGCGAAGCGGAATTTTTGCTGAAGCAGGAGGAAGCGTGGATTGCCAAGCCCAAGCCCAGGGTGGAGGAGCCCGCCGCTAATTTTTCGGACAAAGCCGGAACCTGGGTGGATTCGCAGAATCGCTGGTATGGCCTCATCCGCCTGGCTCTGCAGACCGACAGCACCCGCGTCATCGTCTTCGGTATTGGCGAGCACAACAACCAGGGAGTACCCGGCCTTGAAATCGGCCACCATGATGCCTCCCACCATGGCAAGGACCCGACCAAAATCGAGCAGTTCGCCCGCTACGAGGAGAAGGACTACCAGAACTTCGCCGGCTTCCTCGACCAGCTCACTGAGGCCAGGGAACCCGGCGGCACGCTCCTCGACCACACACAGGTATTTCTCACCAGCAACCTCGGAGACGCCTCCGCCCACGCCTCCAACAACCTGCCCACCTTCCTTGCCGGCGGTGGCTTCAAGCACCAAGGTCACCTTCGTTACGACGAGAAGAACAACTACCCGCTCTCCAACCTCTACCTGCGCATGCTGCAACAGTTCGGAGTGCAAACGGAATCCTTCGGCTCCTCCACCGGAGTCCTCAGCGAAATTGGCTAAGTCTGCCGAGTTACAGCCTGAAGCCGAAACCGCAAAATCAGCCTTATTATGAGTATTGAAGGACAATCCGGCTTTCTGGAGCCGGCCGGCGGTGATGTTGCGGACAACGGTTCTTTGTGGAGCTGACACTTTTTGCTCGGACGGGTGCGTGGAGATATCGGCCCGGAGGAAAATTCTCAAAAGGGCCGCAGCCCACCCCATCCCAGTGCAGGAACCAGGGTGCGGTGCACGCGGTAGCCTGCAAAGGTGCAGCAAGCAGGGTGCGGGGCACGGGTTGGGGTGCACTACTACAATCAAGCCCTCACTTTGTAATCGTGCGCCACGATTCAGGAACTAGGATTCAGGGATCATGAAGAAGTTGGTAATACTACTAGGCACCTTCGTCCTCATCGGGTGTGGGGAGAAGTCATCATCTGAAGGTTCGGAGTCGCCTGGTGAGAACCCAATGGCACCGAATCAAACGGGAGAACCTTCTGCGGATACCGCGAAACCGACTCCTGCAGAGTCCCCGAGTGAAGAACCTAGCGAAACCCCGAAGTCGCTAAGTGATGCCGATGTTGAGCGACTCATCAAAGAAGCCATCGATATTGAGTTAACCGATGAGCGAGCGGGGGAGGACGGCGTGTGGGACGGCCTCACCTACCTGCCGAACGAATCGGAACCATACAGCGGGTGGATAAAGCAAATGAGTGAATCAGGACAAGTATGGCTCCTTGCGCAAAACAAAAACGGCAAACAGCATGGCCTCACTATATCGTTGCACAAGAACGGACAGAGGTCAGGCGAAGGAATGTTCAAAAATGACAAACCGGATGGTCTCTGGACTCGCTGGTATGAGAATGGCCAGAAGGAGAGGGAGGGAACCTACAAAGACGGCAAACAGGATGGTCTCCATACAGAGTGGCACAAGAACGGACAGAAGGAGAGGCAGGGAACTTACAAAGACGGCAAACAGGATGGTCTCCATACAGAGTGGCACGAGAACGGCCAGAAGAGGAGTGAACGAAATTACAAAGGCGGTAGATCTCATGGCTTCTATGCGTTGTGGCACGAGAGCGGTCAGAAGTGGCTCGAAGGAACTTGGGAACACGGCAAAAAGCTTTCAGTGAAATACTGGGACAGGAAAGGCGAAGAGGTTGAGACGGCTGAAGAGGCCCTCAAATAGCCCACCCATCCCCGTGCAGGAACCATGGTGCGGTGCACGGGTTAGGGGTGGGCTGCACTGCTACAATCAAGCGCCTACTTTGTAATCGTGTGCTGCGATTAAGGAACTAGGATTCAGGGATCATGAAGAAACTACTATTACTTCTTGGTGCCTTCGCGCTGATCGGGTGCGGGACGAAAGAGAGTCCAGTAAGCGATGCCGAGGCAGAACGAATCATCAAGGGAGCGGTTCACATTGATGATGTAGCGAAACTCACTAGCATTGCCGTCGAAACCTCCTCAGTGCCCAAGTCCTACAGCGGGTGGGCAAAGCAGATCTATGAATCAGGAGAGGTGAAACTCCTCCTTCAAGTCGAAGATGGTGTGTTCCAGGGTATCTGGACGAGCTGGCATGAAAACGGTCAGAAGAAGGAGGAAGCAACTTACAAAGACGGCAAACGGAATGGACCGATGACCTCTTGGCACGAGAACGGTCAGAAGCATCTGGAGCTAACCTACAAAGACGGCGTATGGGATGGCCTCGTTACGGGGTGGGACGAGGACGGCCAGAAGAGAGAAACCCCCTACAAAAACGGTGAATCAGATGGACTCTCGACATACTGGGATAAGGACGGCAAGAAGAAGATGGAAGTAACCTACAAAGACGGCAAACGGAATGGACCGATGACCTCTTGGCACGAGAACGGGCAAAAGCATACAGAAGGAAACTTCAAGGACGATAAGCAGCATGAGGTATGGACATCGTGGTATGACAATGGACAAAAAAAAATAGAGGGAAGGTTCAAGGATGGCAACTTGGCGGGGTTAAAGGTAACTTGGCGCGCCAATGGACAGAAGATGGGAGAAGCAACCTACAAAGACGGCGAACTGATTTCCGAAAAGTGGTGGAACGCCAAAGGTGAAGAGGTTGAGGCGCGCGAGGAGGCTGAAGAATAATCACACCCATCCCCGTGCAGGAACCATGGTGCGGTGCACGGGTGAAGGCTGCTAGGTGCAGGGTGCAGGGTGCAGGGTGCAGGGTGCAGGGTGCGGTGCACGTGGTTGGGGGTGCTTTGGTTATGGCCCCTGCTCTTTGCAAGTGGTAGGGATGGGGAATGAAGAAAGCCCTACTGCTGTTTGCCGCGCTCCTGGTCGTGGGTTGTGGTGAGAAGTCGCTGAGCGACTCCAAGGTTAAAAAACTTCTCGAAGAGGCTGTCGAAATCGACTCGCTCCAAGAACGAGATGCCCTTGTGTACCGGGTCAACGAATCGGAACCATACAGCGGGTGGGCAAAGGAGATGTATGATTCGGGGCAAGTAAAGGGCTTGGCTCAGTTCAAAGACGGCAAACCGGATGGCCTCCAGGCGATGTGGTACGAAAACGGCCAGAAGAGCGAGGAGTATACCTACAAAGATGGCAAATATGATGGCCTCGGGACGAATTGGTACGAGAACGGCCAGAAGAAGCAGGAATCAACCTACAAAGACGGCAAAGAGGATGGCCTCAGGACACAGTGGCGCGAGAACGGCCAGAAGTGGCTCGAAAAAACCTTCAAAGACGGTGCCTGGTTAGGGGGTTCCGAGAAATACTGGAACAGCAAAGGCGAAGAGGTTGAGGCGAGGAAAGAGGCCCAAGGTTCGGACTCGACTGGTGAGAACCCATCGGCGCCGAATCAAACGGAAGAGCCTTCTGCCGATACCGCGAAATCGCCTCCCGCAGAGACACCTGTCGCAGAGTCCCCCAGTGAGAGCCCAACGCCACCGAGTGAAGACGCAAAGCCCTCTGCCGATAGTCCAAAACCACTGATAAGCGATGCCGACGTTGAGCGACTCGTCAAAGAGGCTATCGACTATGACTCAATCGAACGGCGAGACTACCTCCTTTACCCGCCCAACGAATCAGAACCATTCAGCGGTTGGGCAAAGGTGATGTATGATTCGGGACAAGTAGAGTCCCTGATGGAGTTCAGGGACGGCAGAAAGGTACACCATAGGAGGTGGCAGGAGAACGGACAGAAGAAGAACGAAAACACCTGGAAAGACGGAGAAGTGGATGGCCTCCAGACGTCTTGGCACGAGAACGGCCAGAAGTGGACCGAACAAACCTACAAAGACGGCAGATGGATTTCCGCGAAATTCTGGAACAGCAAAGGCGAAGAGGTTGAGACATACCAAGAGTCTCAGAAGTAACCTCACCCCGCCCCGATCTGCGTGGATTGGGTCTAGGCACCCTCGACCCTGCACCTGATCCCTGTTACATGAACCGTGTATGGTGAAGCGTGTAACCCTAGCCCTGATCCCATGAGACCTGTCCTGCTTTTGTCTGTATCACTGCCCCTGCTTCTTGGGGGGTGTGGGGTGGTTGTGTTAGGGTAAGTTGCCCTCTTTCTTCCCAACTAATCTTCTCCCCATCTCCGATCCCTTCAACGGCGCCCTCAAGCTCCCCACGCAAAAAACAAACTCCTAGCAACAATGGAATCCGAAGAATCGACTAGAAAAAAAACCAGCCGCAAGGGTAAGTCAGGCTTCAATGGGACACTTCCCGCATTTTGCATATTGGGTGGTCTCATGTATCTATTGGTTTCGTGGGGTAGTAAGCAACTGGAAAGAGAGGACAAGTCTTGGGGGAATCGGATCGAAAGAGGTTATTTTTTAAATGAAGCTTATTTAAAATGGGGGACTGATTCGCTTAACTACTATGATGAAAATGGATCTGTCGTATTTCGTTTGTGGAAAGAAGAATTATATGGCGCAACGGATTCTGAGGAGGCTCAATATTACTGGATTGCTTTGAAATTTGACGGGGACACGAGAGGCAGCAGAGCGACCTCTTATGAGATTTCAAAAAGCAAGAAAGATTTGGAAAAACTACTTAAAGAAAAGTATTCAGTCAGAGATAGCTACCAGATACGTCCTAGTGAGAACCCAACGGCACCAAGTGAAAGCGCAGAGCCTTCTGGCGATACCGCGAAACCGCCCCCCGCAGAGCCACCTGTCGCAGAGTCCCCGAGTGAAGAACCTAGCGTCACTCTTCCGCTGAGCGATGCGGACGTCGAGCGACTCCTCAAAGAGGCCGTCGAATTTGACTCACTCCAAGAGCGGGGTGACCTTAGGCACCAGGTTAACGAATCAGAACCATTCAGCGGGTGGGTAAAGAAGATGTGGGATTCGGGACAAGTAGAGGTCCTGGTCCAGTTCAAAGACGGCAAATATGATGGCCGCGCTACGCTGTGGCACGAGAACGGCAAGAAGTCTCTCGAGGCAACCTTCAAAGACGGCGAGCCAGTTGGCCTCGCTACGGCGTGGCACGAGAACGGCCAGAAGAAGAGCGAAACAACCTACAAAGACGGCGAATCGGTTTCCCAGAGATCTTGGCCCAGCAACGGCGGAGAGGGCAACTAACCTCACCCCGCCCCGATCCGCGTGGATTGGGTCTAGGCCCCTCGACCCTGCACCTGATCCCTGTTACATGAACCGTGTATGG
>JAQWTV010000104.1 GCA_029242545.1 Roseibacillus sp.
GACGTTCGGGTCGGGACCCTGCTTGAGCAGCTCAAGTTCGACATCAAGGAGTTCGAGGTGAAGGCCGGGAAGAAGATCCGGATTCACTTCAAGAACTCTGATTACGTGCCGCATAATCTCGTGATCGTGAAGCCGGGAGCCGCCAACGGAGTGGGAGAGGCTGCCATCAAGCTCGGAGAAGCGGGGTTCAAGGCCCAGTGGATCCCGGAGCATGATGGAGTCATTGCGCATTCGAAGCTCATCGACTTCGGCAAGACCGAGGTGATCGAATTTACCGCTCCCGAGCAGGGAGGTAACTACGAGTTCGTCTGCACTTTCCCCGGACACCACATCCTCATGCGGGGCGTGATGAAGGTTAAGTAGGGAGGCCTGACAGAATACAGCTCTTCTTTAAGTGGCGCGGGTGGGAACCCGCGCCACTTTTGTTGCAATCTCCAAAGCTTCCTCCGGGTTCACATTCAGAGAGCGGAGGGGCTATCGTATCTTGGTAGGTTTGAGGCCTGCGGCCCGCAGGCGTTTGTCGAAAGCCCTCCGTTGTATCGCGAGAGCCTGTTCGGATTTCTTGACGCGAGCCCGATTAGTGAACTGGCTAGGATCGCTCTTCATGTCGTAGAGCTCCTCGCTGCCATCCTTGTAACGAGTATAAGTCCAGTTGGCGGTGCGCATCGAGGTGCCGCTTCCATGGATGGAAAGTGTGCTTTGCTTCACTTGGGCATCTGGATCACGGAGGATGGGAAAGAGGCTGGTGCCGTGTAAGCCCTCGGGAGTCTCCAGGCCCGCCGCTGCCGAGAGGGTGGGGAAGAGGTCAACTAGTTCAACCAGAGAGCTGGTGCGACCTGGTTTGAGACCGGGAAGCGAGATGATAAGGGGGACCCGGGTCACTTCCTCATGAAGGTTGCTCTTCTGCCAGAAGGTGTGCTCCCCAAGGTGGTAGCCGTGGTCGCTGGTGAAGACGATGGCGGTCTTTTCGCGCAGGCCGAGACGATCGAGCTCATCAAGGATACGTCCAACCTGTTCGTCCATGAAGGTCACCGAGGCGTAATAAGCGGCCCACATTCGCTTCTGATTATCAGGAAATTTCCCGATTCCGTTGAGAGCAGAGCGGCTACGGGTGATAGCGAGCTTGGGCATGTCGTCGAGGTCGTTGGGGACGGACTTGGGAAGAGCTATCTTTTGCCATGGGTAGGTATCGAAATACTGCTTTGGCTGAACCATCGGGTAGTGGGGCCGCACAAATCCCGCCGCGAGAAGGAAGCGCTTGTCCTTATGCTTTCCGAGAAGCTCTATGGTTTTACTGGCAGTCTTGTAGTCCGGTTGATCAGATCCGTTGCCTTCGTAACTCACTGAGACGAACATGCGATGGGGCATACGGGTGGACTGCCGCCCCTTAAGGGCTCGGGTGAAAATATTCAGGTTCAAGCAGGCATAGTCGCCTGGGGTGTGAGCCTCCTGACCGGCGGAGTTGAACTTTTCGGTCCACGTCGAGGGGATATCGAGTCCATCCGTTCCGGCGATGATGTCACCGGGAACACGCATGTGATAAATCTTGCCTGCCCGGGCGCTGTAGAATCCGTTGGCCTTCAGGTGTTGGCCCAGATTGACCCTTCCTTTGGCCCCGTGGTAGCGGCTGTGCATGAAGGAGGTGCGGGATGGGGCACAGGCAAGACCCTGACAGTAGGCCCGATCAAAGACCATCGCGCTGGCTGCGAGGCTGTCGATATTCGGGGTCTTGCAGATCTTGTCACCGTAGCAACCAAGGACGCTGGCCTTAAGATCATCGGAGATTAGAAAGAGGATGTTCTCAACCTTCGGAGTGGCGTGGGCTGAGGCCGAGAGAAGGAGAAATAGAAGATGGCGGAATGATAACATGGTGATCAGGGTTGTAAGCTTGATGGTTTTTCCGAGGAGGGATCATGGCGGAGCAGTTCCGGGAATCCACAGAAGCGCCGGGATGTTTCCTGTGGGCGCTCAGGAAGAGGATTCTGGTGGGAAAGATACTGGTGACAAATCTGAAAGAACTCCTTCTCCTTCTTCGACCGGAGAATATCGTGGTCAAATTCCTCGTCGAGACCTTGGGTAATGTAGGTGAGATACCGTTTCATCTTATGAACCTGCCGGTCCGCCCGGTAGACCTTGACTTGCTCCAGTGCGGTTTGCTCCCAGAGCTGTTCGATGTAGGCAAGGAGATCCTGCCCGGTTGGAACGGGGACTGGTCTCCTAGCGTAAGATGCTCGCAACTGCTCAAAAAGCCATGGGTTGCGGATGGCTCCGCGGCCCATCATGAGTCCTGCAGCTCCGGTTAGTGCTTCTACTGCCCGGGCGGTATCCACATCGACAATATTACCGTTGGCGATCACTGGACAGGATAGGGTTTCGACTGCTCTCAGGATACACTTGGGATGAACCGGGGATTGGTAGCGCTCTTTTACTGTCCGGCCGTGAATGGCGAGAGCGTCGATTTGATGCCGAAGAAACACGTCCAGCAATCCGTCAAACTCATCTGGGGCATCGTAGCCGACCCGGGTTTTGACTGTGAATCGACCTGTGATGGTTTGGCGTAGTTCCCCGAGAATTCGGTCGACCTTGGCAGGATTTCGCAGGAGTCCGCCCCCCGCATCCTTGCGGCATACTACGGGGGCGGGACATCCAAGATTGAGGTCGATTCCGGCCACTGGGTGCTCTTCCAGTTCCCGGGCGCTTCGCAACAGGGAGGGGATGTCCTGCCCGATCATCTGGGCAAAGACGGGTTTCCCGGAAGGATTCTCATCGATGCTGCGCAGGATGTAGGGTTTCAGACGAGAGTTCTCGTAGATCCGGAAATACTCCGTGACGTAGACGTCGGGTCCTCCGAATTGTTCCATAACCCGCATGAACGGGAGATCCGTCACATCCTGCATGGGCGCGAGGACGAGCAGGGGCCGATGTTCTGGAAGGAAGTCCCGCATGGAGCGCTTGGATTAAACAGGATGCCGGGGCGATTGGGGAGAGCAGAGTGCTGGATCTTTGTCCGGGATCCTTGTAGAATACACCGTGTGGGTGAGGATCGTCATACTTGTATTAGCAACTGTGAGCGGAGTAAGGGCCGCCCTACCGGATATCTCGACGGTGAGGCCGGATCTGGTTGTTCCAGCTCTGGTCGACGACAAGCCCGGGGCGGGCAGGCGCGTGAAGGGAGTTCTTCCTCAATATGAGGGAACCGGAGTCTACCACGTGCTCTGTCTCCCGAGAGACTGGCGTCCGGGCCAACGCTACCCGGTACTGGTAGAATATGCGGGCAATGGGCCCTATCGGAATCGGAATCGGGACATCAGTAGTGGCCGGGTCGAGGGAAGCCGGATGGGCTATGGGATTTCAGGCGGAGACAGCTACATCTGGTTATGCCTGCCGTATGTGAACGCCGCGACTACCGCCAATGTCAGGCGGTGGTGGGGAAGCAAGCCGGAGTATGATGCTCTGCCCACTGTGGACTACTGTCTGGAGGCGGTGAAGCATATCTGTGCCCAGTTTGGTGGCGACCGTGAGCGTTTGGTGCTGTGCGGTTTTTCGCGGGGAGCGATCGCTTGCAACTTTATAGGGCTTCATGATGACCGGGTTGCTGGTCTCTGGCGTGCCTTCATTCCCTACAGCCACTACGATGGGGTCCGTCAATGGGAGTATCCGGGCTCAGACCGGGCCTCTGCCCTGAAACGGTTACGTCGGCTCGGGTCCAGGCCTCAGTTCGTGTGTTCAGAGGGGAGCCAGTTTAAGGAGACGGCCCAATACCTGATCGAGACCGGGGTGAAGGGAAATTTCACCTTCAGAGGGACGGGGTTTCGAAATCACAGCGATGCATGGCTCCTCCGACCCTCCAAGGCGCGAAGCGAGCTGAGGAGCTGGTTGGCCAAGGTCCTGAAGTAGGAAGTGCGGCGACGGTTATAGCTGGCCCGATATTTGAACTAATAGGGCAGGTAGCGCTTGGAAGCCTATATGGAGCCTAAGGCCACCAGAAACATGAAGTGGGTAAGCACTCCATAAATCAGAGTGAGTGGGATCGTGATTTTCGTGCTCATTATCAGGCCGTTATGACCACGATCGGACAACGCCCGACCGATGAGCCATAGGGCCACTGTTGTGAAAAATGGAGCCCAGAAAAACA
>JAQWTV010000116.1 GCA_029242545.1 Roseibacillus sp.
AGGCGGAAGTCCCTGCCGTTATGCCGATAGGTCAGCCTTTTGTGGTCGATCCCGAGAAGATGGAGGATGGTTGCGTGGAGGTCATGGATCGTGCACCTGTTCTCGACGGCGTGGTAACCGAATTCATCCGTGCGTCCGTAACGCAAGCCCCCTCGTACTCCCGCGCCCGCCATCCACATCGTAAATCCGTCCGGATGATGATCCCGGCCCACCGGGCCATTACCCTGCTGGGTTGTCGGGGTCCGACCAAATTCTCCTCCCCAAAGGACGAGAGTATCCTCGAGGAGTCCCCTGGCCTTGAGGTCGAGAATCAGTCCAGTGATGGGTTTGTCGATCTGGCCAACATTGAGAGAGTGTCCTTTTTCGAGGTGGGAGTGCTGGTCCCATTGCTCATTGTTGAATTTAAGTGAATGAGCATGGCTGACTTGAATGAATCGAACTCCCCGCTCTGCCAATCGGCGAGCCATGATGCATTCCCGCGCAAAGTTCTCCGTTCGGGGGTCGTCCATGCCATAGAGTTTGCGTGTCGTCTCGCTCTCGCTGGAGAGGTCTGTAGCCTCGGGCGCAGCCATCTGCATCCGGAAGGCAAGCTCGAAGCTTCTCATCCGGTCCTCGAGTAGAGCGCCGGCTTGGCCCCCAGCGGACTGACGCTCATGAATACGCCGGAGAAGCCCCAATTGGAGAGATTGCTTCTGGTGGCTGATACGCTCGTTGGTCATGTAATGAAAACGGGCGTCTTTTGCTGGAGTATTCGGATAACCGGGGGTCCCAAGGGCTACTCCGCCAAATTCGGCGGGCAGGAAGGCCGGGCCAAAGTTGTCGGATCCGCCGTGCAGGGAGGTCGGGCAGATTGTTACGAAGCCGGGGAGATTGTTATTTTCGCTGCCCAGCCCGTAGTTGACCCAGGCACCCATGCTCGGCCGCAGAAGGGCCTCGTCTCCGGTATGCATTTTCATGCATGCACCTCCGTGGGAAACGTTGGTCTCGCAGAGTGAGTGAATCATGCAGAGTTCGTCAGCCACTTTAGGCAGGTGCTGCCAGAGCTCGGACATCCAGTGCCCACAATTTCCCACCTGTCGCAGCGGCCAGGGAGGCTTTAGCAGGTTGCCGCGCTTTGCGAATTGGACCTTGCGTTCCGGGAAGGGAAGCGGTTTGCCGTTGAACTCATCGAGCTTGGGCTTGTGATCAAAAAGATCTACATGCGACGGACCGCCGTGCATGAAGAGGAAAATGACCCTGCGGGCCCGGGCAGGAAACAGCGCCTGGGGTCGGAGATTATCTGCTCCCCGGGACTGTTCGGCTAGGAGGGTGCTGAGGGCCAGCCCGCCAAAGCCAAGAGCCATCTGGCCGAGAGCATCCCGGCGCGGCAGCAGATCTGCAGGAGGGAGGGCCATACTCATCGCAGGTAAAGAAAATCGTTGGAGATGAGAAGGGTGTGACAGAGCAGAGCCCAGGCGCGGGATTCATCTTTCCCTGCATCGTGGAGGAAGGCTCTGGCCTCCGCGCGTTCATCCTCGGTCACGGGCCGGGAGAAGAGTCGAAGGTACAATTCCTGAAGTGGATCCTTATGAGATTGAACGTGCCGGGCGATAACTGCCGATTGATTGATCAGAAATGAGCTGTTTAGCATAAGCAGGGCTTGGGTCGCTACCGTACTGCTACCGCGGCTGCCGGTGGGTGCCGTCGGATTGGGAAAATCGAGGAGGCTGAGAAAGTCGTAGACGTGACTGCGCACCACTGGGAGGTAGATGCTTCGATGCGGATAGTCCTCATAGATCTCTCTGTTTTTAGCTATGTCGGCTGGTGAGGGGTCCTGTGCCTTGACCGGTGGTGGTGGTCCTTTGGGCGCCTCCCGGGCCATGGACCCTGAGACCGCCAATACGGCGTCGCGGAAGACTTCCGCTTCCATCCGTCGCAGTTTGCGGCCGCCCTCTGCAACGGAAATCTGGTAAGTGCTTGAAAGCATGATGTGCCGGTGGAGTTTCTTGAGTGACCATCCGTTCTGGAGAAAAGAGTGGGTCAGATAGTCCAGAAGGGCTTGGTTTCTCGGGGTGTTTCCAGTGGTGCCAAAGTTGTCTGGTGTGGAGACAAGCCCCTCTCCAAAGAGCCAATGCCAGACCCGGTTGACCATTACTCTCGCGGTGAGTGGGTGAGCGGGTGAAGTCATCCATTGGGCAAGTTCAAGGCGACCACTTTGTGCGGTGATTTCACCCGGGTGTGGAGGAGCGCCAACGGAGGTAAGGAAGCCACGCGGAACGGTCTCTCCAAGTTCATGTGGATTACCTCTTACGTTAATACGAGAGTCTGCGATGTCTCCATCCCGGACAGCCATGACCTTGGGGAGGTCTTCCTTTCCTGTCATTTGGAGAGTGGATGCCTCCGCACGAAGGCTTTCGATTTTCCGGAGGCGAGCAGCCATCTGTTCCGGATTTCGCACCGGGATCAGCTTGAGCTTGTCGAGGTGCGACATCATGGGCTCCGATTCGAGGCGGAGGATTCTTGTGCCTTTCTCAAGGTGCAGCAATCCCTCGGCATGCCAGCTCTGGTGGGAGGGCATCCACCCCCCCGTCACCTGGGAGATTGCGTCTTTTAGCTCCACGGAACCGTCAATTAATACGCGGCCGGGACGTGAGGAGGCAGCAGCATAGCGCAAGGAGAGCTGATAGGTTCCCTCCCGGGCAATATCGATGTCGTATTCGACATAATTACGCTGCTCTCCCGGGTCCGAGATTATTCCGATTCCAACTCCATACTGTTTGCGGTCTACGACAATATTGCCGCGAGCATGGTCTTCGGCTTCCCATTCGATTGCTCCTTGTGGATCTCTGAAGGCCTCTAAGGCCTGTTCTTGCAGCTCGATTTCCTTTTTCAGCTCCTCGGTCCGCGCGTGGCGCTCTTTACGGACTGCGGCGGATTCGGGGGAGACTAACTCCCGGTTCTCAATCGTGGTGCTGTGGAAGATTCCGGCAAGAGCGTAGTAATCTCGTTCTGATACTGGATCAAACTTGTGATCATGGCACCGGGCACAGCCGAGGGAGAGGGCAAGGAAAACCCGGCCCATGGTATCGATCTGTTCATCGACGATGTCAGCCCGCTTTTTGATTGGGTCCTTCTCGGCGAGAATCTTGGTTCCGATTGCGAGGAACCCGGTGGCAGCAACACTTTCGGTCTGCGCGGAGTCAATGAGATCTCCTGATAGCTGTTCGCGGACGAACTGGTCGTAGGGCAGGTCACGATTAAAGGCGTTGATGACCCAGTTGCGATAGCGCCAGGCGAATGGATAGGCGTGATTCTCGTCCCCACCGTTGGAGTCTCCGTAGCGCGCGAGGTCAAGCCAATGCCGCCCCCAGCGTTCTCCGTAGTGCGGAGAGGCCAGCAGGTGGTCGATCACCTTCTCCCAGGAATCAGAGGCCTGGTCACTCAGGAAGGCCTCAACCTCGGCTGGAGCGGGAGGAAGGCCAATCAGATCAAAGTAGGCACGGCGGATGAGCGTGCGCCGTTTTGCACGAGGGATGGAGGCAATGGCTTCTCCTTCACTGTGAGCCAGAGTGAACCGATCAAGATCATTCTGAGCCCACTCTTGATGACCTACCTCGGGGAGCGCGGCTGGAAGCAGTTGCTGGAATGCCCAATGGCTACCTTCTCCACTCGAGGCCGGGAGATTGGCGAAGATGAGCGCTGGAAAGGCCAGCAGGCAGGCGATGTGACAAGGGTTGATGGTGCTCTCCCTTACCACACATTCCTGAATCCGGAAAATCGTGATTGCAGATTTTTAGGATGGCTGGGGGAGAGTGGCCGAGGACGGGATTGGTGGGAAGCTCCAGCCTATGGTTCCATTGTCGCGTCGGGCAGGACGATTTTATTTAGCGACCTCCCTGAGCTCTTTCCAGCGTTTCCGCATCTCCAGAAGCTTCTTCTGGTGAGGGGGGCTTCCCGCGAGGTTCGCGCGCTCCAAGGGGTCAGACTGAAGGTCGTAGAGCTCTTCGATGCCGGGTTTTGGCGCTAGCCAATGAATGTATTTCCAACGCTGCCCGCGGACGGCCTCTGATTCAGGAATCCGGTTCGGGATGAAATGGTGTTCGTAGAAAAAATCCTGGCGCCATCCTTCAGAGCGGCCAGCCAGGAGGGGTGAGAGAGTTCTTCCCTGCATGTTCTCCGGTGCAGGGATACCAGCGTAGGAGAGGATAGTAGGAGCCATATCGATATTGAGCGCCAGTTCATCGCGGGACGGCTTGCTTTCTCCCTCATCCCGGGGGTCGTGAATGACCAGAGGAATCCGGATCGATTCCTCGTGGGCAAACCATTTTCCGGCGAGGCCTCTCTCCCCGAGATAGAACCCGTGATCAGAGGTAAAGATGATCACGGTATTTTTGGCCATTCCGTGTTTGTTGAGAGCCTCCCTCATGCGACCGATCTCCCGATCCACCCCGAAGAGGAGTCGGTAGTAGTCCTTGACCGTCTCCTGGAAGAGCTGGGGAGAAAAGCGGATTTCCCAGCGACGCCGGGATTCTGATGTTTTGAGGGGCTCGTGGAGGGACTGAAAGATTGCGGGTGCGGAAAGGGGAGCCGCCGGAATAGTGACTCCGGAGAACATATTCTCGTCACGTGCGTCCGGTGGGAACTGCCGTTTGGCCCCATCCTGGCAGTGAACGGCCTTGAAGCTGACAGAAAGGCACCAGGGTTTATCCTCCGGGACTGTTCGAAGAAATTCGAGAGACTGATCACCTTGGAGGGCGGTGAGGTGCTGGTTGTTCGGGCGCTTCGGATCCAGAAAGCGTCCCTGGCCAGCAAAGCCGCGCCAGAAATCAAAGGTCTTGCGGGCCTCGGTCATTTTGTTTCCGACCCCATATTTTCCGATGAAGCCGGTATGGTACCCTACCGTTTTAAGGAGTTGGGGGTAGGAATTGCCCCAGGCGGATTCCGTGAACTCGGTCCGGAAATCGTGAATCTTATGGCGTGCTTCATACTGGCCGGTGAAGATGCTTGCTCGGCTTACCATGCAGATCGCGGTGGTCACAAAGGCGTTCTTAAACACATGGCTTTCCGCCGCGAGACGGTCGAGGTGGGGAGTACGGCAGATCTTGTGTCCTGCGAAACCAAAGGTGTCGTGACGAAGGTCATCGACGAGAAGGAAGAGAATGTTGGGCCTGGCTATGGCCGGGGGGAGGGAAGTGAGCAGGAGGAAAAACAGGAGAAAGACGGTCCGCATACTGCCTCACTATCGTTGCGCGGATGGGGAAGCTATCAAAAACGCGCTCTGGGCCTTCCGAGTCAGCTTTTTCTAACCGCACTCATTTTCATTAAGCCAGCTGTTCAGGATTTCCAGCGCGGCGACCTGGTCAATAATGTCGCGCTGGGCTCTGGTGTCTTTCCCGGCTTCCCGCAGTTTCTCGGAGGCACTGGTCGTGGTCAGTCGCTCGTCGCTGTATTCCAGCCGGATATTGGGGATTTTCTGAATGAGTAGATCCCCGAAGCCTCGGACGCGGTGGGCAGCCTCGCCTTCACTTCCGTCGAGACGCAGGGGAAGTCCGAGAACAATGAGCGACACTTTTCGCTGTGCCACGATCTCTGAAATTCTTTGGAAGGGGTCGGTCCTTTGGGTATGAATTGTCTCAACGGGGTGGGAAGCAATTCCAAGCTCATCGGTAGCGGCAATTCCGATGCGAGACTGACCATGATCGATAGCGAGAACCGGATGAGGAGTCATATGCAAACGACGATTCGAGGTTTTGCTTAGAGCAGATTTTTCGGGAGCTGTGCGACCACTTTTTTGATCTCGTCCGCGCGTTCTCGGTCGGCAACCAGAATGGCATCAGCAGTTTGCACCACGATAAGGTTGTCCACGCCGAGAAGGGCGATGTGTTTGTCTTGTGCGCTGAAGACGATGTTGTTAGCGCTGTCGATGGGTGTGACTTGTGTGTTGGTCTGGTTGCCATCACCCTCAGACTGGAGGTGTTTTGCCACCGAGATCCACGATCCCACATCGTCCCAGTCAAAGGAGGCCTCGATATTAAGGACCCTTGAAGCCTTTTCCAAGAGGGCATAATCAATGGAAATTGGAGTGAGATGAGGGAAGCGGGATGCGACCGTAGCCTTTAAGTCAGCACTCTCCTGGAGCTCTTTAGCAAACTCCCCAAGTTCAGGGGCGTGGCGTTGAAGTTCGGCCATCACCGTTGGAATTGACCAGATGAACATGCCGGCGTTCCAGGCAAAATTGCCACTGGCAAGAAACTCTTCGGCTTGGGCAGGATCAGGCTTTTCGCGAAAGCGCCTGACCTCGTGGGGGTGATGAGCAAGCTCTGGTCCCTCCAGGACTGCAGGCTCTCCTCGTTCTACGTATCCGTAGGATGGGCAGGCCCAGGTAGGTTTGATCCCAACCGTGACCAAGCCTCCATCCTGGGAGGCTGTCGCAAGAGCATCTCTCATGACCGATTGAAATGCGGCGGTGTCCAGAATCAGCTGATCGGAGGGCAGGATAATCATGGAGGCTTCCGGATCACGGGCCGCTACCATCCCAACGCCGAGAGCGACAGCAGGCGCGGTGTCACGCCGTGCAGGTTCCGCGAAGATATTTTCGGGAGGCAAGGAAGACGCCAGATGTCGCACGGCGTCCTCCTGAACGGCATTGGTCAGAATCAGGATGTTTTCCCGGGGAATTAGGCCCTCTAGCCGATTGATTGTCTGACTTAGCAGGGTGCCTGAGTCGAGCAGGTCGAGGAGCTGCTTCGGCTTTGAGTTGCGGCTGAGTGGCCAGAACCGTGTACCGCTCCCTCCGGCCAGGATCATTGCGTATGAATGGGACATCTGGGCTGATATTGAAGGAACATGGGCTCCTGTTAAAAGCAGCGATGTGAGGAAATTCTTGTTTTCCCTTTCTCAAGATCAGTTACGATCCAGAAGTGAATGAGAAACAGCAGGATCCTGCTAAAGCCCTGGTAGACGCCAGTATTGAGTGTGGCCCGATAGCTCTCGGGGTAGCCGCTGGAATTTTTCTTGGGGACATGATGCACCGGAGTGCACGCCGTCCGGTAGCCTTTGCCCTTGGAGTTCTCGGAGTTGCCGCCATCGCTCCGGTGATTGTCGATACCGTTCGTGACAAGGTAGCAGGCCCACAGACCCGTCGGGGAACGCAGCGCACCCTGCGCAGTATACGGGAAGGTGCGGGAGTCCCTGCCCGGGACATTGACTTCGTAGAAGAAGAGCTCGGCGAGGTCTACGCTGGCTGAGGGGCCATTGTGGCGATCTTAATCAGAGATCTCCCCTCGGAGATTGCCGGCGATTTCGCGGACTACTAGGGGGAAAATACTACGAAAGCGCTCCTGCGGTCGCCAGCTCAGCCCTGCGATAGCCTTGCTGAAATCAACAGCGTAACGCTTTGTGGGTGCAGGGCTCCCTTCAATTCCGGGTTGAAGGGAGATCAACGACGAAGGTTTTTCCAGAACCTCCAGGATACTTCGGGCGATACCGATATCTGTGCGCTCACATTGTCCTCCAAGGAGGTAGACCGATCCTGGGTGACCTTTTAGAAAAGCAGCAATCATCCCACGGCAATGATCATCGACATGAATCCAGTCCCTGATTTGGGTTCCGTGGCCTTCGATTGCAAGCGGCTGATCGTTAAAGGCGGCCTGAATCCAGCCAGGGATCATTTGGCGGGCACCCTGACGGGGTCCGTAATTATCTGAACAACGGGTGATCACGACGTCTTGGTCCTGATCATGTGCTGCGGCGAGGCAAAGAAGGTCGGCAGAGGCCTTGGAAGCAATTGAGGGTTCCACGGGTTTGAGAGGATTGATTTCCACTGAACGCCCGGGAGGAGAGACAGGTCCATAGACCTTACTCGTAGAGCATTGCAGAAGGGCTACTCCGGCGGCGCGGCATTGATCAAGGATCCGTGCAGTCCCGAGAACATTAGCTGCGGTTAGGTCAACAGTGGAATGTTGTGAGGATCCGGAATCGGTATCAGCAGCGAGGTTGAATAGACCGGTCACCTTATGGTCCTGCAGAAGGCCAGGTATCAGGTTGGGGTCATGGATATCTCCCTCAACAAAAACAAACCGGGAATCCTGATCAGGTCCGATGAGGTTGCCTCTCCGCCCCTGGGCACCGAGCTTGTCGACAACGATGAGAGTTTCGAGTCCATCTGTTCGCAAAAGGTGACGCGCGAGAGCTGACCCGATGAACCCGGCTCCCCCGGTGAGTAGAATGGAACGAAGATCTCGCACGACGGAGGATAGGCATGATTAGAGGAAAGGGAACGGTCGTTTTTTGTTTGAGAAAAGGGAGATGAAAGAGCGCCTGGGATTCTGGATCTGCGAGAACGATGAGGACGAGGTGGATTCTCTCGCAGCATTGGTAGCTCCGTCTGGATGGCAAATCCCATTGACCAGCATCGGGGGTCGGAGGCAGAATCTGGCCGTGAGCTTCATTATCCGAATCCCAATGGCCTTTGGCTTAATTTTGCTCGTCGCCTCCTGTGGGGGGCTGCAGACCTCAGGTAGCTACGACGAGGTGAATAACCCGCTGGATTCCCCGGGGAGCCAGCGTAGGGGAGGAGAGCTTCATGGTGAGCCGAAATATCCTCGAGGGAGCTACGTGGATGTCATCGACGCTAATGCGGGCCTCTTTATCGGGTTTCCAGACGAGGATACTCAGGCGGCCCGGCAATTGGCCTTGGGGACCCCTCTGAAGGTGATTGGCGAACGGAGCTCTTATCTGAGAGTGGAAACAGCGGAGGGCGAGATTGGATTTGTTCCGGCTATTATGGTCAGCGAAAGTTCGGCTTCCAGAGGCGTAATTGTAATTGAAAATCAGGCTCCTGCGGGTGGGGTGCCAGAGGGGACAGGGGAAGCTCCTGCGGCTTCATTTCCAGAGTCTGGTGCTGAGGGACCGTTCGTTGCTCCCGAACCAGAGGTTCCTCCAATTTCGGTAGAGTAGCGTTGGTCAAGAGGCTCCTGCATCCTGACGGCCACCGGGTTGAGTGGCCAAGGAGAAATCTCACAGCCTTTTCGTAGGGACAGCCGACGAGTGGATCGTATTAGCTAAGGTCCGCGAGGATCGATTGGATGGCCTCGAAGTCGGGGTTCTGCCCGGGGTTGTCGTTGACTTCCGCGTAACGAATCACACCTTCTCTATCAATGACGAAGGCCGAGCGTTTCGTAACGCCTCCCATAGTTAGGTTCTTGTCCGGGAGGAAGCTGTCATATGCGACACCCCATTGTTCCGCGACCTGATGTTCATAGTCGCTCAGGATCGGAACGGTGATACCCTCCTTCTCTGCCCACGCTGCCTGAGCGAATGGATTATCACCGCTGACAGCAAAGACCTGAGCGCCCAGCTCGGTGTAGCGGTCAAGGCTGGTGGAGACCTCGCACATCTCGGTAGTGCAGCCCCCAGTGAAGGCCATGGGGAAAAACAGTAAAACGGTCTTCTTGCCGGGGGTAATCTGGGAAAGGTTCACGAGCGCTGGTCCATCTGGGCCGAGGGTTGTGAGGGTAAAATCGGGAGCGGAATCGCCGGTCTGCAGTGTCATGATCTCCATTTTAGTGGAGAGGTGAGCAGGGTCAATGCTCTCAAATTTTGGACTCTTGTGGGTCTGTAGGGGTAGTTCAATCGCCACCTTGTGGGAAAAGATTAAAAAATAAGGGTAATCCACATATTGCTTAAAGCGCTAATAATTAGCGCATTGCGTAATAAGAGGCCATTATGTGTGTGAATTTTTATAAAAAAGCACTGGTAAATTTACACAAAGGTTGATAATCCTTTTTCGTCAATGAGACGGGCCTCGTCAGCCTGCAGGCCGTCAAGGCCAACAGTTCACCCACCCTTACCTCCTCACCAATGAAAGGATTCATCATCACTACCACCTTGGTGTTTTTTGTCAGTGCATCCCTTCCCGCGGCACTTCCGCGGGGGGGGGCTGCCGAAGCTTCTTCGGTATCTCTGCGTCCGATCAGGACTAAGGCGGTGATATCTGGCCTCGAGGATAAGTCTTTCCACTCATTACCTCCAGTATTGGTCGAATTGAGTGACCTGCCCGCAAGCGCCGCCGTTTGGGTCGAGGTTGTGAGAGGTCAGGTCGGAGACCACCCAGTAGTTGGAAGAACGATAGAATCAAAATTTTACCTTCGCCGGAGAGGCATTGGAATTCTCAGTGTCCCCGGTATCCACAAGGCTTGTCGCACAGGCGGTGCATATACCTTGATGGTGAAGATGTCGGATAGGAGGGGGACGGTGGTGCTCAGCCGGACGAGCTTCGAGCTGTTTCCCCAGCAAGTTGTTCGGCGTTAAATTCCCCTTGCCGAGAGGCCAACGCCCCTCCCGCCGCCCTGCCTTGCCGTTACTTTCAAATCCAGCGAAAACTGAATAACAGCCCAGCAGCACAGTTTTCGTAGCTTCAAAAAAAGAGAGGTCCGGGTCTTACCCGGGCCTCTCTTTTTTTGTGACGCGGGGTATTGTTATGGTGATGCTCCTCGCGGTGGTCTAAGTCAGGGAAGATCTAACCAATATGTCGTGGGAATTGTCAGAGTTTGGCCAGGGGTTGTGCACCGGTAGCGGCATCGGGGAATTGATGGAGGATCTGGGTCTCGCTTTGGCAGCGGGAGGGGAACGAATGTGGATGCTCGGCGGTGGACAGCCTGCCCACATCCCGGAAATTGACGCTGTGTGGCGCCGCCGTATGGAAGAGATCATGGCGGAGGATGGTGGTTTGGAGCGAATGCTTGGCGATTACGAGGGCCCTGCAGGGAATGAAAAATTCCGGAACGCGCTTGCCGGTCTCCTGCGCCGTAAATTTGGGTGGAGCCTTGGGCCGGAAAATGTCGCGATCACTGCGGGAGGCCAGACTGCCTTTTTCTTCTTGTTCAATTCATTGGCTGGGCGCTTTGAGGATGGGCGACGCAAGAAAGTCCTTCTTCCTCTGGTTCCGGAATACATCGGTTATGCCAACCAATCGGCTGGGGGTGATCTTTTCCGGAGCGTGAAGCCGAGGATTGATTTGATTGGGGAGCACGAGTTCAAATACCGGGTTGATTTTGATTCTCTCGAAATTGATGATGAGGTAGCTGCGATCTGTGTATCACGGCCGACAAACCCTACCGGAAATGTCCTGACGGATGATGAGATCCGGCAGCTTGCAGGGCTGGCTGCGGAGCATGAGATCCCGCTCATCATCGACAATGCTTATGGAGCCCCCTTTCCCAATATCATTTTCAGCGGAGGCACTCCGGTTTGGAACGAGAATATCATTCTGACCCAGAGCCTCTCAAAAATCGGATTGCCGGGAACTCGTACGGGTATTGTCATCGCTCGGGAGGAGGTGATCCGGTGGGTGACCTCGATGACTTCGATTGTGGGACTTTCCAATACCAATGCGGGTCAGGCCATTATGCAGCCGCTGATGGAGAGTGGGGAGATTCTGCGATTGAGCGACGAGGTGGTACAGCCATTTTACCGTGACCGTTCGGACCAGGCTCTGGCCATGATCGAAAAGTATTTCGATCCCGCGCTCCCATGGCGGGTTCACAAGCGTGAGGGCGCGTTGTTTCTCTGGCTCTGGTTCGAAGGCTTGCCGATAAAGTCCTCTGAGCTTTACCAGCGGCTCAAGGCGAGGAATGTTCTGGTAGTGCCTGGAAACTATTTCTTCTACGGCCTAGAGGAAAGTAGCTGGGCCCATCGAGATGAGTGCCTGAGGATCTCGTTCACGATGCCCGAAAAAGTCGTGGAAGAGGGATTTCGCATTATCGGAGAGGAAGTCCAGCGGGTGTATTCCGAAGGGTAGCGTCCAAGTGAGAGCGGAGTCATTTTAGCTCAGGCTTTCTATTCTGGTCGAGCCGTCTGAGGAGGTCCCGGTGGAGCTTTTTGTCCCAGAGAAGAGCGGGGTGCAAAGGAGACCAGAGACGCACGTTGTCGCCCCGGTGCCACTTGGGGCTTTCCAAGGGCATCATGACTATGTCGACCGCGCTTCGGTAGGATGTGGTTGGTATCTGCAGAGTGTCATAGACGTGTTCGCTTCTCTTGAGCTGGAAAATAAATTCGCTATCTGGCCGCATCTGGCTCGTTCCGCGCCCGGGATAAAGGTAGGCCACATAGCTACCATTATGCGGCGTAGCGATCGTGTAGAGCCCTTGGCAGCGTAAGGCCCCACCAAGCTCCTGAAGATAGTAGCGCGAGATCAGCCCTCCCATGCTGAATGCCACCAGCGAGAACTCACAGGAGGTGCCCCACTTCCGATCAATCTCCTTCTGAAGTTGCCTGGCCATTGGCTCGAGCCCGTCCCGACCGTCCACCGGTTTTAGTGAGGGCATCAGGCATTCGTATCCATCATTTACGATGGCTTGATACAGGGAGGGGAGACCGATTCGGGTGTCAAAAATCCCATGAATGAGGACCACCTTACCCTTCGGGACCACACTTGACTTGGAGGCTACGCGAGGGCTGATCAATGGCTGAGGGTCGACGGGTCGGCAGGAAAAGGTAGCGAGCAGCAAGGGTAGGAGGGTTACTATTAGAAGGCTTCGCATGAGGGAATGCTGATGAAGTGGTGGATTTTAG
This sequence comes from Roseibacillus sp., assembly GCA_029242545.1. GTDB lineage: Bacteria > Verrucomicrobiota > Verrucomicrobiia > Verrucomicrobiales > Akkermansiaceae > Roseibacillus_B. Next base: position 12,553 of record JAQWTV010000116.1, read on the forward strand.
GGAGCGGGACCCGATCACACCCGGGTCAGAACCCCACTGCTCGCGATGATACTATCGAGGCTACCGAGGGGGGAAATTGAAACTTCTGATCAGCCCATTGAATGAGCCAATGGTCCTGACCCGACATGTTGGCCGATTTGCAGCCAGAGCGGCTTATCATATATCAGGGAAAATTTGGGAATGGTGTCCAAAGGGACTGGAGTTGATGGTGGAAAAGAGCTTTCAACCTAAACCAAGTTTGTGCTGTGAACCCAAAAATATAGCTCTTTTGAACAAGTGTTCACTAGAACATCTTTGTTCTTGCCATCATCCAGCTCGGGCCCTAAGCTGACTGAAGAATAAATCAAAATTGTCATGAGTACTCTTGCTGCTAAACCTAAGCCAATGGCCAACCCAAAAGCCTCCCCCTCCGCCTCTTCGCCTGAAGAAAAGACGCCCTCCACCAAAGCTGCAGCCACGCCGGTGAAGGATAAAGCTGCCCAGAAGATGGCAGAAGCCCGAAAGAAGAATCTCGATCTAGCCATTTCGTCGATCCAGAAGGAATTCGGAGAAACCGCAATCATGCGGATGGGAGATGAGAATTGCATGGACATTGATGTCATTCCCACCGGGAACCTGCTCATTGACCGGGCCCTTGGTGTCGGGGGCTTGCCTCGCGGGCGGATCGTTGAGGTGTATGGCCCGGAATCCTCTGGGAAAACAACTCTCACCCTAACTGCGATTGCGCAGGCCCAACGGAGGGGTGGCCTCGCCGCATTTATTGATGTGGAGCACGCTTTAGACCCTCAATACGCAAGGAAACTCGGGGTCAACCTGGATGACCTCCTTGTTTCGCAGCCATCTTCCGGGGAAGAAGCTCTGCAGATCTGCGAAGCACTTGTGCGTTCGAATGCCATCGATGTTGTAGTGCTGGATTCTGTTGCGGCGCTGGTGACTAGGCAGGAGCTCGAAGGCGAAATTGGTGATTCAACGGTGGGAACGCAGGCCCGTTTGATGAGTGCCGCGATGAGAAAATTAACGGCACTCATCTCCAAGGCCCGCACAGTGTGCATCTTTACAAACCAGATCAGAGAGAAGATCGGAGTGATGTTCGGTAATCCCGAAACCACCCCGGGTGGTCGGGCCCTTAAATTCTTTTCCTCTGTGCGATTGGACATTCGCCGGATCGGTCAAATCAAGGCGACTGATGGATCGGTGCAAGGGAACCGAACTCGGATCAAAGTTGTCAAAAACAAGGTTGCGCCGCCATTCACTGAGGCGGAATTCGACATCATGTATAACGAGGGAATCTCGTCTGTTGGATCGCTTCTTGATTTGGCCTTGGAATATAATCTCGTCCAGAAGCGGGGAAGTTGGTTCAGCTACGATGGCGAACAACTGGCTCAGGGTCGAGATGGGGCCAAAGAAGCTCTTCGTGCAGACGAAAAGCTCTATGCGGAACTTGAGGAGAAGGTCAAAGAGCAGCTGAGGGATTCCAAAAAATAAGCGGGCACTACGACCCGAGAATCCGGGCCCGTTCCAATCTTATTCGACAAAGATTCGACTGGCGCGCCTGCAGCAATGTAAGGCTCCCGGCAGACTTACCCTCGCCGGTGAGTCTGGAGAGAGGAGTGGCAGGCAGCGATCCACTAAGTCCCTGGAAAGGTTGGATACGCCCGAGTCCTTTAGATAAAGGAAAAGAGCACGTCGTTGCAAAGGTTCCGCCAGTTTGCGGATCTTCGGTAAAAAGAGCCGGCCCTGTGGATCGACAAGACCAAGAGTCTCAATGAGCTCGTCTAGAGCCTGCTCGCTTTCCAGGCTAGCTTCGGATGCACGGACAATTGCCGGGACAACATCACGCGTCATTAGCTCCCCAAGCAGTGGCAAGATTTCAGAGCGGAGTCTGTTCCGAGGAGTGAAAGGTTCCGTGTTACTAGCGTCATCCCTGTATGGTATGGCAGCAGTCTCAAGGAAACGGTCGATTTCGCTACGGCGGACCCCCAGAAGCGGACGAAGCAAGGTCAGTTTTTTTCGCCCGACCTCGACCTTGGATTCGTACCTCATTCCCTTGAAGCCGGCCGAGCCCCTCAACAGATTCAGAAGAATGGTCTCGGCATTGTCGTCTGCGTGATGGGCGAGTAGGACCGTATTGCACCGATGCTTACGAGCACACTCCGTGAAGAAGTCGTGACGGGAACGCCGCGAAGCGACCTCGATGGAGACCTTTTCTTCCTCCGCGCGGCGTTGGACATTAGCGCGAGAAATTTCGAAAGGGAGGTTACAGGCCTCGGCCTGATCTCGGACAAAGGCGGCGTCATGGGCGGAAAACAGACCGCGTAGCTGATGGTTCAGGTGACATAGGACGACTTTCTGGGCTCCCGCTTCGAGCAGGGTATGAAGAAGTGCCACCGAGTCACGTCCGCCGGATATGCCGAGAAGATAGCGTCGGCGGGGCGAAAAGCGGGAATCGAGAGCTAAGGGCATCGTCTGCAGGGGACAGCCTAGGTTGATTTGGGCGGGGGAATCAAGGCGCCTGCCGGGTGCTGGGGAGCTTCGTGCCGAGGTGTGCCTCCCTTTGAACTTCACGCAGGCCCAGACTTAACCGATTTGGTCGGCTCGGAAGTAGGGGATCAGAGGCTCTGGAATCTTAATGGAGCCGTCTTCCTGTTGGTTTTGCTCCAGAAGGGCGACATAGAGGCGGGGGAGGGCCGTTCCGGAACCGTTCAGGGTATGGCAGAGCCGGTTTTTCCCCTCGGCGTCCTTGAAGCGCAGCTTCATGCGGCGGGCTTGATAGTCGGTGAAATTAGAGCAGCTAGAAACCTCGAGATACTTACCGTGACCGGGAGCCCATACCTCAATGTCATAGGTCCGCGCCGCTCCAAACCCGATGTCACCACCACAAAGCTCAATCACCCGGTAGTGAAGGTTCAGCGATTGCAGAACGGCCTCGGCATGACCGGTCAGCTTCTCAAGAGCGGTAAAGGATTCGTCTGGATGGACAATTTGAACAAGTTCGACCTTGTCGAACTGGTGGACCCGGATGATTCCACGATTGTCTCTTCCCGCGCTCCCGGCCTCTCTTCGCCAGCATGGAGTGTGCGCGGTCATTTTCACGGGGAGGTCTTTTTCCTGCAGCAAGGTGTCGCGGTAAAGGTTGGTTACAGGAACCTCTGCGGTAGGGATGAGGAAGAGCTCCCCGCTTTCAGTAGGGTAGACTTCCTCTGCAAATTTCGGCAGCTGCCCGGTGCCAATCCCGCACTCCTGCCTGGCTACGTAGGGCACTCCGACTTCTTCATACCCGTGCTCTCTGGTCTGAAGATCGAGAAGATACTGGATAAGGGCTCGCTGAAGACGTGCTCCCTCTCCGCGGTATACAGGGAACCCACTTCCAGCGATGCGAACCCCGTCCTCAAAAGAGATAAGGCCATGGCGCTCAGCCAGAGCAACGTGATCCACTGGATTATTGATAGCGGGCTTCACTCCCCACGTTCTCAGTTCCGGGTTGTCCTCCTCAGTTTCACCCTGCGGAATTGTTGCATGGGGAAGATTGGGTATATTCAGGAGCAGGTCGGTCTGGCGGGCCTCAGCTGCTGAGCCTTCTTCCTCCAGTGATTTGATCTGGTCGCCAATTTCCTTTACCTGGGCTTCGATGGCAGAGCTGTCCTCGCCTTTTGCGCGCAGAGCGCCAATTTCCTTGGAGGTCTGCTTACGCTCGGCTTGCAACTTCTGCTTCGATGTTTCCGCCTTGCGGCGACGCTCGTCGCAGCTGAGGACCTCATCGATCATGTCCGCAGAACCATCATGGCGCCAGGCTAGGCGCTGCTTGATGCTGTCGGAATCATCGCGGATTTCTCGGATGTCGATCATAGGGAGAGGGTCAGGATAAGAACAGTGAAGGCGGGCGAGTTCACGCGAAAACTTTGAAAAGGAAGCCGGGGGCCCTACTCGGGCGATTCCTCCCGACGGATCAGGAAGGATTGCCGGGAGAGCTCGGCGTAAAGTCCGTCCGCCTTGAGAAGTTCACCATGAGTTCCCTGCTCGACAACGGTTCCGCCATCGAGGACGTAAATACGGTCCGCGTTGCGAATAGTTGAAAGGCGGTGGGCGATGACAAAAGCACTTCGGTCAGCCATTAGGGCCTCAAGGGCCTCCTGAATCAGGCGCTCGGTTTCTGAGTCAACGGAGGCTGTGGCCTCGTCCAACAGAAGGATCGGAGGATCCTTCAAGAGGGCCCTTGCAATGGATAAACGCTGCTTTTCTCCCCCGGACAGCTTGACTCCGCGTTCGCCAACATTCGTGTCGAGTCCTTCAGGTAGCTCGCGGACCAGGCTGTCCGCCCTGGCAGATTCCAGCGCTTTCCAGAGATCTGCCTCGTCTGCCTTGGGTTTCGCTAGAAGCAGATTTTCGCGAACCGTTCCGTTGAAGAGAAAGGCCTCCTGAGTCACGTATCCGAGGGCGGATCTCAGCGAGGACTTACGGGTTTGGTTCAGCTCCTGTCCGTCGATGGTGATCGAGCCGCTGTTGTACTCATAAAACCGACACAGTAGGCTGACAATGGTCGACTTGCCTGCCCCGGTGGGACCGACCAGTGCGATAGTCTCTCCCGGTTTGGCGTGCAGGGTGATATCCCGCAGAGTTGATTGCTCTCCGTAGGAAAACGATACGCCTTCGAACCGAACATCTCCCTGCACAGGCTGTTTAAGAGAGTCCCCCGCCTCGGAGTGAGGCTCGTCCTCTGAGTCGAGAATTTCGAAGACCCGGTCGGCAGCAGCGCGGGAAGAGAGGGCCATCTGGTTCAGTTGGTGCAGTTTACTTACCGGCTCGTAGAAGAGGGAAAGCAAAAGAAAGAAGAGGACGAGCTCGCCCAGCTCCATTCGCCCGCTCATCACGGCCTGCGATCCGAATCCCAGTACGAGGGCGTAGCCTACCATCCCTACAAACGACATGCCCGGAGAGTAAAAGGCCCACCAGCGCATGATGCGAAGGCTCGCCTGTCGCAGCTTGTCTGAGAACGCATTGAATCGCTCATGCTCCCTGTCCTCCGCCGTATAGGTCTTGATCTGGGAAATTCCGGAAACGTTGTCATGAAGAAGAGAGTTCATGTCGCTGGCGGCATCCCGCTGTCCCCGGTAGCGGTCCCGGGCGTTTCTGGTGTAGATCCACGCGCCGATCATGAGAAAGGGCACGGGAAGGGTTGCCCAGAGCGCCACTGTAACATCCGTGTAATACATGACCGCGCCCACGGCCAAGAGCTGGATCATGGCGACGAGGCCCAGTTCGATACCGTCGATCAGCACGCGTTCCATGGCGGTGACGTCCTCGACCACGCGGGTCATGATGTCGCCTGTGCGGCGCCCGTCGAACCAGCGGAGAGGCAGTCGTTGGAGCTTCTGGTAGAGGTCTGAGCGGATATCGAAAATCACCCGCTGTTCGAAGTGATTGTTTAAGATGATCCGGGCGCAGTTCAGGGCGTCCTTCAGAAAAAATCCCATTAAACCGAGGAAAACCCAGAAGAGTAGCTCGTGGTGGCGGGCGGGTTCTGGGAGGATCTCGTCCACCACATGCCCTGTGATTGAAGGGAAGACGACCACACTCAGGGCCATCAGAGTGGCACATACCAGCTGGGCACTACCCAGCAAGGGGTAGCTGCGTAGATAGCTGATAACCCGGAGAATTGTCTTCATGTGCGCGGGGGAGAAAGGGCCGAGGCAAGCATTTTGTAAAGAAACGGAAGGTTTTTCCGGTAATTTTAAGGTTGTTACGATGGATTAGTGGTCGTTAATGTCCACCCTAGGCAGCACTGCAGGTCGCCCCATAGAGCTATGCAGGATTGGCCCTTCACCTAAATCCCAACTGCACGAAATAACCATGGCAAATATATTTGCGATTTTAACGGCGGTCGTCCTCGCGATCTCTGCCTTCCTTGCATTCAAGAACCAAGGCAAGACCGAGACCGAAGGAGCAGGATACAAGGGATGGATAACGAAGCGCCAAGATATGGAGAACACTCTCGCCAACGCTAGGCAACGCTTGGAGACATTACAGAAAAAGTTAGAGGCTACTAATACCACCCTTACAGAATTCAACTCCGAGAATGAGGCCAAGACTACTGAGAACGCAGCTCAGCAGGAGAAGAACGATCAGCTGAAGGCAGAGGTCGCGGTTCTGGAGGCCGAAGGCAAGGCCAAGACGGCCGAGGCGGATGAGAAGGACGACTCCATCAAGGAGTTCGGAGATGTCAAACAGGTTGTCGCAGAGCTGAAACAGCTGACGAGTGACCTTAGCCAGATTGAATTGGATATCACCCAGGGAGAAGCCAACCAAGCGGACCTCGAGGCGCAGCTCGCTGGGGTGGAAGCTTCCCTTGCTGATGTGCGGGAGCGGATCAGCTGGAGGGTCTCGGGAGAGAGTAACCCGAACGCAGAGACGCGGATTCGGAGTGTTTACGCGACCCTCGGGTTCGTCACTCTCGCTGGTGGTGATGACCTCGGGATCGTTAAGAACTCTACTCTGGAGGTTGTTCGGGATGATGCGGTGATCGCCAATCTCAAGGTCACGACAGTGGAATCCAAAAGTGCGGCCGCTGACATCGTTCCCGATTCAGTGGTCGATGGCGAAAGCGTGCAAGTGGGCGACAC
>JAQWTV010000139.1 GCA_029242545.1 Roseibacillus sp.
GGAGTCGGGAAGAGCATCCCATTGTAGTGCAGCAGCATCTCTTGAAGCGCGGCACCGTCTTTATCGAGAACCGTGAGGTAGCAACCAGTCAAATTGGTCTCTTCCTGCTGAGCCCGCTTCTTTTCCTTGAGGAAAAAACCATCCACGACTCTCTCCCCCTCATACTGCTCCTTGGCCCTCGCGAGCTGAAGAAGATCCGAACTGCGAAGAAAACCAGTAACCTTGAGATCAAAAGGAAGATCTGGCAACCGAACAGTGAGGGACTGCCCCGGCTTGAGACCACTCAGTTGCTTAGTGTCTATTACGAAAGGCCTTTCACGCTGCCCACTCTCACTATTTGGATAAATCTCGATGGTCGGCTCCGTATAACTACGGGCGTAATCGGATCGATCACCTTGATAGACGTGCATAACACCCTCCTTCTTGCTGAGCTGAGAGACTCCTCCCGCCACCAGGAGAAAAATCATGCTGAAATGAGCTATGAGAACTCCCGCAGTTTTCAATCCCTTCCTTGCCCTTATCAGGCCTCCTAGGGTCATGTTGACAACGAGTACTGCGCTAACCCAGAAAGTCCCCGGGATCGGCAAGGGGATCATTTTCCCATTCAGCTCGGGAATGACAAAAAGAGCCTCCATATCGAAGTATTTCTGGAGGGTCAGGTAGAGTCCTGCCTGAGTCTGCTCGAGGGTCCCAAAAAAGGTAGCCGCAAAAAGCATCAATAAACAAATGATCGCCACTTCGAATCCGGCCATGACACGAAACGCCCAGGACCAGAAACTTCTCCCCGGCCTAGATTTCTGGCTCACCGTTGCCTGGTATGGGGGTATGGGTGTCGATTGGGTCGGGGGTCTTTCCTCGCTTACCGCTGCCTCCTCGCTCACCACTGCCCCATCCTTAAACACGGACTTCTTACTTGCAGCACCCTTCCCGCCCGCCTCGGCCCTCTCTCCAGCCTTGGCGAAATACTCGTCCACATCTGTGGATCTGGATTCATTCGGGGAATCGCTCACTTTGCCTCAGGTGATTCAATAACATCTACGTCAGAAAACTGGAGCCCTTTACAGTAATCAAGGAATCGCTGCCTTTCTGCATCCACATCCACCGGAGAGCCCACCATTTTGATCGTCACGAGATTCCGGCTGATTGGCACAGCAAGGGCCATCATTCGGGCATCTTCTTTGGGTTCGGCACCCATTCCCCCGTAGTACGTGCCCTCCGCCTCGACTAGATACCCCGTGGTCCCCAGCGCAGGCTCCTGCTTGAGATCCTCGACACTCACAATTTCCGGCATCCTGAATTGATTATACCACCGGTTAATATTTTGGAGAACTGAATCCTCGGTCCGACTCGGCACCACGCTCAGCCAGATCTCACCGTCCCCCCGCAACCCAAAACGATAGTTATAATAGCGCATCTGAGTCCAAGGCACCCTTCGCCACTCGGAGGGCGCCTGATCCTTGAGGTCACCAGGGTAGGCCTTGTCCCAAAGAACCAGATCTCTTCGACTTGATGCCGTCACCGTGACCTCTCGGTCGGCCTGTTCGCAGCCGCTCACTACCGTCAGCAGCCCGAATATCGCAAACCACCGCACCGCCCACCTCGGTCGCCTGAGCCTGCGGCCAGCCACAAAAGCACCTGAGGGCGAAGAATGTTGAAAATACATATGGGTTAGCGTCTCCGGGACACCTAATCTTGCCACGCCCTCGACGCAAGGGGCAATCTCACTCCCGTGGAGCCAATCCGCTACTATAATCGTCTGACCCAAAGACTCGAGACCGAGCAGGTTTACGGTGAAAGATGGCTACGCCTCGCCTACGAGACCCGCTGGGGCTCTCTGCTCCAGCAAGTAGTCAAGAAACCCTTTTTTTCCCGATGGTATGGTCGGCGAATGGCCCGTCCGGCGAGTCGCGCGCTCGTAGCCCCCTTCATCAAGGAGTTCGCCCTCAATTCCTCCGAGTTCGCAGAGCCTCTGGAATCCTTTAAAAGCTTCAACGAGTTTTTCATTCGAAAGCTCAAACTCGAAGCCCGTCCCTTTGACCCGGATCCAGACGCCGCCACATTCCCATGCGATGGCCGCCACCTCGGGTTCCCAAATATCTCGGAGATCACTTCGGTCTTCGTCAAAGGGCAGCGTTTCTCTCTTTCTTCTCTTCTTGGCTCCGATGAGCTCAGCAAGAGGTTCGCTAAAGGGAGTCTTGTTCTCTCCCGCCTCTGTCCCACCGATTATCACCGCTTTCATTTCCCCGCTGCGGGAATCCCATCCACCTCCAGCCTCATCAACGGAGCGCTCTTCTCCGTTTCCCCCATTGCTCTTCGCCGCAACCTTTCCTACCTGTGGCAAAATAAGAGAATGATCACCGAGCTTGAGACCAGCCGTTTCGGCACCATCCTGATGATCGATATCGGCGCCACGAACGTGGGGTCCATTTCCCAGACGTTTGCTCCCGGCGAAAAAATCAACCGCGGTGATGAACGCGGCTATTTTTCTTTTGGAGGATCCAGCACTATCACTCTCTTTGAAGAAGGGAAAATTACCCTTGCTGATGACTTGCTCGAGCAAACCTCCCGCCAGACCGAGCTCTACGCCCCGATGGGAAGCCTCCTTGGCCGATAAATCCCTGCCCAGTGATATCCTCACTTCCGCTAGGAGAGCAATCCGCTCACCCCGACTAGTTCGGAAACGCTTCGAAAGCGGAGGGAAGGAACCGTATGAGCAGCATCAGGCAGAAGACAATGAAGGCTACTGCGGCACATACCTCAGCACCCTCCGCCCACCGTTCCTGTCGTGCATGAGCTTTTCTCCCGGCGAGAAAAGCGAGAAGGGGAAGAACGATACTGACAGCCTGCAAGATCCAGCTAAGCCTGCTGAAAGAGTCTGGATCTGCCCAAGTCATGAACGCACCCAAGGCCGCAGTAGCTGGCAATAAGATGAAGGTAGCCAGACTGAAGAGCGGGGCAGGAACCTTCCGGTCATTCTTTCTCTCGTGATGCGCCCAGTCCGCTGGCAAAAGCTCTGCGTCGGAATCCACTTCCCTACAGTATTCGTAGAGCCAGACATGGAAATCCCCGGCCCCTTTGGCGTGTACCTTGGTCTTCAGACGCTCAAACTCATTTCCCTCAAAAACATCCAGCTCCCGCAGCGCTTCCCGCTCAATTTCGTAGATTTCTCCCCGAACCGGGACCCCTTCCTCGTCCAACCGCATTCCCGGATACCAATCAATGCGATAGAGGCGTCCGAGAATCCAAGCCTCTTCCACAAAAGGCGCCTTGCCCAACCTGAAGTGATTAGAGGATCCGCGCCGCAAGGTGCCATACACAAAAACCAAAGTCTTCTGATTTGCCGACATGGATCATTGATCGTAGTGAAACCCTCCCTGCTGGCGTGCGACTACCGGTCTCTCTTTCCAACCCGCTCACATAGGAGCGCCCGCAACTCTTCAAGGCCCTCCTCCAGCATAGCTGAAACGGGAACAATCTCCACCTTCGGGAAACGCTGTCGGAATTGAGTCAGATTCTCCTCCGCCTCATCAAGGTCCATCTTATTGGCAATCACTATCCAATCGAGCTTGGACAGCTCCGGCTCATACAATTTAATTTCCGTTCGAAGCGTCTCGATATCAGAAATAGGATCCCGGCATTCGCTTCCGGCCATGTCCACCACGAAAAGAAGGAGGCCACACCTTGTAATATGCCTTAAAAATTCATGACCAAGTCCGCGGTTCTCATGGGCCCCTTCAATTAAGCCCGGGATATCTGCAATCGTACACCGTTTGAAATCATCAAACTCCACCACTCCGACCATCGGATTCAAAGTCGTAAATGGATAGGACGCTACCTTTGGACGAGCCGCACTCAGCTTTGTCGTGAGGGTTGATTTCCCCGCATTGGGAAATCCAACCATTCCGGCATCTGCAATACGGCGCAGCTCGAGATAAAACACTCCCTCCGCCCCCTCCGTCCCAATCGTGAACTCCTCCGGGGCACGGTTCGTAGAACTACGAAACTGCCAGTTTCCCTTTCCTCCGTCGCCCGCCTTGCAGAGCACAAGCTCCTCTCCCTCGGATGTCAGATCCGCAACGAGCTCCAAGTCTATCCCTGCCCCAGACTGTTCCAGCTGCACTGCCTCCGTGACGGTCTTAGCTGAACTCCGATACACCAACGTTCCCGGTGGCACCTTTCCCACCACGGATTTTCCATTCTTTCCGTGGCGTTTCCAACTCTGTCCGTGCCCACCGTCCTTCGCGATCATCCGGGGGTTGTAGTGAAACGACCTGAGATTATCGGTATGCTGATCCACTATGAGGATCACGTCACCACCTTGCGCGCCGTCTCCCCCATCCGGACCTCCACGGGGCACAAACTTTTCTCGCCGGAAGCTGACCACGCCATTTCCGCCGTTCCCTGCCTGCGCATAGATCCTAGTGTGGTCAACGAACACAGTAGGTTCTTAGTCGCTAATTGTCGTTAGCTGAACCTCAAAATATCGCCCCCTCATCCCAAGGCCCGATTCCTCAACCCCCGGAGCTCCCTTGACGCACCCTCTGGCTGCATTCACGCTACCTGCATGGCTGATTCGACCGGCTATGACGCACCAATACGCCTCGAAGGCCAACTGTTGATTGCTGATCCCACCCTGGGTGAGGGCCCCTTTCATCACTCCGTGATCCTTCTCACGGAGCACAATGCCGAAGAAGGAGCCTGCGGACTCATTCTGAATCACCCGTCCGATCATAACGTAGGCGATTTCCTTGAGCAGGAGGAATTCAAAGCTCTCTCCGGTATCCCTGTTTACCTCGGCGGCCCAGTTTCAAACGAGAATCTCTCCTTTGCTGCCCTGTGGTGGTCCGAAAGTGAAGGCCTATGCTTTGAAACCAGCATTGCTGCGCCAGATGCCATAAAACGGGCCAAGACTCCCGGGGTCGTTGTCAGGGCCTTTCTCGGATACTCGGGGTGGTCCCGGGGCCAACTGGAGGACGAAATTCGCCATCGTTCCTGGATACCAGCCAAACCCACCGCTGACCTACTGATCAGAACCCATGATCAATCACTGTGGTCAGAGACCCTTCGAAACCTTTCCATATATCACACCATCATGGCGGAGTGTCCGGAGGATCCCGGAAAGAACTAGCGTCTCGCGCCTCCTCCCACCGGGGAGGGACTGATCTAGCCAAGGTTCTTGGTAAGCACGGCAGAACTCCTCTCACTTTCCTCGCACTTTCTTGCGCGGTTCTCGGGCACAATCGAGGTATCCGCCATCCTGTAACCCAGGTTTTCAAAGAACGAAACCGCCCGGGTTGTCAGCGCAAAGATCGTATTAATACCCCGCTCGCTGGCTCTCTCCTCAGCCGCTTCCACAAGCAATTTTCCATAGCCACGACACTCATGAGACTGCTTCACGTAGAGGCAGGCCAGTTCCGCGAGATCAGTCCGGTGACAATGTAGTGCAACGCAGCCCACTACGTTGTCATCCACACACAATACGAGGAAATCATCTGCTTTCCGGAGAATCTCCTCGTAATCGCGAGGCACCAGGTGAGACGCCCGGACTGAACGCCCGATCATGGCAAGAAGCTCCGGAACGTCGTCTTCACGAAGGAAGCGTACGTCGCGGTAGCTATCCGCATGAACCATCGTTCCTACCCCCTCATTAGAGAATAACTCGTCAGCCAATACACCCTGTTGTCGACCATCAAGAATATGAACCCTGGGCACACCCGCCCGGCAAACCACGGCGGCATCTTTCAGAAGCTCTCCACCAGTCAGGGCGGCTCCTGAAGAATCATCCAGAAATCCCCGCAGCATAGAGCAGGAAACGGCACGGACTGCCTGTCCACCTCTGAGAATCCCGGGGCCATTAAGTAATCCAATGAGCTTGGTGGCTCCAATTTCCGAGCCCAGGCTAGCCAGTGACTCTCCAAAAATTCCGTCTGCTGGGCACCTGACAATGGCTGCCTGTCCGCGCTCCAAAATCGGACCAACTGATTCCTCGCCATTCAAACGGGCAAACCTGATCTCGAGGTCCAGTGCCCGATCGGCTGCCACCGAGACCGCCTCTTCGCCACCTGCCACTGCAATGACCAGATTCACCCCAATTCCCTGAAGGACCTTGAGATCAAGCAAGGCCTCTGCAACTGCAGATTCCGGTAAGCCCTCATCGAATACCACGACGAATGTTCTCCCCCGGAACATAGGCACATATTGCAGAACGCCTCTGACATCACCACCAGCCATCAGATGGCCTGTTATCGTCCTCCGGCGATACTTTCAAGCGTCAAGGGTCACTCAGCCCTATTCAATTCATTCTACCCTCTTTTTCCGAACCTATCACTCCGTCGTGTGATCCACCATCCAATAGCCGCCAGCAAGGCCAGCACGGCGAACCAGTCCCCAAACCGGGCATAGACGGTCAAACGACCGGCAAGTGGGACATATACGGTCGAATAGAGCCAGCCGCGGGTCAGATGCGAATCTGAATCATTGAGAAGAATTCGTCTCTCCATTGTTTTACGGTTCAATACAGTTCCATGGCTGTTGATCACCGCACTGACGCCGGTATTCGCCGAGCGTACTGTGGGACGCCGAAACTCAATGGAGCGGAACTTCGCGTTAGCAAAATGCTGCGCGGCTGCCTCGCTGTTCTTAAACCAACCATCATTCGTAATATTGACGATCAGCTGCCCTCCCCCCTTCACAAATTTTCGCATCTTTCGTGCAACGGTATCTTCAAAGCAGACCGTTGGTATCACTGAAAATTCCTCCCCTTCTGCCGAGGGTAAAGGCAACCTCATTGGCTCCTGCTGATCCCCTGCGCTAAAAGACCCTCCGTATTCAGTTCCGGCCGACTTCTCCCAGAGCCACCGCAGAACACCAAGCTGCTCCACGTAAGGAATGGTCTCCCCGAAGAGAACAAGGTGTTGCTTGCGGTAAGTCCGGAACACACTTTCTCCCTTGGGAAGCGCAACCAGAGAATTGAAGGCTTTGCCCCTCTCCTTTCTGGTCAGTGGCGCAGAAGGCATGATTCTCTCGGCTTCATATTCCAGCATTCCAAACAAAAGCGTGAATTGACCGCGAGACTTCACCTCTTCAAGTAATGAAAGTGATCTCCGCCCGAGCTCCTGTTCATTCTTCTTCCCGTAGTAGAGCACGTCGGGAAGAGCTGACTCGGGCCATACGATCCAATCAGGAACATCCAGACTAACGGGCTCGGGATATCCCGCCTCCATTGCGTCCTTAACTCGCTGCTCATTAGCAAGGCTTAGACTTTCGAGCGCCTCCAGGGTTTCTTCCTCATAACCTCTATAGATGTCTTCCGCAGACCAGAGTTTCTGGCTGGCCTCCTGGGGAATGTTTAACTGGACGAGGAGCACGTTCAGAGGGGTAGAGGCCTCCTCGCGCTCACCATGCAATTTCCAGACCCCATACATGAAACAGCTCGCGAGAACTACCATCGCACATCCAAAATCCCAATGAGCGCGTAACCGCCCGCTCTGAATTTCCTGATATAATCCTCGGCCAACCTGAACAACTACCCCCATGACGAAAACGGGGAGAAACGACAAACCAGAAACCCCAACAAGGTCTGCACCCTGCGCCAGAATTGGCTGATTATGAAAGGCAACCCCAAGCCCGTTCCAGCCAAACCCCGTGAAAAACCATCCCCGGATCCATTCTAGTCCACACCAGCAACAAGCATTCACAATCGCAAATATCAACACCCTGCGAGACTCCTCAACCGACCTTCCTCGCCGCCTCTTCTCCTTCTTCAGACGCTCGCTGACCTTGGCGGCAATACCTGTCTCAGACTCTCCCAGCACTTCGGGTTTCTGCCGCCAAGGGTTACCTGCCCCCGAGGCAAAAAGTCCCCAGAGCGCAAAATAGAGAGCAAGGAAACAGGAGACCGCAATCCAGCCAATCGTCCCCACCTCCGAAATCCACTTAAGATTGATCAACCAGAAACTCAGGCCAGCGAGATAACCCAGCGCGAACCCCCGGGGCCCTCGTTTCACACCTCCGCTCCCCCAGACCGCGGCGAACAGCGGGATCAACCCAACCCAAACCATCGCCGGCGTGTCAAATGGTGCGTAGCAGAGAGCCAGCAATACTCCTGAGAGCACCACCGCACACCACGGCCACAGCACCTTGATAATTCTCATCGAGGATGGAGTCTCGCCACCCCACGGAATAAGCACAATTCCCTTATTCTTGGTTTTCAGGCTTCCAATTACTTAAGAAATACGTAGTAATTTTGACCTAGACTGTTCGTCATGAATATCTCCCGCTCCACTCTGCAGCGAAGGCGGTTTCTCCAGTCCGGTTCGGTTCTGGGTTTCGGCGCGATATCTTCCCTCTGTGCTGGCCGTAAGCTTCTTCAGCTCCCTGCTCACCTCGGAGCCACCAGACGACGGAGCCCTGTCTCTCCAGTGCCTTACACCCCTGATCTCAATCTCGCAGACCAGCAGGAATCCCCACTCCCCGTTCCTGATACACCTTGGGAGACCGAGCCGAACCCTCCTCTGGGACGACCTCTTGAGCTGGAGGACTCCTTCAGAGACTTTCTCCTCACCCTTGACCTTCGTCATCTCTCAGCCGAGGAAATCATTGATCCACACCGAGGTGTCATGGGTGGAGTTGAGAATACACTTCCACCCGTCAAACTGTGGGAAAAACTTGCCCCTACCCTGAAGGTCGCCGACGAACTTCGAGAGCGCCTACAAACCCCCATATGCCGAATCACCTCTGGCTACCGGAGTCCGCGCTACAATGCCAAGGTCCCAGGCGCGGTCAAGGGCTCCTACCATACCCGTAATCAGGCGCTGGACCTCGTCTATTTCTGTTCACCAAGGAAAGCTTTCGATACAGCGCTGCAACTCCGCAGAGAGGGGTTTTTTCGAGGCGGGGTCGGACTCTACCCAACCTTTATCCATCTTGATACCAGGGGTTACGCTGCCACCTGGCGCAAAGTTTGAAGTTCTCTTCCGAAGGACTCCTATTAGGCATCTTTCCCTGAGGGGGCGAGCGAGCCCATGCGACTCAGGGCGTCCGATTCGAGCGCTTGCCAGAGCATCTCGACCTCTTTTTTTACATCCGCCTTGCTAGCTTCCAAATCAACGGGATCAGGCGCTCCATTCCCAAAAAGGTAGAACTTGATCTTGGGCTCGGTCCCGGATGGGCGGATCGCATAGCGCCTTCCATCCGCTAGAGTGATCATCATCATTCCGGTCTTGGGAATACGGTCTCCCTCTTCATCGAAGATCTCCTCTCGACTGAAATCCCGAACTTTCACCACATCCACTCCACCAATTGAGGATGGGGGATGCGTGGAATACGACTCGGCCAGACCGGCAATTTTCACTGCTCCCTCAGCACCCTCCATTACGAGGTGAGTGTTGAGCTCGTGATAGAAACCAAACTGCTGGTAAAGATCATCCAGAAGATCCGTCACATGCTTGCCCTCACTCATAGCAAAAGCGGCTAACTCAGCAAACATCACTACCGACCCATTCCCATCTTTATCCCGAACAAAGTCACTTCCAAGATACCCGTAACTCTCTTCCCCTCCAAACACGAAGAACTTGGAGTATTCCAGTCGCAGGGCTCGTGTTTTCTCTTCGTCCAGAGAGCAATAGTTCGCCCGCTTTTCTGCAGGGACTGCCTCCTCATATTTGCGAAGCTTCTCCCCGATATACTTGAAACCAGTCAAGGTATTCACAACCCCGATTCCATAATGACGCGCAATTGCTGATTGAAAATCGGTAGTTACGAAAGTCTTGATCAGAGTCGCACGACTTCTGTTCGACTCCGTAATAATGCCCTTATCACAGTAGGTCTTTATTCGATACCAGGCGAGGAGAGCCCCTATCTGGTTTCCTCTCAATAACTGCATGTCACCACTGGCAGCACGCACTGCCACCCCCATCCTATCACAGTCCGGATCCGTCCCAATCACCGCATCCGCCCCAATCTCCTCTGCCAGCTCAATGGCTTTTTGCAGTGCCGCGGCGTTCTCGGGGTTCGGAGAGGACACCGTTGGAAAGGCCCCATCCTGGGCATCCTGCTCAGCCACCGTAAAGACCTCGAAGCCTAGTTCTCGGAGCATGGGCACTACGATCCATCCTCCAGTGCCGTGAAGGTTGGTATAGACCACCTTGGCAGGGCGCCCTTCAAGTAACTCCGGAGCCAAAAGATTTTTTTTCAACCTCAGCATATACTGCTGGTCCATCTCCGCGCCAAGGACATGCACCGTCCCTCTTTCTTGATTCGGGAGAGCCTCGTAACTATCGCTCACAAGAGTGTTCACCTCTTCCATGATACGCTGCGCGTGAGGATCAACGATTTGGCCTCCATCACGGTAGTAGGCCTTGAACCCATTGTCCTGCGCGGGATTGTGGCTCGCCGTCAGAACGACTCCACCATCTGCTCCCAGCTGCCGCAGCGCAAAAGAGAGTTCCGGAGTGGAACGGGGACCATCGAATAGATGGGCATCACATCCCAGCTCTGCGCAGACCTTCCCGCAATACCGCGCGAATTCAGCAGAAAAATAACGGGTATCGTGGGCAATCACAAACACTGGCCTGCGATCTTCTCCCGCATCCTTCAAATCCTTCTTCAGGTAGGCGATAAAGCCCCGAATCGCCCTGTTCAGATTATAGAAGTTCATCGTAGCCGTCCCATGGCAGGGCACCTCTGGCCTCTCTGAGGCCTCGTGACTCCCACGCTCTGCAGCGGTAACCACCCTGCCAATCGTCCGCCCCCTCATTCCACCCGTTCCGAAAGCTAATTTCTTGTAGAACCTGTCATTCAGCTCTTCCCATCGTCCACCTTTAACCAGCTCTGCCACCGCCTCTTCGGCACTACCATCGCTGGTTCCAGCAAGCAGAAGGCCTATATTTGTCGCCGACTCCTCAAGAAGCCTGCCCGTTTGCGCGGCTTCCGCCAACTCTGTCCTCCAGGTGCTCATCCGCTGGAAGTATTGATGATCGTAAAATGATTCCAATCGTTTTAGCACTACGGTCCACAAGATTTCGCTGGATACCCCTGCGACCTCCGCGAGACTGCGTCGATCAATCGCGGCACTCCCATGGTTGGCAAAATACAAATCTCCGAGAAAATCCGATCAGAGCTGTGTCTGGGTGATACCGATTCATTCCGCCTTGTGGACGGTATCGGTGATGAGATGCCAGGAATCTATATTGACGAATTCGCGGGTCGGCGCCTGCTCTCTACTTCTTCTCCTGAGCTTGCCCCGGAACTCAGCGACTGGGCTTCCAATCTCTCACCGCCGGTAACAACATACTGGAAACGGCTTGATCAGACCGATCGAAAATCCCCAACTCTGATATCCGGACCTCCCGTCGAGAAACCTTTCGAAATTGCGGAGCGGGGAGTTCGTTATCTTGTCAGCTTCCAGTCAGGCTATTCTCAAGGAATCTTTCTTGATCAAAGGGACAATCGAACTCGAGTCCGGGATCGCTGCCAACCGGGCGACACCGTGCTTAATACCTTTGCCTATACAGGAGCCTTTTCCGTTTGTGCCGCCCTTGCGGGCGCTACCACAACCACCCTTGATCTTTCCCAGCCCTACATTGACTGGGCGAAGAGAAATATGGAGCTCAATGGTATCGATGTTTCCCCACAATATTTTTGCAAAGGTGATACGTTTCACTGGCTCCAGAGATTCGCTAGGCAGAAGCGACTCTTCACGGGCATTATTCTGGATCCTCCTACCTTTTCGAGGGATCAGGGTGGAAAGGTCTTTCAGGCTGAAGATCACTACGGCCATCTGGTCTCGCTGGCTACGGCCTGCCTCTCTCCTGGTGGATGGCTCCTTTGCACCACGAACTGCCGCCGCCTTTCCAGCTCCTTATTCGACCGGATGGTGAGAGCAGCCATACCAGCTAGGGCCCACGTATCCCAATTCCCGATGCCTCCAGATTTTACCGGAGAGCAATACCTCAAAAGCATTCTCGTGGAGACCTAAAACCCACGTGGATCCGCACGGATCAAAAGCGCGGCCCCGGAAAACGGAATCCGATGAGTCCGGTGTATTCGATGAGGGCTATTCCAGATCGAGCTCCTCGTTTTCCGGAACCTCCACATCGGGCTCTGGAATCTGGTCGAGACGAAACTTGAACCGGTTCTGCTGGAACATTACGTCGAGCCGCTCACGAATGTCCTGCGGCGCAGCAGCCTTGTCCTGATCATTGTCCCATGGCCCTTCAAAGACGATCTCTCCTTCGACATCTCTGACGGTGACCTCCTTTCCCCCTTCCGTCGTTTTTAAAACGACACTTCCGTGCTCGTCCACAAACTTGACACTACTTGAGGATTTGAAGTTGAAGTTAAATGCGCCACCTTCCTTATTGCCCCTCTGAAGGTCATTAAACAGGTCGAAGTCCAGCTTCAGGCCCCCTCCTCCACCTTCCATCTCCCGCAACTGCTTCTCAAACCTCTTCATATGACCTTCCAGCTCTCGCTGGAAGTCTTCTCCTCCCCCAGGGATCAAATCTTCGATCCCGTCTGGAAGCTCAGGCAGATCCCCAAACAGAAATCCCGGAGGCAGATTGCCTTCTAAGTTCCCTCGAGGCACTTCGGGACCGTCCGCAGGACGCTCAGCCATTTCTACCTCCCGCTCTCCCTTTCCTCCTTGGACGATCACCTGCAAATTCACCTTATCACCGGGTCGGCGCCCTTGGATCGCCTCTCGTAAGTCCTGCTGGCTGGAAACCGCCTTTCCCTCCACCGAAAGAAGAATATCGTGCTGGCGCAAACCTGCTTTCGAGGCAGGGCTATCCGGAGCGACATAGTCAAGGACTACGCCTTCTTCCACATCCAGATGTACCCGGAGCGTCTCACTAACCGGCTTTGCCAACACTCCGAGCCAGGCTGTTCCCCGACGCTTTTTCTCCAGAAAGGCCTCGGGAGCACCTTCTTCTCCCTTTTCCCTGATTCCGTTATCGGCCTGTTCCGGACCGTCTGCCGGCTGCTCTGCATCCAGGGACTTGGGGCGCTCGATCCCGTAAAGCGTGGAAAAGCTAAGGGCCAATGAAAGTGAAACGAGGAATGGGTATTTCATGTCTGATAACTTGTATCTACCTGCACTAGCGTCGTCCGTGCAGGTGCTTGTTTAATTCAGTGTCGGGAATCGATCACGAGAATAATTCAGGGATTGTCCCAGTGCTATTTGAAAAACGCTCTAAGTCCAGCCCGAGATGACGGGCAATACTTAACCAGGCGTTACTGATTGGCGTGCCATTAGGACATTGCAGTTGCCTTGCACCCTTCATGCTGGAATGAGCTTTTCCGGCCAGGATAAGCGGCAGATCAAAATATTGGTGAGTAGCCCCATCCCCCAAACCCACCCCGCAAGCGACGACCGAATGATCGAGCATGGAAGATCCGTCTGCCTCCTTCAAATTCTTCATTCTGGACAGCAAGTATTCATATTTTTCCATATGGAAAAGATCGATCTTCTGGAGCTGGGCGTATCCGTCACCCTTTTGCCTGTGAGACATGGCATGATGCACGACCGGCTTCTCGAAAACGTTTTCATAAAGCATGGGCGCATTCCACCTCTCCGGACCGATCATCATCGTGCTCACATTGGTGATTCCCATTCGCAAAGCAGAAATCATGAGGTCGCATTGTAATTTTATATATTCGCCCCGGGGCAGAACCTCGTCTGTCGGCCGGGCAACACCTGCCTCTGAGACATGTTTTCGAAGTCTTACCATTCTGGTTTCAATATCCCGGATCATTGTCATTAGTTCATCGAGAGTATCCTTGTCACTGCGCCCCAATTTCCGCGACAGGGACTTCGCATCGGCCATGACCAGGCTCGTCACCTCACTCAAGTGATCGCTGTATCTCGCGTCGTCCGAGAGGAACAAGCGGCCGTAGAGAGCCTGAGGGTCCTTGATCGATGGGGCCAGCTGATCGACGCCGTACCACGAAATATTATCGAACTTCGTCGACTCCTTGCCCCGAGTGAATCCGTTGCAACTAATCTCTAAGGTCTTCAAAGGGGCTCCAAGACGAAGCGTTTCGCCAATGACGTGATCCAGGGTGCGCCCTTGCAGAAAGCGGAGTTTCTTATCCGTAGCCTCCTCCGGAGAGACACCGCTCAAATAACAGGACGCTCCTTGCTCGTGAGCGTCGCCACCTAATTTGTAGGGCCGGTCAAGACCGGTCAAAAGAGTGAGGTTTTCCAGATGCCCCGAAAGCGGACTCATGGTCGACGTTAATTCCAGAGGACGTATGCCCGAGGGCGTGGAATCAGCCTTTTCTCGTAATCGCTCGGAACCCTTGACCGTCTTGAATCCAGGACATGAGCGCTCTTCCTCTCCAGGAATGAAGCAACGCCTCACAAGGCCGTTTGGGAGATACATCATGACAAACCTCTTCGCCGGCGCGGGAAGGCCTCTCCCTTTGGCGAGCGACGGCAAAAAGGGCAGAGTCAGAAATGCTCCGTTGCCAACAAGGAACCTCCTTCTGGACAAATTTCCCATCAGTCTGTTGGCGCTGGCACCAACTGGTAATTCACGGAGGGAACCTCCAGGTGAAACTCTTCTCCTCCAGGGCTAGAAAACATGACGCGGTCGACAAGATCCACCCGCATCAGCCGTAGCGGCCTTGCCCCGTTGGGAATGATTACATTTCTCTCCGTTGCATCAACGATCGTCCGCTTGGCCGTCTTCGGTGCCAACTCGATGGTTCGCACTGTTCCGGGCTTGAGCCTCACACCTGACGACCCGCTGTTTCTCTGAATCTCCGAATTGTTACTTGCGATCCCGGCAGGGACAGGCTCGGGGATCATCACCATACCAGCGACCGCGCCGAGAAGAGCCATACCGGCAACCGCCGCCCAGAGATACCTCCCACTCTTTTCCTCCTGCGGAACCGTCTCTTCTTTCGCCCGTGGAAAAGGAACCACCTTGGCTTCCTCATCCTGCCACGAAACATCCCGCCACCCCTCCATCGCAGCTTCCATTCTGCTGATCATTCCCTCTGGCATACTCCCCGGGGACATACGCTCGAGTTCAGCTTCAATCTTCTGCAACTCCGGGTCCATTCTACTTTCAGTTATCGGAACAAGATCCGGTCTCGGGATTTATCTGGGTTGTTCTAACTCAAATATCCCCCCGGAATCGGGCACCGGAGAGGTTCTTTCTTAAGGCGTCAATACCATAGCGATACCGAGAGGCCACCGTGTTCATGGAAATCTCTAAAATATCACCAATCTCTGCAAATGTCCGCCCTCCCCATAGTTTCATCACAATGACCTCTGAAAACTTGCCCGGAAGCTCTTTCAAGGCTTTCTCCAGCAGAACCCGCCGCTCATCGCCGTATCCCGCGCACTCGAACCAGCTCTCATCGGGTCCACCTTGAAGCTTCTCGTCTTCAACCACGATATCTTCCCGCCGCTTTCTCCGGTCGTTACGTCGCCCAAGATCAATCGCCTCTCTTCGGATCTGGGTATAAAGGAATGGCATCCAGGCCTTCTGCCCACCAACGAAACTACCTTCCTCTACTTTTCGGGCCAGCTTGACCAAGGCCTCCTGAAGGACATCCTCGGCATCTTCCTGCCTCCGCGTCTGCTGGCGGGCAAAGAGGAGCAGCCTGGACCCATTTTCACGGAGCCACTCTCGCCAGTAAGAGCTCTCTTCCCTCCTCACATGTATACCAACATTGGCCATGAATTTACCACAGACTAGCTGAAGCTCTTTGACTTCTCAACATCTCTCTCAGCTTTCGCAAGCCATTTCCCCGTGGGTGACTCTTTCTCTGAAATGAGATCTCCAGGCGATCCCACAGCGACCACCTCGCCCCCGTGTCGTCCCCCTCCCGGACCGAGATCGATTACCCAGTCAGACTCTGCAATCACCTCCATATTATGCTCAATCACTAGTATGGAGTGGCCCGCATCCCTGAGACGTTGCAGCACCCTGAGCAGAACTTTTACGTCATCGTGATGCAACCCTGTTGTAGGTTCATCTAGAAGATAGAGCACTCCCTCTTGGGAAGTCTTGGCTAATTCTGCTGCCAACTTGATGCGCTGAGCCTCTCCCCCGGAAAGAGTATTAGCTGACTGCCCCAGCCTGAGGTAGCCCAGACCCACCTCGCAAAGAGCAGACAACAGAGGACTTAGTCTCGGCACTTTATTAAAGAACTCCCCAGCCTCTTCGGCAGTCAGATTCAGGACATCTGCAATACTCCGGCCCTTGTAGGTCACCTCCAGAGTCTCTCGATTGTATCGCCTTCCGCCACAGGAGTCACAGGACACGAAGGCATCATTGAGAAAATGCATATCAATCCTTAAAGCACCTCCTCCCTGGCATTTTTCACACCGCCCACCTTTTATATTAAAACTGAATCGACCTGCACTGTATCCTCTCTGCCGAGAGAGAGGGAGTTGTGCAAACAAGGCCCTGATATAATCAAAAGCACCTGTGTATGTCGCAGGGTTGGAGCGAGGAGAGCGGCCCAAGGGAGCCTGATCAACAACAACGAGTCGGCCAATATGCTCAACGCCCTCCACCTGATCATGCTCACCCGGGATTGCCTTCGCTCCCTGCAGGATTCTCGCCAACGACCGTTTCAGAATCTTGTCCACAAGCGTGGACTTACCGCTCCCGCTCGGCCCAGTCACTGCCACCAGCATTCCCAGTGGAATTTCCACATCGACGTTTCTCAAATTGTGCTCCCGGGCTCCCTTCACAATGATCCGCCGCTCCATTCCCAGAGGATTTCTGGCACGATTTCTAATTGCTGCATACCGCCCTGTTCCTCGCAACCAGCGTCCTGTGGGGGAATTCTCCTCCGCCATGACATCCTCAAGACTTCCCTGCGCAATGAGCTCTCCACCGTGCGCCCCAGCGCCCGGACCCAACTCGATAATATGATCAGCAGATCTGATCATATCCTCATCATGCTCGACCACGACTATGGTGTTCCCGAGATTCCTCAACGACTCCAAAGCTCCAATCAATCGGGCATTATCTTCCGGATGAAGCCCGATGCTGGGCTCATCAAGGACATAAAGAACTCCCGAGAGGCCTGCTCCCAGCTGAGTGGCCAGCCTGATCCTCTGGAACTCTCCTCCCGACAGAGTCGACGCCCCACGATCGAGCGCGAGATATCCCAGCCCCACCTCCCGTAGAAAGCGTAACCTTCGACAGATCTCCTTCGCTATCGGGCGCACCGCTCCCTCACGATCATCCGGAATTTTAACTTCCTCCATCCACTCCGCTCCCTCCTCGATTGGAAGAGCGCAGAATTGATCAATCCCCAACCCACTGCCCTTCCCGCGATTCTCCAACTTCACCGCAAGAAACTCTTTCCTCAACCGCCGCCCATGACACGCCTGACAACTGCGGGTTGCCATGAAACGCCCCATTTGCCCCCTCAGAGCATCACTCCCTGTCTCATCATATAATCGCTCAACATCCCTGCATATTCCCCGGAATGCGACTTCTCTTGAGAAAACCCTCCCTCTGGACTGCACCCTCACCGAAATATTCATGCCTCCGGTCCCATGGAAGAGCGCACTCTGGAACTCCTCAGGCAACTCATGAAAGGGAATATCGACCGATACTCCAAAGTGTTCAACCAGCCCCTCCACTTGCTCTCTTTGCCAGCTCGCATCTTTTCCTCCCTTCTTTGACAGCCTGACTGCCCCTTCACTCAATCTCTTCGACCGATCAGGGATCACAAGATTAGGATCACAGAATTGCTCGCTTCCCAGCCCATGACATGTGCTGCAAGCACCCTTGGGACTGTTAAAGGAAAAGTGCCGTGGACTCAACTCAGGCACTTCAAACCCCGTCCTCGGATTACGAAAACTAGTGAGAAAAGATATATCTTCCCACTCTCCTGAATCGGGTGTCTGCAGTGACGCAATCGCCTCCGCACCACAAATCCGCAGGGCCGTCTCCACCGAGTCTGCCAACCTGCTGTCAACTCCTTCACGTATTACCAGCCGATCCACCACTACCTCAATTTTATCGACCTGCGTTTCGCCTGCAGTCGACCAACGTGCTTCGACTTCCTCCACCTCAAGAAGAACTCCATTCACTCTCATTCGAACGAATCCCTGCCGCTGCAGATCCGCAACCAGAGCCGGCATGTCCACCGCGGCCTCCGGATCGAGGGGAGCCAGCAAGATGATCTTTGTCCCCTCCGCTCTATCCATCAGGCTCTTCACCACATCAGCAGGCATCATTCGCTCCAGAGGCTCTCCGGTCTCCGGGTCATGAGGGACGCCGATTGCTGCGAATAAAATACGAAGATAATCGTGAATTTCTGTAGCAGTCGCGATAATCGACCGGGGGTTCGCACCAGCTCCACGCTGCTCAATCGCGATCGCCGGGCTAAGCCCTTCGATGGCGTCTACCTCAGGCTTGTCCAGCTGATCGAGAAACTGTCTCGCATAAGTGCTGAGACTCTCCACATAGCGCCTCTGGCCCTCGGCATATAGAGTATGAAACGCGAGACTTGATTTACCGCTACCACTCAATCCGGTCACCACAACAAGCTTCCCCCTCGGAATATCGAGATCGATATTTCGAAGGTTATGCTGCCGTGCTCCTCGAATCCGGATTGCATCCACAGGCTCATTCTGGCCCACGAATCTCAAAACCTGAATACCGAAATCGACCTTCGACATTCACCCTTCAATCTCCATCATCAAGCCGTGCTGCGACTCTTGGACAGCTTTCTTTCCCCCAACCGAGCCTCCCTGAAGGTTTGCGGAGTGACCACCTCGGATGACGCTAATGAACTCGCCCGAGTGGGAGTAGCCGCTCTCGGCATCAATTTCTGGCCCCAAAGCAAGCGCTATTGCCCCCCTGAAGAAGCCCGGCAATTTCTTCCCACCCTCAGCGACCGCATCCTCCGGGTGGGGGTTTTCGTCAATGCAGACCTGGACCTTCCCCGCCAACTTCATGCTGAGGGTCTGATCGATGTCGCACAGTTTCATGGTGATGAGGATTATTGTTACTGCAAAAGATATTCCCGGGAGGGCCTGCCTTTTTTCAAGGCGATTGGAGTTGGAGATGGATCTGAGATCTCCGCGGCCCTCCAATACGATGCTACGGCCCTCCTCCTCGACGCCCATGCCCCAGGTGTCTATGGTGGCACAGGACGCACGATTGACTGGAACACGGCCGCTAGTTTCGTGGAGGAAAAATCGGCTCCTCCCATCATTCTCGCCGGGGGGATTACCGTAGAGAATGCCGCGGAGTCCCTACTCACCAGTCGAGCCTGCGCCCTCGATATCGCCTCAGGCGCCGAATCCACCCCGGGAATCAAGGATTTCGGGAAAATCTCAGCCCTCCTTGAGATCCTTCGTTCTCTGCCGGAGTAAAGCAGATTAGTTGCGATCATAGGTAGAAACCTGTAGAAAGAGGATCCCCAGCGATGCGC
Source organism: Roseibacillus sp. (assembly GCA_029242545.1). Lineage (GTDB taxonomy): Bacteria > Verrucomicrobiota > Verrucomicrobiia > Verrucomicrobiales > Akkermansiaceae > Roseibacillus_B. The sequence goes on from JAQWTV010000139.1 coordinate 19,420, forward strand.
GGAAACCCCACTCTCCAGATCGTAGTTCTCACTTTTGCCATGGCCCTGATGGCCGCCTTGGTAACCTCCGTCCTGAGCGATGCTGGCGAGAGCGCCCCGGTAGGTCTGGATCCGAAGCCCCCCCCCAAGCCCAATACAGTTTCCGCTCTGCTGAGCATCACCCTCTCAACGCCCGTAGCATCGCTTTCTCTAACTGAGCCCTCGGGCAGGATCATCAAAATCTCACCCGGTAGTGACCTTGAGATCGAGCAGGAAGTTGAGCTTACTCTCCGGGGTGCGGCATGGAGCGCACTACTTTCCGTGAAATGGCAGGAACCCTCTCCTCGGCAGTTCCTCCGATTAGACTTTGAACCCGACAATCTAAAGAGTGCTCACGTTCTCCTCGATTTTAGAGGTGATACAGAAAGCTACCCTGTCACTGCTGACTTTGACACCCGGGCTCAATGATTCACTTATCGCCTTCAACCATTGGAAACAGAAAACCATAGCGAGCACGATTGTTGCGCGCACCACGAAAACCACCATGAGTTGGTGATCAGGAACGTGGAGGTGTCTTATGGATCTGTTGCTGCCCTCAAGGATATTTCCATGGCTACTTCGTGCGGGAACCGGGTGGCATTAGTTGGGCCTAACGGCGCTGGCAAGTCGACCCTCCTCAAGGCCATCGCAGGCTTGGTTCCAAGGCAGGGTGGGAGTATTCAGTGGCGCGGGACAGCGGTGAAAAAGTGGTCCCGGGAGTTTGCTTATCTACCCCAGCGGGAGGAAGTCGACTGGGACTTCCCCATCACTGTGAGCGGCTTGGTAGAAATGGGAAGATACCCCCATCTTGGATTGTGGAAACGCTACGCTGACAAAGACCATCAAGCCGTTGAGAAGGCCCTCCAGACGCTGGGCATTACGGATCTCCGTGATCGTCAGATCTGCGAGCTCTCGGGGGGGCAGCAGCAACGAGCCTTTCTGGCCCGGGCACTTGCCCAGGAAGCCCATGTCCTCCTCCTCGATGAGCCCTTTACCGGTCTCGATCGCAACGCCTCCGAATCTCTCGCTCACCTGCTTACTGAACTCTCCGAGGAGGGCCGCCTCATTCTTGCCTCTCACCACGATCTCGAATCGGCACCCCAGCTCTTCAATGAGTGCCTCCTCCTCAATCTAACCCAACGTGATTTCGGTCCGATCGCGAAGGTCCTGACCGACTCTGCGATTGAGAAGGCTTTTGCCCAGGCCCCTTTGCAGGCCTCAACGACTGAAACAAGTAATCCCTGACAGTGTTTGCTCCCTTCCAAGACCCCTTTTTCCAGCGCGCCCTCCTTGCTGGGCTCCTGATCGGATTCACGAACGGCTTCTTCAGCGGATTCGTAGTCCTGCGCAGAACTGCGCTTTCGGTAAGCGCCCTCTCCCATACGATGCTTCCCGGAATCGCACTTGGCATCCTGATCACGGGAGCTCTAACCCAGGCTAATGCCTTTATTGGAGCTCTGACTGCCGCTCTCTTCGTTGGACTAGGATCCGTGGTTGTCTCACGAACTTCCAGAATAGACCAGGGCACCGCTCTCGCCATTCTCTACACGACTGCATTCGCCCTTGGAGTAGCAGCCCTGAAGTATCTTGGGAATTATGGCGACCTGCAGCATTGGCTCTTCGGTGACATCCGACTTGTGAGCTCTAATGACCTCTGGCTGGCCTTCGCGATTGGGTCGGTCATTCTTCTCGGGTCCTGCGTCTTTTTCCGGCCGCTCCTTCTTACTCTCTTTGAATCAAGTGTCGCATCCGCTCAGGGCGTTCCGGTCCGAGCAATGAATTATCTCCTTTTCCTGATGCTCATTCTTGCCCTGGTCACCTCTCTCCAGGCAGTGGGCTGCGTTCTAAGTGTTGGGCTCCTGGTCGCCCCGGGCGCTACCATGTCTCTCCTTACCAACCGCACTCCGGTCCTTTTCTGGGGCGGCGGAATACTAGGAGCGTTCGGATCAGTGCTCGCTCTTCTCTGTGCCTACTGGATTGATATTCCAGCCGGCCCGGCAATCGTAATCGTCCTTGGGACCGCCTTCCTCCTCGCATTCCTGCTTTCTCCAAAATACGGCCTCCTGAGTGGCATCCGCCGCTCCTAGCCCCGTCAATAGACCCCTAAGTATTCTACAATGAACGCCTTTCTCGTCTTCCTTGGCGGTGGCCTTGGCGCCCTCTCCCGCTGGGGCCTCTCGGCAGGCCTTGAGAAACTCACAAATCGAACTGCGCTAAATCAATTCCCACTGGGCGTGCTGGCCTGTAACCTGCTGGGGTGCTTCCTGATTGGGTGTGTTTTAGGTCACTTCGCCCAGAAAACCCCCTTCTGGGTCACGCCCCTTCTAGCCACCGGCTTTCTCGGTGGATTCACCACATTCTCGACCTTTGGCCGCGATACCGTTTCTGCGATTCAAAGCGGCCTGACGCTCATCGCTGTGCTGAATATTCTTCTCTCTGTGACCCTCGGATTACTTGCCGTGTGGGCCGGACTAAGACTCTGTTCTCCCGCTATAGCCCCCACCGACTAGAACCCCCGATTAACTGCTACCTCTGCAGGAGAATTTCGCTCCCGCGAACCACCAGCTCTACCCGCCCTTGCAGGGTCTGATCAAGGAAAGGAGTATTAATACTCTTTGATCGCATGAACTCCCGGCTGAAGGTCGTTTCTCCCGCCGGGTCGAATACAATCAAGTCCGCCGGCTTGCTTTCCTCTACCGGAACTACCTCAAGCCCCATCATGCGCCTGGGCTCTGCCGAGTATCGTTTTACAATGAGGTCCCAGCCAATCTGGCCGCTGGCAACAAACCGGTCATAGAGCGATACCAATGCCGTCTCAAGACCTGTGATTCCATTCGGAGCAGAGACAAAATCCTGCTCTTTCTCGAATGTGCTGTGAGGGGCATGGTCAGTGGCAATCAGATCAAAGACTCCTTCTTTCAAACCCTCTAAAAGAGCAGCATTATCCTCCGCTCTACGGAGAGGAGGATTCATCTTATAGTGGGTATCGTAGTCTCCGATGTCTTCCTCGTTAAAGATCAGGTGATGCGGTGACACCTCCGCCGTAACCTCCGCTCCCATCTTTTTCCACCACCGGATCGTCTCCATGCCAATTGCGGAGGACACATGCTGAATGTGAATGTGCGCACCGGCAGCATGCGCCAGCCGAATGTCCCGATCCATGCAGATTTCTTCGCTACATGCAGGGCTTCCCTTGATCCCCAGTTGATAACTGATCTTCCCCTCATTGAGAGCGCGGGGGCCACTCAACTCGGCAACCTCACAATGACTGGCAAAGAACATTCCAAAGGGAGTCGCGTATTCCATGGCGTTCTTCAGAACTGCAGGATTTGCCACTGGATCACCATCATCCGTCAGCATGACTACTCCGAGCTGACGCATTCCATCTATTCCGGAAAGCTCGCCTCCTACCCGGTTCTTGGTGATACAGCCTGAGGTATAAACTGGAATCCGGCTCACTTCCCGAGCCCTCTCCAGGATGGAGCGGACAACTGCGGGAGAATCAATTGCCGGAGAGGTATTCGGCATCATGACGACTCCCGTTACTCCCCCGTTGATAGCGGCCTCGGTTCCGTGGGCGATGTCCTCCTTGTACTCCTGGCCAGGCTCCCGGAAATGCACGTGCGCATCAAACATCGCCGGAGCGACGATCTTTCCTTCTGCCTCAATTACCTGAGCCTCTGGAGGAACATCCAGATCTTCTCCCACCGCGGCAATGACACCATCAACGATCAGGACGTCACCTGGAACCAAGGGGCCTTCCTCTGCCGCGATTTTTCCTCCCTTAATGAGTAAACTCATGGCTTCGACTTTATATTTTACCAGGATCGGCATCCTCCAGATCGGTCTGGGGCTTGAGCGAATAGAGAACCGCCATCCTCGCTGCGATACCATTCTCCACCTGCTGATTAATGAGGCTGCGTTCGTAGTCCATTACCTCATGACACAGCTCGACCCCACGGTTTACCGGTCCCGGGTGCATGATATATATTCCTTCTCCCTGAATCAGGTCAAGGCGCTCTCTCGTAACCCCGTAGACCCGGTGATACTCTTGCACGCCGGGAAAATACTGCGCGTCCTGCCTCTCCATCTGAACCCGGAGCAGGTAGACTGTATCCGGATTCCAGCGCAGGGCTTCATCGAAATCGGTGAACTTCCTGATTCCCTCTGGTCCTGACCGGGGAATCAGAGAGCCCGGCCCAAGAAATCCTACCTCCACCCCCAGCTTCAACAGGAGACTACTGGTGGAACGTGCTACCCTGCTGTGCAGAATATCACCTGCAATGAGGACCTTGCGCCCAGACAAGTCGGGGAATACCTCCCTCAGGGTGAAGGCATCTAGAAGGGCCTGTGTAGGGTGAGCATGCGCCCCGTCCCCGGCATTGATCACTGACGCCCTTGTTTGCCGGGCAATGGCCTGTGGCAATCCCGACATCTTGTGCCGGACTACAATATAATCTGCACGCATCGCCTGCAGAGTATCCACCGTATCCTTGACGGTCTCACCCTTGGCAACAGAGGAATGCGGAACATCGAGATCAATGACATCCGCAGAGAGCCTCTTGGCTGCCACCTCAAAGGAAGAGAGAGTCCGCGTACTCGGCTCATAGAACAGCATCAGGACCGATTTACCCTTGAGGGCAGGCACCTTTTTAACCGAGCGGGTGAAGAGCTCCTTGAACGGAGTCGCTTGGTCGAGCAAAAGGTCTACCTCCTCTCGACTTAACGAGGCGATATCGAGGAAGTCCTTGCGCGCCATCCGCTACTGTTTGGATACCAGTTCTACCGCGTCTCCGCCATCAGTTTTTTTCAGCTGGACGATCACGTGATCCATCCGGGCTGTTTCGAGGCTTACCCCTGAAAAATCAGGTTGGATCGGAATTTCCCGGTGGCCTCGATCGACAAGGACCGCCAATTGAATACGAGCAGGCCGCCCATAATCAGTCAGGGCATCAAGAGCAGCCCGGATTGTCCGGCCCGTGAAAAGGACATCGTCAACCAGGACAATATGAGCCCCATCCATCTGGAACGGGATATCGCTACTTTGCAGCTTGGGATTTTCAGCAAGATGAGAGAGATCATCCCGGTAGAGAGAAATATCGAGAACCCCATAGTCGTGATCAATCTCCTGCTCGGTCAAAGCAGCACTTACCCTCTCGGCAACTTCGTCACCTCGGCTCCTGACTCCCACGATGGCGATTCGCCCGCGCAGTGCAACCGCGCGGATCTCGCCCACCAGTGAGGCGACCGCCTCTCCGATTGCAGCCTCGTCAAGAATGAGTGGCATGATAAATCAGGCTCAGAAAATTAGATTCGGAACCTTGCTCAGGATCCTGCAAGCTTCAGGATCCGATGCGCAGCCATGGCCGCATTCAAGGGAGCTTTCTTGTGCAGTCCAACCGTCGTGGCCGGCACCTGACCCGGCAACTGGGAGATAGAAAGCAGGGCATCGATTCCGTTAAGAGGGCCTCCTGGGACTGGCACCCCGATTACTGGAAGAGATGTTTTCATTACGACCACTCCGGGGAGAGCCGCAGCCAGACCCGCGATAGCGAGAATAACAGCCTTCTCTCCACTTTCCTCCAGCTTACCAAGATACTCGATAAGCTCCGAAAGATTCCGATGGGCAGAGAGAACCTCTTCCACGTAATCAAGACTTTCACCCTCGAGATAATCGCGGGCAGGTTGCATGAACGGCTTATCGTTTTCGCTTCCGTAGATCAGGATGACTTTCATGTGATATCAGTGTTGCAGATGTTGGTTATATTTGGAGTGGCCGGCAAGGACAGTTGCGTTGGTTCTGGAAGTGTTTCCGGAAAATACTGTGAAATTTATTCAAAATGGAGACGTCCGATATCGGCCCGGCGCTGTGCTCCGTCAAAATCGATCTTGCCGGCCTCAAGATGGGCCTTTGCGACCGCGGCATCACGGTCTTCACCACAGGCTACCACCGCAAGCACGCGACCTCCGTTGGTCTCCCATTGCCCAGCCTCCTTGCGGCGGGTTCCCGCATGATAAACCCGTGCTTCCTCAACAGCATCAAGGCCGCTGATTACATCTCCACTGCGGGAACTGGCAGGATAGCCTGCGGAGGCCAGAATGACTCCTACGCTCCAACCCTCATCAAAGCTGAGCAGTTCCGACCTGAGTTTACCCTTCGCTCCATCACGACAGAAAGTGGCCAGGTCCCCCGAGACCAAGGGCATGACAGCCTGGCACTCGGGGTCACCAAAGCGGCAATTGTATTCAATGACCTTTGGCCCATCACTGGTAAGCATCAGGCCGAAATAGAGAAACCCTACGTAGCCCAGCTCGTCATCCGCGAGCCCCTCGATGGTCGGATTGACAATCTCCTTCTCGATCTGAGCCATCAGAGCTGGTTCGATCAACTGGCGGCTTGCTACCGCACCCATTCCTCCGGTGTTAGCACCGGTATCTCCTTCCCCGATCAGCTTGTAGTCCCGTGCAGGGGTAAAGATTACGGCCCCTCTTCCACTCACCGCGGCAAAAATCGACACCTCTGGTCCCTCGAGATACTCCTCAATAAGAAGACTCCCTTCTCCGAAACGCTTCTGCCCATAAACCTCCTCAAGAAACGACTCCACACTCTTCTCATCAGGGCAAACCGCCACCCCCTTACCTGCCGCAAGACCATCAAACTTGAGGACCGTAGGATAATTCTCCCCGATAGCTTGCCAGGCCTCCTCTGCGCTTTCCACCACTAGCGCGCTTCCCGTCGGGATGTCATGCCGCTCCATGAACTGCTTGGCGAACTCCTTACTTCCCTCCAGCAGAGCCGCCTCCTTCGGAGGACCCCAGCAAGGAATACCGTGCTCTGCACAGAGGTTGGCCAATCCCTCGTCCTTGAGCAGGTAGCTCTCCTCCCCCGCGATGCAGAGATCAATCGCATTACTCCTCATCCAGTCTACCAAATCCTGCAGCCCGTCGGCCTCCACAGCCTGAGCGAGCTCGCAAATAGCATCACTTCCCGGAAAGCAGAACAGCTCATTATCTCCCGGAGATTCGCTCAGAGAGCGTATCAGGGCGTGTTCCCGTCCACCTTTCCCAACAACCACGATGCGCATGGGCTTAGTGAAGAAAGATCCGCGCCTACTCGCAAGAGCAACGGGAGACAGTCTCGGCCAACAAATGTGAATAACCGGGCTGAAATCTCAGATCACTGCACCTTATTCCAGTCCTCCTCACTGAGACAACAGGGATCTCTGGCTACCCAGTGCCCTGGCTCGATCTCGACGAGGCTGAGATCCTGACCAATGGTCTCTTCATATCTAGGATGACTGATCCGGTCTCCAAAAGCGCTCCCAGCCGGCGGATTAATCGGTGAGGGCACATCACCCTCCAGCAGAATTCTCTCCCGTTCAGCAGTAGGATCAGCCTCCGGAATAGCTGACAGGAGCGCCTTGGTATAAGCATGACACGGACGCTGGTAAATAGCCTCTGCAGTCGCCAACTCCACAATCTTGCCAAGATACATTACCGCAACCCGGTCGCTCACATGCTGCACCACCGCCAGATCATGGGCGATGAAGAGGTAGGAAATTCCCATCTCTCTCTGAAGCTCGAGCAGCAGATTGACGATCTGACTCTGGACTGAAACGTCGAGGGCCGATACCGGCTCATCACAGACAATGAGCTTGGGGTTCAGGGCAATCGCCCGAGCAATCCCGATCCTCTGCCGCTGTCCCCCCGAGAACTCAAAGGCAAACTTTTCACCCGAGTTCGCAGGGAGCCCCACTCGCTCAAGCAGTTCATCTACCCTGCGCCGACGTGCTGCAGCATCACCTTCCCGGTGAATGATCAACGGCTCCTCGATGATCTGCCTTACACTCTGCCTAGGATTGAGGGATTCCACCGGATCCTGAAAAATCATCTGCATATCACTCCGGAGGGGGCGAAGTTTTCTCGATGACAAATGCGTAATATCCGTTCCTTCGAACACCACCGACCCCGCATTGGGCTTAAGCAGGCGCACCACCGCCTTGGCCAGGGTCGACTTCCCACAGCCCGACTCACCCACTAGGCCAACCGTTTCTCCTTCTCCGATCTCGAGCGAGACCCCGTCTACCGCCTTCACCTTTCCAGTCTGGCTTAGCATCAGCCCACTACGCACCGGAAAATGGACTTTCACGCCCTCAACCGAAAGTAAGGATTCTCTTCCTGAATGACTCATGCGATCTCTCGGGCCTCCCCCCCATAACACTCCGGACATGCTTCCACCCAGTGCCCCGGCGAGACTTCCCGGAACTCTGGCCGTTGATCCCCGAGACTACTTTCACGCCCCATCCGCTGGCAAAAGCGACAGCCACAGGCCATCTCCGACAGGGATGCTACCATTCCGGGAATGGTGTTAAGCTCCGACTTCGGCGGCAGGGAAAGCTTGGGAATGGAGTTCAGCAATCCCCGGGTATAGGCATGCAGGGGATTGGCGAAGAGCTCCTTCACCGAGGCGCGTTCCACAATCCGGCCCGCATACATGACCACTACCTCATCACAGTTTTCGGCGATAACGCCCAAGTCGTGGGTAATCAGGATCGCGGCCATTCCCATCTCAGCCTGCAAGCCCTGAATCAGGTCCAGAATCTGGGCCTGCACCGTAACATCCAGCGCCGTGGTGGGCTCATCCGCGATCAGAAGATCTGGCTGACAGGCCAAGGCCATCGCAATCACCACCCGTTGGCGCATTCCTCCCGATAACTGATGCGGATAGTCTCCCACCCG
>JAQWTV010000147.1 GCA_029242545.1 Roseibacillus sp.
GGAAATCAAGGGCAAGGTTCCAGGCACCGAGATCGGTCTAGGATGGATGACCTGCCTGCAGGAACTCTCTAATGGCAACTACGTGATCGGCAATTGCCACGCCGGGGACAAGAACCCTCAGATCTTTGAGATTACCAAGGAAAAGAAGGTCGTCTGGCAGTTTGATGAATGGGACCTCGTTGGCAACGGCCTCGCCTGCTGGCAGGTCCTCGAGGGAGACCAGGCCAGCATGGTCCGAAGCCGACTCAAGGAATTAAAGTAAGCCCGGTGGGACCGAAACCCAAGCCCCCTGGAAACTCGAGCAAGTCCAGGCCGCAACCGAAGCGAAGTCCTGTGAAATCGAGGACTCACCACGGGACTGGGCTGTGGGAACGCATCGTCGCCTTCTGTGAGAAGGTCGAATATGCGGCGGCGTGTTTCGCTATTGTAATACCCTGCCTCTGCGGGCTGACCCTTGTTGCCTCCTTGCTGTTCACCGGCAATGAAATCATGGCCCTGATTTTTCTCGTCCCGACCTGCTTCGGCCTCCGGGCCCTCTGGAAGCACATTCTCGCTCCCCTCTTCCAAGCCCGGCGTAGCGGGTAGACAGTTAGAAGGCTTGTGGCAAATCGCCACCCCGAGGCAAACCGGAAATCCCTCCAATCAGCAACTGGCCCTAGTAGGCGCGTCCCCAAAGGGCCCGGACACTGGTGGCCTGACCCGTCAGAACGCAGGGAGCTTCCGGACCCTCCTGCTGCCCATTGGGAAGGCAGCGGATGGTGATCTTGTGTTCCTTGGAAAGGCTCTCTTCCTCCTCGGTCGATCCTGCCCATGGGGTTAGCAACCACCCGGGATTGTCGTCCCCTTGCCAGTGATCTTTGAATTTCTCCAGACTGCCGCACTCGGTGATGTTCTCCTCGCGAAACGCGGTAAGACGGTCGAGCAGGCTCTGCTGGATTTCTGAAAGAATCTGCGGGGCGCTGCGGATGAACTCTTCCCGGTCAACAAAGTCCTTTTCGTTTGAAGAACGGTCTCGACGCTGCAGGCAAACCTTCCCCGCATCAAGATCCCTCGGGCCGATCTCGACTCGGATCGGGACGCCCTTCTTCACCCACTCCCATTTTTTTACCCCTCCACCAAGATCACGGGTATCGACATGCACTCGGACCGCAGCTCCCGCATAGCTCTGTTCTCGCCGCAGTGCTTCTGCCAATGCCTCACAGGACTCAATGATAGCCTCCCGAGTCTCCTCCTTTGGTGTCACCGGCACAATGACCACCTGCTGAGGCGCGACCCTTGGTGGAAGGACTAGTCCATCGTCATCCGCATGAGCCATGATGAGCGTTCCAATCAGGCGGGTGCTTACTCCCCATGAAGTAGTATGAACATACTCCTTACCTCCCTCACGACCGACAAAGGTAATTTCCTGAGCTTTGGCAAAATTCTGACCCAGATAGTGTGAAGTTCCTGCCTGAATAGCCTTCCGGTCCTGCACCATGGCCTCAACCGTGTAGGTGTTAAGTGCACCCGGGAAGCGCTCGGCCTCCGTCTTTTCACCAGGCACCACCGGAATCGCGAGATGATCACGGAGGAAGTCCTCATACAGCTTATGAATCAGGCGCGTTTCCTCCTCTGCCTCTGCTTGCGTCTCGTGGGCAGTGTGTCCCTCCTGCCAGAGAAACTCGGCGGTTCGGAGAAAAAGGCGGGTGCGCATCTCCCAGCGCATCACGTTGGCCCACTGGTTGATCAACAGGGGAAGATCCCGGTAGCTTTCCACCCAGCGCGAAAAGGCGGCTCCGATGATTGTCTCCGAGGTGGGGCGAATGACGTAGGGCTCTGTAAGCTTACCTGTTGGCACCATTCGGGTCTTTCCACTCTCCGGATCTTTCTCAGCCTCCAGCCGGTGGTGAGTCACTACCGCGCACTCGGTGGCAAAACCCTCTGCGTGCTCCGCCTCCTTCTCGAGGTAGGACAAGGGGATCAGAAGCGGAAAATAGGCATTCTGATGCCCTGTCTCCTTGAACCTCGAATCCAGTTGCGACTGAATATTCTCCCAGATCGCAAAGCCCCATGGCTTGATCACCATGCATCCGCGCGTCTCGGAATTCTCCGCCATGTCAGCGGCGCGAACGACTTGTTGGTACCACTCCGGAAAATCTTCCTCTCTGGTGGGGGTGATGGCTGTCTTATCCTTGCCCATGTGCGATGGAGGAAAACCACGGAACGGGCCGGTTGAACACGAAATTCTTTCCGTAGTGAATTCCCCCAGGCAGGATCAGTGGTCCTCGCGGAATAAAAAGCGCGGCCGATTGCTACCGGCCGCGCTGGAGAAGCATGGCAATTTCCTCTCTGTTTTACTGGTGACCCAGAATCTCATCAAGCCGCTCATGCACACTGTAAAAATTACGATTCTGAATTTGTCCTCTCGAGGGATTCCACCATTTGGAATCAGGGTTTTAATGTGACCTCGTGGCCAGAGCCGGCGTGAGGGACAGCATGAGGCAGGGCATATTGGCTGCAAAATCGAGATCTGCAGCCCTGCGCGTGAGGTCGTCAAAAAACCGGGGCACACCGCTGACAGGGTCGCTGAGAGCACTTCCAGTTCCCGTAAGAAATCTGGACAGGTGCGACTGTGCAGTAGCATTCCGTTCCGCAATA
>JAQWTV010000046.1 GCA_029242545.1 Roseibacillus sp.
GTGCATCCGGACGAAAAATTCGTCCTGGTCAAAAGATTCCTGCAGGTCGGTGCTTTCGGTCAGAGTAACTTGATTGCATCGGTAAGTCCGGAGGGAACAACAAGCTCTCTCATCTTGACCGGCGAGAAGCTAGGGCGCTTATATGCTGCAGATATCCAAGAGGGGAAGCCTTCGAGGGGCGACTTAGTTGTCATACGGAGAACTGACGGAAAGCGGGCCCCGAATGAGAGCTTGGGGCCTGGCTCCAAGATGGAGAACGCCTCGGAGTAGCGGATTTCAAAAAAAACCGCAAATTCAGGCCCTTAAGAGAGCTTGATTGCCCTAGCGGGCCCGAATGCCTACTTTTTTTAATTGAAACCTTGAAAAGTTTATAAAAATTGAAATATACTTCTCCCGAAGCTGCTGGGCACCCAAACCTACCCAAAACCATCATAGTCGAATAGTCATGAAATCAAGCACAGCCAACCAATCAAGAAGTACAGTCCAAGCGGACGCTGATCGTCTTGCGGACTTTGTCCTCTTCACACAGCGCTCCTGCATCCTCAACCTATCGAACGAGCTTAACCGCGGGAACATCTCTTTTCCTCAGTTTTTCCTGCTCGCCTACCTTTCGAGTGAGGACTACCTGACGATGTCCGACATCGCCAAGAAAATGGGACATTCCACGGCTGCGGCTACTGGGCTTGTCGACCGACTTGAAAAGCTCGGTTATGTGGAGCGGGTTCATGCCGCTGAAGACCGCCGCAAGATCATGGTCCGCATCACTCACAAGGGCACCGAGCTTGTCGCTCACATGCGCAAGGAAATCGCTGCAAATCTCGCCGATATCATGTCCGAAATGGACGAAGAAGAGGCCGAGACCCTTGATCACGCTCGTCGTGTAGTGACCCGCTAGGGAAACTAAATTTTTATCATCCATGCCGGGGAAACTTGGCATGATGAAGAAGCCCCCGTTATGGTTCTAGCCATGACGGGGGTTCTTTCTTTTCTGGACAGGGTATGCGCTCGAAGCCGCGTCAAGGCCTGCTTTGTACCTAGAATCCCGGAGATCACGGTGTCGAGAGACAAGTGGGATACCCTTGAGCGGCTCCAGCCAGCGCACGAGATGGAAGTAAAGGGTCTGGGTTTCGACTGGAAAGACCTCTGGAGAGCAGAGCAGATCCATGGAGATGTGGTCGCGCAGATTCCGGCAAAAGGTGGGGAGGGGAAGATTGTAGAAGGAGCGGATGGCTTGGTGACATCTGGAAGTGATGGAGTTCTTCTTGGTATTTATGTGGCGGACTGCGCAGCGGTCTATATCTGTGATTGCCACACCGGAGCTCTTGGTCTGGTTCACTCTGGCAGAAAAGGCACGGAACAGGCTGTCGTTGTGAGGGCTATCGAGAAAATGCGCGCGGCATATGGATCCGACCCCCGTAATCTGGAGGTGGCGATCTCTCCCTGTATAAGGCCCCCGCGGTATGAGGTAGACCTCCCTTCTCTGCTGAAGGAGCAATTGCTGGGAGCGGGAATTCCGTCCGGGCAGATAGCCTCTAGTGGAGAATGCACGGGCGCTCACGTCGACAGGTATTATTCCTACCGGGTAGAGAAGGGAAACACAGGACGAATGCTGGCGCTTCTCGGCCGCAGGATGAACAATGCGCTGCCGGTATGACCGTTTTTGCCCCAGCGAAGCTCAACTTTTCTCTGCAGATTCTAGGCAAAAGAGAAGATGGATTTCACGAGCTCGAGACCCTGATGGTTCCTGTGGCAGGACTGTGTGATCGTCTTGAGATCAATCGTTCAGAGTCTTTTGAGCTTGAGACAGGTAGCGCGGAGGTTGGACCAGTTGAAGATAATCTCGTTACGAGAGCTCTGCGCCTGTTTGAAAAGAGCACGGGGCGTAGATGCCCTTATCATATCAAGCTCGAGAAGCGTATTCCTTCGGGAGCGGGTCTCGGTGGTGGTAGCAGTGATGCGGCAGCAGTTCTTCGCGCTCTGAACGATGTCGAGAAGGTAGATTTCAGTAATACTGAGCTGGAGGAGATGGCTGCGCTCCTCGGATCGGATGTGCCTTTTTTCCTCCGAGATTCGCCATGTTGGTGCCGGGGTAGGGGTGAGGTTTTGGAGGAGACCACCCTGCTCGCGCAGGAGGTTGTCCTTCTCAAGCCAGCCTTCTCCGTCAATACCGTAGACGCTTACCGGAGGTGGTCAGAATCTACCAACCTCTCCGGTGTCTTCTACGATCCCCAGCGAGTAGATGACTTGCGGATGGTTAATGACTTGGAGCGTCCAGCATTTGCGAGATTCCCCTTCCTCGCTGAATTGAAGATGTGGCTGCTTGACCGCCATGGGGTGAAGGGTGCCATGATGAGTGGTTCGGGTGCGACCGTATTTGGAATTCTGGAAGAAGGAGTGAGAGCCACGGAGTTGGTGGCAGACGCTCAGAAAGAACTGGACCCTAAGCTCTGGTGGTGGGCTGGCTCCACGTCCGCTCTGATCAGGACGGGCTGACCATTGCATAGATGGTTGTTCCAGGGGGAACGTCCTCAAGACCAGCTTCCGCGGGGCGAAGGCCGCGATCGTTATCATGCAGGAACATGATGACTGCATCGTCGCCATGGTTCTCGAAAAAATTCTGGAGGCTGAATACCTCTGTAAGCAGCGTCTTCACGATGCGGCCGCCGCTTGAGGAGAGGTTTTCAAGTTTCTGGAATGTAGGCTCTCCACTGAAGCAGATTCTACCCCGGCGGTGAGTAGCAACGGAGGTGGTGTGATGATTGTCCTTATCAGAAGTAGGGATTTGCCAAACGTTGGACTTGCCGAAGATATGAGCATACTCATGGGTGGCCAGAGAGTTCACCTCATCATTAGAGGTTCCCGCGACGAGATGGTTTATACCCGGGAACTCCAGATTTTCTTCCACGTGCTCGGACAGAATGTTCGCACGAGTTGCGTGAAGGCCAGTCATTCTGGCGGCGGCTATATTGCCGTAGCGTGTGTCGAGAAGCATGACAGGGTGCCCATCTTCGTGAAGAGAGGATGCGATTTCGCGGATCCATGGGTCAGCCCCGGCGAAGAGGACGCCATCAGCTGCTGGAGGGGCTACGCCTAGTGAAAGAGCGAGACGCCTCGCGCTGAGACCGTAGAAGAATACGGTCCCAATGATGATCATGAAAACGGTTGGTACCATCTGGTTTGCCTGTTCTGCGATTTCCGGAGCGAGAGCTCCATCGTGAGCGGCATGGCCGAATTCAATCGCAAAGACAGAGGTGACCGCCGCAGCAACGATTCCCCTTGGAGCTAGCGCCGCGAGAAAGGAACGCTCACGGAAATCCAGTTTCCCAGAAGCGAGGCACGAGAGATAAACGGAAGCTGGCCGAACGACGATTATCAGGATTGCGAGAAATATCAGACTGGGGACGGCGACCGAGGAAAGGTCGGCGGGATCAATGCGGCCAGCGAGGACGATGAACAAAACCGAGATGATAAGGACTCGAAGGTTTTCATTAAACTCCAGAATTTTACGGACAGAGACGGATTTCTGGTTGGCGAGAGCAATTCCCAAAACAGTGACAGTGAGAAGGCCGGACTCTTCTTGGAAAGAATTAGAAGCGGCAAAGGCTGCAGCGACTACCGCGAGCAGGAATACACTTTCGAGAAATTCCGGGATATAGTGCCGCTTCAGAAGGAACTCGATGATCTTGGCGATAATCAGGGCAAGAACGATACCAACCAGCACTGTTTTTATCAGTGCGATGAACACCGCACTCCCGGCAGATTGAAGTCCGCCCGCAACGGCAGCCTGGAAAACAAGGACGGCAAGGATTGCTCCGATGGGATCAACTACGATCCCTTCCCATTTCACGATGGAGGAAATCTTTCGGGAAGGTTTGATGACCCGTAGGAGCGGCCCAACTACAGTAGGTCCGGTAACAACCAGAATCGCTCCGAGCAGAGCTGCGACCCGCCAGTTCCACTGGAAGATTATAGCTGCTCCGATGCTGCTGAGAATAAAGGCAATGGCGACTCCCAGCGTGCAGAGGCGGAGGATGGGGACCCCGGCTTGCTTGAGTTCGGAGAATTTCAGGGTAAGTCCTCCTTCAAAAAGGATGACGGCAACAAAAAGGCTTACGACGGCGAGGAGCGTATCTGTTTCTCCTCCGAGGTAGGCGTCTATTTGCGCTCCGGTGGAGATCGAAAGTCCAAATCCGAAAGCGAGTAGAATAAGAATGGAGGGTATTTTCAGGCGCCACGCGAGCCATTGAGCGAGAATACCCAAGGACAGGACAAGGGCGAGATAGACAACTGGAGTCACAGCTAAAGTGTGGGAAATTCAAGGCTCATAGAGAACCTCTAATTCTTTCAACCGGGGATTTCCGTGCTGAAATCAGGTAGTTGTCAGAGAGCGACAGATGCTAGGTGGGAAGGATTTGAAAAGTTCGTGGTTCCCATGGGCGTCTGGAGAGGGCACGTATTGGTCGTGCGTAACCGCTTCTATCAGGAATTCGATTTCGAGAGATTGTCGGGTGCTCTCCCTGCGGAGGGCGATTTCCGGAGCCCGTTCCAAGTCGACCGTGACCGAGTGCTCCATACCACTGCTTTTCGGCGTCTGCAGAATAAGACTCAGGTTTTCTGGAGCGGAGAATATGATTTCTATCGAACAAGGCTGACTCACTCACTCGAGGTCGCCCAGATAGGACGCTCTATTTGTGGATGGCTGCTCGCTTCTACCGACGGCTTTTCGACAGAAAACACGATTGATGCGGATTTGGTTGAGGCTGTATGCCTCTCCCATGATCTTGGTCATCCGCCGTTCGGGCATGCGGGGGAGAGGTCTCTCAACCACTTCATGGCACCTTACGGAGGGTTTGAGGGAAATGCTCAGACCCTGAGGCTTCTCACGGAACGTATTTTTTCGCAGCGGCGGACAGGGATGGACCCCTCCCGAGCCTTTGTGGATGGAATCCTCAAATATAAGTCAGGATGGGGAGAGCTGAAGGAGGTAGAAGGCAAAGAGCCTGCGAATCACTTTATTTACGATGAACAGTCGAAATACACGGACTGGACGCTGGGAGGGCGGGCATTTCCGGGAGAGCTGGAGGTCGGAAAGGTACGAGATAGCTTTAAGTCGGTGGAATGCCAGGTCATGGATTGGGCTGATGACACTGCCTACTCGCTGAATGATCTGGCGGATAGCGTTCGCGCAGGCTTCCTTACGGAGGAATCAATCCGGGAATGGGCGGACAAAAAGGGATTGCAGTCAGGGCAGGATAGCCCTCTGGGAGATTTGATCCGGGCGATTAGCCGGGGTCGAATAGACTCTTTCGTGGGCCATCGGATTGGTCTCTATGTTAAAGCGGCCAAGGTCGAGGAAACTAAGAATTTCCTGAGCGGGGAAAGTAATCGTTATCGCTATCGGGTTGTAGTTGATGAGGCAACTCAGGCGGAAAGTGAGATCTTCAAGCGGTTAGCCTTTGAAGTCGTATTTCTCTCGACTCAGCTCAAGCAGCTCGAGCACAAGGGCAGTATGATGTTAAGGAGACTATGGGAACTCTTTCACCTTCGTTACGTAGATCAGCAGCCCGTTGACGGTCAGTTTTTTCAATTGCTACCGCCTGAGCAGGTCGAGGAAATTGAGAGTGTGGAAACCGCTGGGGAACGGGCAAGGCTGGTTTGTGACTTCCTGGCAGGGATGACGGATGGCTATGCAGTGCGGATGTATCAGCGGCTGTTTTCTCCAGGATTCGGATCCATTGGTGATATCGTTGGATAGAGGGCCCAACGGAAAACGCCCCGGCTCGTCAGAGCGCGGGGCGTTCAATAAAGCTTTTGGTTGAAGCTTTCTGGTTAGGAGCCCTTGGCTTCTTTCCAGTCCTTACAGACGAATTTCTTAGCCGTCTTTCCGAGGGCCTTGACTACGTCTTCCTTGCTGATGCCACCCTTCTCAGCCATCACGACGATGGTCTGGGTCTTGGGTGCCTTACCGGCTTTGATCTCGACAGTCTTAACGCCTGCGAGTTTTTGGAGCGACGAACTGACGCTCCGCTTACATCCGGCTCAAGTGACACCCGTGAAGGTGGCCTCGTATTTGACGTCCGCACCATAGGCGACGCCCAACAGCATAACCGCCAGAAAGGCGATGAGGTGATGTACTTTCATTGTTCTAGAACAGATGGGGTTGTCCATCCGTGGTTATGATACGTGTGAAATAATAAATCTCAATCGCATGTTGAGGTTCTGCACAAACTAAGCAATCAAGTCACAAAGCTTTAAATGTAAGAGTTTTATGAGATAGAAAGAGGTTAATAGATCCAAAAATTCTTCGCTGAAAGGCGCGTATTTGGGATGAAGGGCAGCAAAATAAGGGCGAGGGGCCTCGTTTATGAGGAAAATTCGGGCGGGTCGAAGCGCGGCCTAGCGATAGGTTCGAAGCCAGGCCGCGAGGTCGGCGATATCCTGATTCGTCAGGCCCAGAGTTCCTGGGTCATACATAAGGGAGCGTTTGAATCCCTGTCGCTTTTCGATCTGCTCTCGTGGGATCAGCTGAGTCTGGCCGCCCGTAGACTGGATGACAACCGGGGGAGAATCATCGCGTCCGAGTTCGCTATTGTTAAAGGCGATGCCGTGGACGCGTTCTCCATTCTTCAGGACTACTTCTGTGCCTCCGTAGCCGAGTGCGATCTCGGCTGATGGGTTGGCGATCGCGCGAATGATTACCTCTTTTTCCTGATTCCGCGCCCAACCTTGAAGGTTTGGCCCATAGTCCACTCCGTTATCATCGATCTTGTGACACAAGATACATTTGGCGGCAGCCAGTTTTCCGCGTGCCGGATCTCCGGGGAGTTTGAGAATCTCGTCAATGTCGGGCGCGGGGGTGGCTGGAAGCGGGACGGTGGAAGCGGAGATCACGAGGGATTCGGGGTCATAAATTTTCTTTTCTCTTAGTGCTTCACGAAGGTTGTATTTTGACCACTCCCCCGCGACGTTGCGCATTAGCCATGCGGTGGCCTCTCCCTCCACGGAGGATCCGGGGGAAGCCAGTTCTAGCATGATCCTGGCCGCTTTCTCATCATCAACAAAGGCGATGGACTCGATTGCGAATTTTCTCTGTTCGAGGCTCAGGGTGCGGTCAAGAACCCGGGTCCTGAGATCGTCTAGGGAGGCGGATCCCCACAGGCGCCATGTCAGACGAGCAAAGGATTGAGGCCACGCAGAGGGTGGGCCAGGTTGTAGTCGTTGCTTCAGGGTTTTCCAGATCGCACTCTCCTTATTCGCTGCGCCAAGGCCGATCGCTTCCAGTGAATTCTTATCCTCGGTGTCACACCGTCGGGCAAGCTCAACGAAAATTTCTGCGGTCTCAGCAGCAGGCAGGTCTCTCAGAGAAAGCGCGATTTCCCGGCGGACCTGTGGAGAGGGGTCGGTGGCAAGGCTCCTGGCATGGGGAATCATGGGATGGCCCGCCCGGCGCAATGCGCGATAGGCGAGCACGCGCTGCTGTGAATTCTCATTCTTCAGGAGGGACTGGCACTTCTGCACCCCCTCCTTGCCCAGATATGGTAGAAGCCAGACTGCACGAGCTGCAATCCATGGGTTCTGATCCTTAAGTAACTTGGCTACGGCAGGGAGAGCCTTTGGCCCCGCGGCACGGAGCCCGCGGAAACCAAGATAACGGACATTGACTGCTGGGCTTCGAAGGGCAGTGATCTGGCCGGAGAGGGTCGTGACCTCTACCGGAGGAATCACGGATTTGAATCCGCGCGGAGCAACTCGATAGATCGTGCCTGAAAAAGAGCTGTCCATGTGCCCGGATCCTCCAACACGCGGATCAAACCAGTCACAGAAATATATCGCGCCATCCGGGCCCACAGTCACATCACTAGGTCGGAAAAAGCTGGGGGCGACCTTCTCAAGATTATTGTTTTTCGGTCCTCCTCCTACGAAGTCAGCCCCATCGTATTGTTTTCGGGGGTTGGCTGTGAGAAAGTCGAAACGTTTCATTTCAAAGGTGCCGGCAGTGGGTTTTGGCCGGTATCCTAGAATGGTGTTGAGAGCGGTATCACAGCTCAGGAGAGAGCCATTCCACTGCTTTCCCAATGCTCCATTTTCATAAAAGGTGATCCCCGTAGGGGCCCCTCCTCCGTAGACATCTCCAGCATCCATTGTCCCTGGGTCATCCTGCCTCCAGTGCACTCGGGCGTAGGACTGCCCGGGTCGGCGGACCGCCTTGTTCCGTTGCTTTCCGCTCCGTGTAAAATATCCTGCGCAGCCGTATTCTAGTGCGAATGAAGTGCGGCATCCCCGAGGGTCGTCGTTGTCATTCTGGAACATGTCTCCGAACGAGGTCAGGATCTGTTCGTAGGAGTTGCGTAGTCCGTGGCTGACGATTTCGGCCCCGGACCCATCAGGATTCATCCGAACGGCAAATCCAGAAATCCATACATGGCCATCGTCCGAGGTTTTTCCGGTAGTAGAAAGATGATCCGCGGGCCAGTTCGGCCCCCGGCTGCCATAGGTTCCTCCCAGGTAGAAAGTCTTGTCAGATTTATCGGTGAAGACAGCTCCGCAGTTTCCATTGTTGAAGTAAAACTTTCCGCCTGGACCAGCCACCAGAGAATGGAGCCCGTGATCGTGGTTAATCGCGTTGAAGCCGGTGAGAATTACTTCTCTCTTGTCTACGGCCGGATCAAACTTCAAGTCGCGATTGACGTCGGTATAGGCGAGGATGTCGGGGGGTTGAGAAACGTAGATCACGTTATCGAAGACCGCTATTCCGAGAGGTGCGATAAAGCCTGTTTCCTGAACAAAAGTGTGAGACTGATCACACTTTCCATCTCCGTTTGTATCCTGCAATACGACGACCCGGTCTCCGGCCGGTCGCTGTCCCTTGTTTCCCCGATAGTTGACTCCTTCGGCAACCCAGATTCGACCCTCGTGGTCTATATCCATATTGGTTGGGTTGTAGAGCTGGGGAGAAGTAGCCCAGACCGTTACTTCAAGAGCTGGGTCGAGCTTGAACATTCCGAGGGGAATAGACCGAGGTGAGTTGTCGGGTTTCCACGCGTCCTCTGCGACAAGGGTGGCAACTGGGCCGAGAAGAAGGATGAGTAGCTGGATTGGCTTCACGCTCGGGAGGGTTTTCGGTTGAGTCGGGGAAAGGCCCAAGAAGAATTCAGTCGCTCAGGGATCTTCCTACTTATCTTGTGGTAGCTTCCAGGTGAGCTCCTTCTGGTTCCATGGGCGGGTGCGGTTTTGAAACTTTTCCCGGGTCGCAGCGACATGTGATGGGAGGACCGCGCTGCCAGAATTTCCCCACTCGCGGCGCACGAAAGTCAGGATAGAAGCCACCCATTCATCGTCGTTAGTTGCGCCAAAAGGAGCCATCAAGCCCTCGTAGGTCTTGCCGTCGAGTTCGCCGGTTAATCCATGCAGCATGATCTGGATAGCGGCCTCACGGTTTTCCTCCAAGCGAGGAGACTCGGGTAGGGGTGGAGCCATTAGGCTTTTGCCGTCAGGGCTTATCAGGCCCTGCCCGTCGGGCCCATGGCAGGTGGTGCAGAGTTCGCGGTAGATGGCCTGTCCCCGGTCAAATAGAAGCTGGTATTCCTTGCTGAGGGGCGGGGATTGATGTGCAAAGTCCCGCCCATAAGTTGTCAGGCCCGGCCAGGAGAACATGAAGGAAATTGACTGAATTTGCTTCCGGATTTCTGGTTCGCTCCGTTGTTCCAGCAAGGCGAGGCCTGCAGGTTTGGCTGTGAATTTAATCATCTTGGCTCGCGCTGGTTTCCGTCCGGGGGAGACAATAGTGCCGGCGATTGCCTGTAGCATGGACAGCGCCCTGGGCGCTTCCTGCCGGGCGATCAGATCTAAAAGCTTTTCGAAGCTGCGGGGTTCCCCCCCAGAGGCTGTTCCGGTAACGCAGTAGCGCTGCCATTTTTCCAGTTGAGCTGCGGCCTTTTCCTCGACGGGGTCACCTTGGAAGACAGGGTGGGTGAGAAGAGAGGAGAGGAAGTCTACGAGAAATCGGCGGGGGGAGGCAGTCGCCACAGCGTTAAGAATTCTTTCATTCATCGGGTCTCTGGTGATGCACCTATCGATCAGTTCTTTCCCTTTTTCGTGATCCGCCTTGCCAGCAGTGAGGATAACTTGCGCAAGGACTGAGTAATCCGGATCATCTGGCAAGGTCTGCATTCTTAGGTAAGAAGCAGATGGATCGTCTTCCCTGAGCAGCCGTTCCATGGCGCGAATTGCTGCGGCGCGAACTCGTGGGTCGCGATCAGCCAGAGCGATAAAGTTAGTTTCCTTGTCGAGTTGCTCGAGGCCATCCAGGGCCCAGAGGGCATGGAGCCGCCCAAGGGCATCCTGGTGGTCGGTTGCCATCTTCCGCAGCGCGGAGGCAGCTGAGACCTCTCGTCTGGTCACAAGCAGGCTCTGAGCGGTGTCGCGCCACCAGCCGTTGGGATGAGCCAGACTTTCCACGAGTTTGGCAGGATTGGCTGTCAGTAGTTCAGGCCTAGGGCCCGGGGCAATTCCTTCTCGAACCACTCGGTATATGCGTCCCCGGCCAATATTCTTTTCGTATCCTGCCTTCAGGATTTCCGCGCGCAGGTAGTCCGTGATGTAGACTCTCTCCTGAATGATTCCGTGATACATGTCCACGATGTAGAGGCAGCCGTCTGGTCCCGTCGAAAGGTTGACAGGGCGGAAATTTCCATCCGTGGAGGAGATGAACTCTCCTGAACTTTTTTCGTAGCTGTTGGTTAGCTCGATATGACCAGAGTTAGCGTAGCGCACGCCTGAGCGACGGATGAGGCGGCCAACCGGCTCACAGACCAGGTAGTCCCCGTTGATTCCATTGCCAAGACGATCCCCACGGAATACGACCTGTCCGCAGGCGGAGGTAAACTTTTTCAGGGTGCCATCCTCCGAGCGGGCCATGCCTGGTCCGCTTTGCAAATCAGGGGTAATCATTGAAGGCCAGACACTTTGATAATCTCCCATTCCGCGGATAGCCGCCGCCATTGGTCCGCGCCGTATTTGCCTTTGGGGGTCTGGTTGGTGATAATGGGGAGGCGCGAAAAGCGCGATTGCAGGAGTCCCATTGGTCGAGAAGAGGAGTCGACCTTCGTCATTACGAGTCAGGCCCCATTGTCCGACCACAACAACTCCTTCGCTTTGGAGTTCACGGTTGGTCAATCGATATCGTCGGCCGTGCTGGGAAGCATGAATCCAGTTGTCGATCCCCCACAGCAAGCCATTGGCCTTGTGCTCGACGTTGCTGGAGCGCATGGAGAATCTGCCGAAGACTTTTTTTCTGGAGTCGGCAATCCCGTCTCCGTCGAGGTCCCTGCAATACCAGAGATCCGGGGGCTCTCCAATAAGCAGCCCATCATCAACGGGCAGGATGGTTCGCGGCTCAATCAGGCCGTCAAGATAGACCGTATGTTTGTCCATCCTGCCATCGCCATCGGTGTCTTCGTGCAGGGAAATTCTGCCGACGGGGTCTTGGGCTCCGGTTCCATCAATATCCTGCATGTATCCGCGCATTTCGGCCACGAACATCCGTCCGTTCCCGTCCCACGCTACAGCGACCGGCTCACGGATCTGTGGTTCGGAGAGGACAAGCTGGAGTCGGAAACCTGCCGGAAGCTTGATGTGCTTCATTGCCTCTTCTGGCGGAAGAGGGATTAGGGCCGGATTCTGCTCCACCAGCCTGTTGGGTGGTGCCGCTTGCCCCATCAGACCAGCAAGGAAAATGGGTAAGAAGATAAGGCAAGAAGCTCGCATGGGTTGTCCAAATGCTGCACGCTGAGAGTCGAAGATCAAGTGAACCTTCAAATGCTCTGTGGTCCTCTAACTAAAGGAAACGCGATGATATTAGGGATGGGAAACACTCCGTCAGCTGAGACTAAGATCTTTTCCTTGTGATTGAGGATTCCAAGAAATTGAGGCACTAGAAGAGCCTGATTTTGAGTTGGCATGGGGAAGATCCGCACATTTCGCTATTTCCGCCCTCTGGAGAGGGGCCGGATGGATTTTCATCCGGGGGAATCTCTGCGTTGCGATAATATCGAGATCAGGGCGATCGACCGTTTCAAGGAGGACCTCGAAGTCCTGGTCGTTCCGATAAGGAGTCTCGGCAGGATGGAGGAAGTTCTAGCCGGCTTAGGCCTCCACGGGTCCCAGGAATTTTTCGAGCAGCAATGCAGGGAGGTGATTTCAGTCCCGGAAAAGCACTTCAATGAGCAGACGGGGAAAGGGCTTCTGACCTTCAGGGTGTATTTTAGAAATCTTCCCTCTTCACTCGCCTCAATCAATGGACGGGCCGTGGTCGTTCTTTGTCTCCACCCCTTACAGGAAACAGATGAGGCGGGAAGGCGAAATTACAGGTTGGCCGGATACGCCCATGTAAATAGTTTCGATTACAGGGACCATTCTTCCGGCAGGCTGCAGCCTTCCTATTACTACAATCTTCTACGGGTCAGTGCCTACGCCGAAGGGGGGAAGGCGCTTTACCGCCAATGCGGAATGTTCGCCACAATCTTCTCTGTATTCGATGAGCTGAGCAAGATCAACGGAGTGAACGTCGGATACGCCAACTTTGGAAGGGATAACCGAGGGATGCAGCGATCAATGGAGACGCTTTCCCGCTTGTTCAATAAGGGCTACGATCAGTTTCCAGTAGATTCCTACATCAAGATTAATCGTCTTTTCAGAAGTAGGAGATGGGGTGCGCAGCTCGTGGATATATCCGATGACGACGATCTAGTCAGGGACTTTCATAAGAAGAGTCTTGAGGGTCGGGAGAGGGCCCTCCTTCATCAGTATCCCACTTACGATTCTTTCAGGGAGATGTTTGAGAGGGTGCGATCCTACAGCAATACGAGTCGGATCTACATGTTGCCGGGTGAGGACGGCAGAATTCTCGCGGCCGCCCTGGCCATCAACTGGGGAGATTATTTTGATCTGACTCTTGAGCGGCCGAGGGGACTTTTCAAGTTGGTGGCCTCGATGAAGATCACAGACAAAATTCTTTGGCCGATTCATTCCATGGGAGAGGCTGGGGACGTTGCGAAGCTCTGGAAGGGGCTCGCCTACCTGTATGAGAAAAAGCACAAGGTTCATCTCTCGCTCATGATGTCCCAGCCTGGAGACCCGTATGCACGCCACAAACGAAGCGTGCTTCGGGACCCATTTGTCTATTTCACGATGTATAGCAGTGCGGATGAGTATCGTGAGCTGGAGTCGTCCTGCAGGATGGAGGATGGTCGAGTTTCCATCTTTACAGAGACCCCTCTAACCTGAGTCCGGTAATTTTTATTCTTTGTAGTATTCCGTCTCGTTCCCCGGTTCAGAATGGATTAGACCCAGCGTGGACTGTGGTGATGAGGTCATCACTGCAGTCTCTGAGCTCAGATGGAATGAAGAGAATACTTCCGATAGGATCCTTGTGGAGATTTGCGCAAGGAGCTGGATTGCTGCTGTTGGGCGGCTGTTTTCCGGTGCAAGCCGGGGGAGAAGTCGTTCAATCCGTAGACGCTGAGCGGATGAAAGGGTTAAGGAGTTACGCTTACACTTGGTCCAACGGGAAAGGTGGAGAGTGGGAGGATTCTGCAAACTGGGAGGGGGGAAAGCGCCCCAACGAGAAGGAGACCGAGTGGGTTCAGTATGAATTCGAGGAACCGCGTAAGATCTCTAGGGTGCAGGTATACTGGCATGCCAACGGGGGTGATCGCAGGGTTCCAGAGAGTTGGCGCATCCTGTATCGCCATCAGGGGGAGTGGAAACCCGCGGAGGCTCTGGGTTCTTATCCGGTCGAGCTCGACCAGTTCAACGAGGTGAAATTCAAGGTATTCGAAGCCGACCGCATCAGGCTGGAGGCTCACTTGCAACCAGGCGTCTCCGCCGGCATCCATGAATGGAGGATCCTCCCCCAAGGGGTTCGCTAGAAGTGTAAAGGATGAGGAAGCCCTTCTTTTTCTACGTGAATCAGGTTTCTTTGCGGAGAGAGATTCCGGAGGGAGAAGGCGCTGATCCGCTGTGAGCGAGCTGCCCGGCAGGGGCTCTTATTGCTCAGTCTTCTGCTGCGGCTGCCCTTTTTTCTGTGTGAGGAGCCACTCGTAAAGCGTGGGGTCGCTGTATGTCCGGGTCCACGAGTCATGCCCGACACCAGGATAGATGGTGAATTTGATGTCGGCACCGCCCTCCTTGAGGAGGTTGACCGTCTTCTGCTGGTCTGCAAGACGGACTACGTTGTCCCTGTCTCCATGGAAGGCCCATACCGGAATTTTAGCGAAGGCTTTCTGCAGAGCCTCCTTATCCTCAATCCGGTTTCCGTGTCCGCATATTGGAGCGGCGGCGGCAAAGTAGTCCGGGTAACGGCTCACAATCTGGTAGGTTCCAAATCCACCCATGCTCAGACCCGTGATATAAATCCGGTTGGGGTCGATGTTCCCCAGCCTCTCGGCCTCAAAGTCGATAATGTTCTTCACCTTGTCTATAGGCCCCTTGGGATGCCACCAGAAAGACTTGGCATTACGCCTGCCCTTACTGCTGTCATTCGGGCATTGCGGGGCGATCATGATAAAAGGAAAGTGCTTTCCCTTTGCTATCAGTTTTGGAGGTCCGTGAGCCAGAACCTGATCGAGATTACTACCTCTCTGCCCCATCCCGTGCAGGAAGACGATAACGGGAAGCTTCTTGTCCTTTTTGGCTGCACCCTCGGGGAGGTAGAGCCAGTAGGGGATACGGTTATCCTGATCGGGAGCGACCTTGATCATTTTTCCAGCCGCAGGTTGAGCCGCGAAGGATCCCAGGGAGGATAAGAAGAGGCCGGCCAGAGTTAGGGCCGCAGGACACATTTTTTTCATGGGTTGTCAGGGTCCGGGTCCGAGTTGACTCCGTTAAGTCCCAGCTACGCTGAGTCCGAAGCGGGAGGAGAGCTAGTCATGAAAAAACGGGCAGAACCGACCCGTCGCATATGGGGAGAGGGCGGTCCTCGAGATCATGAATTCGTTGCTCAGGGGGAATTCCTAGAGCGTGGAAGATGCTGGCGTGGAGGTCAGCGGGGGTTGCGGCTGCACTGTCAGGGAAGGCGCCACTTTTATCGGAGGTTCCGTAAAGCAGTCCTTCGCTGACCCCAGCCCCAGCCAGCCCCACAGTGTAGACCTTGGGATAATGATCTCGCCCGCCTGTACCGTTGACCTTGGGGGTGCGGCCAAATTCGGTGAGCAGGACCACGAGGGTGTCATCAATGCGGCCACTTTCGTGCAGATCGTCGAGAAGAGCCGAGAGACCCTGATCCAATGGTGGAAGCATCTGCTTTTTAAGGCGGTTGTATCCATCCGCATGAGTGTCGAAGTGAGCTCCCGCACTGCCATTCAAGTCCCCCGCTGCGGCATACACCGTCACAAGAGGCACCCCGGCCCCGGTGAGCCGACGGGCAGTGAGAAGACTTTGCCCTAGAACGTGAGACCCATAGCGGTGATGTTGGCGCTCGGGCTCATCATCAACTTTGAAGGCTCGTCTGGTTTCTTCGTCCAGAAGCATGTCGAAGACCCGCTGCTGATAGTGTTCGAGAGGTTCTGTGGGCTGAGCGCTACCGGAAAGCTGAGTCAGGAGGTTCCTGCGATCTGCGAGGCGTTGCTCATTCACGCCCTCGATGAAGTCAAAGGAGAGATGCCCGGAGACCGGAGATTTCCCGTCGTAAGGTTTCCCTTCGTCGGGCTTCATGATAACCGGGTCATACTTCATCCCAAGGAATCCTGCATGCTGGCCGTTGGCCCATCCGCCATCATAGATGGGATAAGGAAGGGCTACGTTGCCAGGGAGGTTGCTCTCGGAGTCGTGTCGGGCATGGGCGACCATTGATCCGATACTAGGCCAATCCTTGCGAGTCCGTGGCCAGTTCTTGTCCGGTTTGGCAGGGGCATGACCGGTGAGGTTCCAGTAGGCTGCGGAGCGATGCGAGGGAGCATCGTGGTGCATGCTCCGGATCAGGGTCATGCGATGAACCTGTTTGGAGAGCAGGGGCAGGTGCTCGCAGACATGGTAGCCCGGGATGGTCGTGGGAATAGATCCGAAGGCACTCTTGATGTTACTGCCCGCATCTGGCTTGAGATCAAAGCTGTCAATATGGCTCAGGCCACCCCAGGCAAAGACGACGATACAGCTCTTAGCCTTGCCGAATCCGCTAGCCTCATGGGGCCCGATGGCATTGGCAGTCTTTGATAGCGAAAGGTAGCCCGGCAGGCCCATGCCTAAGGCTCCAGCGCGAAGAAGGTCCCTGCGAGTTAGGTAGGTTGGCTTTTTGAACCGGCGCTTACTCATTGGTGCTGTTGCTTCTGAGTGCTTGCATTTTTGTCGGCCCTTTGGATCAGAAGGGGAATGAAACTACTTTCGACTCTTAAGTATCGCATACTCCTGGCCCTCAGATAAGCGGGAAATCCGCTTTCGAACGGGAGCTATGTAGTCCGACGATACGACCGGAGGCCTTCTTTCCTCTCGTCAGTTTCCTGGAATCTCGCCACGGGTGGGAAATGCATCTCGGCAGGCAGCTTGTTTTCGCTCTTTTTGTGGCAGGGATACTGGGAATTCCTGTGCAGGCCGAGGAGGAGAAACCTTTTCATGAGATCTGGGAGGAACAGGTGCCGGTGATGGGGCACCTGGCGGTGGCAATGGATGGTACGGTGCTGGTATTCAAGGAGGAGCGGGAGAGGAAACAGGTAGAGGTGAAGCGTAGTGAGGATGGAGGCCGTAGCTGGAGCGACCCGGTCGTGGTAGGAAAGAGAGTAGCGATCGGAGCCGACATGTCAGACGATGGGCGTTACAAGGGGGAGCACGTGGGATGGAGCGAGCTCGGGAATGTCACGGTGGACGAAAGCACCGGCGATATCATGGTTTTTGCGATGGGGCTGGCTCCGAGCAACACTCTCTACCGGAGCGTGGATCATGGCAAGACGTGGCGTAGCGAGAGAACCCTCATAAAGCCGGATCGTAATGGCTGGTTGGCGACCACTTACTGTTGTGATCCGGGAATTACCCTCAAGCACGGGAAGAGGAAAGGCCGGCTCCTGATGCCGTCTCAGGTCTTCGTAGGATCTGTGGACAAGGATGGAGGCAGGACCTACCTGAACAAGGGGAAAGAGCGCAAGTTCTTCGGAAGGCGTTACAGTAACGCCCTTTATAGTGATGATGGAGGACGAACGTGGACCCCGAGTGCCCCCTTTCCGATCCTCGGGAGCTCCGAACCGGATCTTCTTCAATTACGTGATGGTCGAATCTATTACAATGCCCGGACCCACGTGCGGCCGGGGAACAAGCTTGTGGGGGAGAGTCTCGACGGTGGAGAAAGCTGGGTGGAGGCCCGAGAGGATGATGAGCTTTTTGATGGTCCCCCTGATGTCTATGGCTGCAAGGGAGCCCTCGCCACACTTCAGTATAACGGGCATGAGATTCTTCTATTTAGTGCTCCGGGACGTCGAGATAAGCGGGACGATATTACGATCCGGGCGAGTTTAGACGGAAGAGAGACGTGGCCTGTCAGCCGACTCCTCAAGGAGGGGCCTGGCAATTACACCTGGCTGGCAGTGGGCCGGAAAGATACGCCTAGCGAGGGCTTGATCTACCTTCTTTCCAACAAGGGCTGGATGGCGCGCTTTAACGTCGCGTGGGTCATGGAGGGGGGCACGCTGGGTGGCCGCTAGGCAGTAGGTCGTCTGAGGTTGCCTCTGGGCCGGATTGCTGGGGAGCATAGGGACCTCCGTGCCGTT
>JAQWTV010000162.1 GCA_029242545.1 Roseibacillus sp.
CAAGGGTGTAAATCGTGCAAATTATTCCTGTATTCGGGTGGAGGCTGACGAGGCCACTTACGACTTACATATCCTTCTAAGGTTCTCGATAGAGCGACGCCTGCTGAACAGGGACTTGGAAATTGCGGAAGTTCCAGAGGCATGGAACGAGGAATTCCGGTCTCTCTTCGGCTTTCTGCCCCCTGATGATGCCAGTGGCTGCCTGCAGGATATTCACTGGTCAATGGGCGGCCTTGGTTACTTTTCAACTTACAGTATAGGCAATCTCAATAGCGCTCAGCTCTATCGAGCCGCCACTGCGAACGAGGAAATTGCCCATGAATGCAGCAAGGCCAACTACCTTCCTCTTCTTGGCTGGATGAGAGAGCACGTACACTCGGCAGGCTCAACCATGTTCCCTCAGGAGCTTATGGTGTCCGCCACCGGGGAACACACAAATCCCTCGTATTATCTGGAACATCTTCGCAGTCGATTCTGTCCCGGAGCCTGATTACTCAAGAATCTCCCCGACCTCCAGGATTTAGAGAATCAGTGCCGGATTATCGAATCTCCATTCCTGTCTTCGCGTAGATCCACTTAACCACTTTTCCCTTCTGGATCAGCGCCTTGGCCTGGACCGTTTTCTCGCCAAAAATGGTTTGCGCCTTATAGGCTGCAAGACCTGTCTGGTACATCTCGCCATCCACGTTTTCCTCTTCACCTGCTTTCCATTCTTCTACCTGCTCAAACTTAAACTCCTTGATTCCTCCTCCTTTGACGCTTTCCTGCATGGCTGCGACAATTTGCTCCGCATTCAGATTAGCAGGCTCAGGCTCAGGCTCAGGTTCGGGTTCGGGTTCGGGAGCTGGGGCAGGTTCGGGATTCGGCTTCGGAGCGGGGTCAACAGCTGGAGCCGAAGGGGGCGACGTCTTGGCCGCATCATTGTTAGCGACCGGCGGCAATGTGGGCGGTGGAACCGGTGCCGGATTTATATTCTGAGCAACAGGAGTGATGGCGCCAAAATGACGCCGCGCGCGGTAAGCTATGACTTGCTGAGAAAAGTCCGTCTCCACAATTGGAACTGAACCTTTCAGAGGCCCTCCCGGAGAAACCTTGAGCAGGTAACTCTCTCCATCCAAGCCCCGCACCTCAACCGTCGATCCCTTTTCCAAGGCCACCGCCTTATCATTATCATCCGTGGATACGTAGACCCTTTTGGCCAGCTTGACAGTCTTTGGCCACTCGTTCTGCTTGATAGTTCCCAGGTTAATCTTGATCCGAAGCTCGGTGCCCCCAGCTCCAAATTTCACCTCCTGCATTGATTGAGATAACACCACCGAGGACGAGTTCTTACCAAGCAGAGAGCCACTAAGGGGCAGATACATAATGCGCCCTGCAAAGAAGCTGAAAATGATGGCGCCAGCCCAGATTGCGTATTTGTTCATGGGGTAAAAATAGTCTGCCTTGGATAAAGCGCTATTTTTGACGATTTGTCAAATTAGGGGAAACCGTTGACCTCGGCACCTCAGGCCCGGATCCTCTGGGATGCAACGGCTCTTCCTGCTTGACGGTATGGCACTGGCATATCGGGCACATTTCGCCCTTATCCGGAATCCCATCTATACCTCTAAAGGGGTAAACAGCTCCGCTCTTTATGGTTTTACGAATACGATCCTTACCATTCTTGAGAGCGGAAAACCCACGCATCTGGCCGTTGCTTTTGACACCCGGGCACCAACGCCCCGCCACCAGATCTATCCCGAATACAAAGCCAACAGGGAGGAAATGCCCGAAGATCTTGCAGCGGCCCTTCCCAGCATCAAACGCCTCTGTAAAGCCTTCAGAATCCCCATTCTGGAACTCGACGGTTACGAGGCCGATGACATCATCGGAACCCTCGCCAGCCACGCGGAGAAAGAGGGCCACTTCGAAACATTCATGGTCACTCCGGACAAGGACTTCGGCCAGCTCGTTTCGGAGCACTGCGTCATGTGGAAGCCTGGGAGAAAGGGCAAGGAGCGGGAGATCATAGACCTCCCCGCGCTGAAAGAACTCTGGCAAATTGAACATCCCGACCAGGTGATCGACATCCTTGGTCTCATGGGAGATGCCTCTGACAACATTCCCGGCGTTCCGGGAGTCGGAGAGAAGACCGCCAAGAAACTTATTGCTGAATGGGGGTCCGTGGATCGAATTCTGGAAAATACGGATTCTCTCAAAGGCAAGCTCCGGGAGCGCATCATTGAGAACGCCGACCAAGCAAGACTCTCCCGCAAGCTTGCCACCATCATAAGAGACGTCCCGGTTGAGCCCTCTATTGAGGATCTTGCTTTGCAAGGGCGGGACGATGAGGAAGTCCAATCCCTCTTCACCGAGTTTGAATTCAATACCCTTGGCAAGCGTCTCTTCGGAAAGGAATTCGTCACCGGGCGCGGCCATTCATCAGTCACGGCCGGAGAAAAGGAAGGCCAAACCTTAACCGCAAATCTCAAGACGATTGAGGACCTTAATCCGGAATACACTCTTGTTACGACCGAGAGTGGACGCCGTGAGCTGGCTGCCAACCTCGCGCAACAGGAAACCTTCTGCTTCGACATTGAAACCACCTCCCTCGATCGCTTCAAAGCCACAATTCTCGGTATTTCATTCAGCTGGGAAGAAGGCTCCGCTTTTTACGCGATCCTACCTGATAAGGAGGACCTGGAAATATTCCGTCCAGCCCTGACCGGACCAGCCGAAAAAATTGGCCACAACCTGAAATATGACCTGGCCGTTTTGCGCAATCATGGAGTCGAGGTCACCGGCCCTTTCTTCGACAGCCTCATCGCCCACACCC
>JAQWTV010000163.1 GCA_029242545.1 Roseibacillus sp.
CTCAACCGAAGTCCCCTCCTGCGACCCCTTCTCCCCGGACGAGATAGAACGATCGAAAACCTCCTCAGGATCCATGCGGGCGCCGCCAACCTGTGCCTCGTTGTCCCCACATCCAATGAGCAGCAGGGAGACAAGCAGGACAAGAAGCAGCCTCATGATTCCTTAAGGGTAGCTCTCCACTACAGGCACACGATGACAAAGTAGGCACCCGATGGCAGGAGGCCCTGACTCTCGCCAGAAAAATTAGAGACGATCTCTTCTAAAGAAACTGGCGATTCATACGTTTTAAGGCATAAAGAGGAAATTACTCCGATGAGCTTGCATATCGAGTCACCTGAAACCGAGGCGGAACTACAGCGCCAGCGAAGGATCGCGACTACCATGAGCATGGTCATTGCTCTGCTCTCAATCACTCTGGCGGGTATCATTCTGGCCTTCATCATCCTTCCCAGCCTCTCGCAGAAAAGCTCCGCCCTGGTTGCCTACCAGACCGCCATGCCCGAGGAGGAGCAGGTTGACCAGAAGCGGATGGATCCCCAGGTGAAACGGAAACCATCGGCTCCCAGTAGCGCGATGGCAAAAGTCGTTGCCAGCACCGCGCCCTCCCCTATCTCGGTCCCACTCCCGGAGATTACGGAGAGTCCATCACTCAACTACGGATCTGATAACGACTTCGGGGCGGGATGGGGCTCCGGTGACGGGAATGGGGCCGGAGGAACCAGCTTCTTCGGTCAATCCGTCCGCGCTGAGCGTATCTGCTACGTCATCGACTTCTCGAGCTCGATGGGCTCGCAGGGCCGAGCCGACCTCATGCGCAGAGAACTCAGCAAGTCGATCGGCCAACTCTCTCACGGCACGCGCTACGGAATCGTCTTTTTCTCCTGTATCGCGTGGGAGGCTGGCGACCAGGTCAGCCTGAACCGCAAGGGCGGCAATGCGACTGTCAAAGCTCCCGGAGGCAAAAACTACCGCTGGAAGAAAGCCGGGGGAGGTTGGGGACCTGACGGGATCGGGCAACGCGCCCGCTGGCTGAATGCCTCGCCCCAGCAGCTGTCCGATTCCGGACGCATCGTCAAGAAGGCCCCTCTCTCCTCGGGAACTTCTTGGGACAAGGGAATCGAAATGGCCCTTGGGATGAGCCCCCCTCCACAAATTATCTGCTTTATGACCGATGGCGTGGCGAGCGGCTCTGACGCCTGGGCGCGTGAACTGGGTGCCAAGGCGAAATCCCAGGGCGTGCAGATCAACTGCATCGCGCTGATGGAGCCCCGTGCCCACAAGGACCTCGACGAACTTGCCAAGCGCACCGGAGGGCACTTCTCCGTGGTCGACAAGAACGGCAAGCACAAGTCAATTCGCTAGGTCGACCTTTCGCTCAACCTCCCAAACCTACGTCTCCCGGGCTCCTACTTGAAAGCCTTGAAGTACGCAAGCAGGTCAGCCACGTCCTGCGCGCTCAGGCCCAGCTGATCTGCGGAGAGCATGAGGGAGCGCCCCAGAGGTTCGATGGCCTCAAGCCTGCTGGAGGAAATCACCTGCACTATCCCTCCCTGGCTCTGGACGATAAGTGGATTCTTGGTGCTCAGGGTAAGGCCGTGAATCTCTTTCCCACCCTTCAGCCTGATACGATTACCCGGATAACCGAGGGCAATCTCGGCAGACGGATCGAGGACTGCCTGCACGAATCTCTCTTCTCCTTGATTGCTGATCCATCCCATCAGGGATGGGCCATAATCCACGCCCTGACCCTCGACCCGATGACACGTCACGCAACGCAGTGCAGCCGTTTTCCCTCTAGTTGCATCTCCCTTCAGGGTCAGAATAGCGGCCACAGATGGGAGCTTGGCCTTTCCCTCCGGGGCCGGGACGACAGCCTCGGTAATCTCCACTCTGGCTGGATCATAGACCCCCTTCTCTCTCAGGGAGTCGAGGACCTGCATCTTCCGCCAACGGGTATTGCCCAGATGAATCAGCCAGCGGATGGCCTCGCCTCCCACGGGCCCTTGGATGGTCGCAACCTTTAGAAGCGCGGTGAGGGCCCGGGGATCCTCGTAGAACGCAAGAGTCTCGATGGCAAAAAGGCGTTTCTCGAGAGGCAGGGTGGTGCTCCGGGCACGCATGAGTAGTTCATCGACCGCCTCTCCGGGGCGGAGGCGCCACGCGATCTGGGCAATGACCTCGGACCACTCCGTGGGATTCTGAATGGAGGCGCCCTGCTTGATAGTCTGCCACAGAAGGTTGGCATCAGCCCCCTGTGCACCGAGGCCACAGGCCTCGAGATAGGTCCGGTCATTCTCCGTAAACTGTTGCAGCAGGTGAGAGAGGTAGCGATGCTTTTGCCTCGCCGGAACGTCCCGCAAAGCGAGAGCAGCTTCCCGGCGGACTGCGGCGCTTGGCTCCTTCCGATAGATCTTGGACACAAGAACCGAGACCTCCTCTCCAGCGTTACGGAGGGCGCGAAAGGCAACGAGTCGTGTCTCGGAGTCCGGGCTATCCTCCATCAGGGAGTGCACCATCTCCAATCCCCCGGGGCCGAGCAGGGCAAGAAGCCAGATCGCGCGGGCCCGAACGTAGCTGTTTTCATGGTGGAGAAGCTCCCTCACTGCCGGAATGGCCCGGGACCCGGCAGCCTTGAGACTCTGCAAACCGGCAAGGCGAACGTTCTGCGCAGGATTACAAAGAAGGCGGACCGCACCCTCTATGGTTCCTGGATCCGCCCGGGCGATCCGAGGTTGAAACCCCCTGGGGGCAATGCGGTAGATCGTTCCGGACCAGGACTCGTCATGATCTGCATGACCGCCGACTCCGGAATCAAACCAGTCGGCAACATAGAGAGCTCCATCCGCCCCCACCATCACATCAGAAGGGCGAAACAGATTACTTCCCTTGCTTTTGACGAAGTCAAACCGATCGAGGATATAGGCAGAGTCCTTCAGTTCCGGGTGATAGCCAAAGACAACCTTACGCCCGGCATCACAGCTCAGAAGCATTCCGGAATACCGGGAGGGTAGGACCCCATTTTCGTAAAAACAGATCCCAGTGGGTGAACCACCGCCGTAGACGTCACCCGCAGGCAGGGTTCCCGGATCCCACTGGCGCCACTGCGCGTCCTGGATAGACTGCCCGGGGCGTTGATCGGCCCGCCAGCCACGCTTGCCGTCCGGGGAGAAGAATCCGAGGAAGCCTCCTTCCATGAGCCAGGTGGTCCGACAGGCCGGCGGATCATCATTGTCGTTTTGAAACACATCCCCGAAGGAGGTCACGGTATGCTCATAACTGTTGCGGAACCCATGACCGATGATGCGGACCTCGCTCCCGTCGGGGTTCATCCGGGCCGCGAAACCGCCTACCCAGACATTACCATCGGAGCTCTTTCTTCCTCCGATGGCTTGGGAGTCGACCACCGGATCCTCGCCTCCCTTGTAGGGACCCCCGACAAAATACTCGTCTCCATCCCGGGTCTTCAGGTGCGCCCCGCAGTTTCCCTGGTTGAAATACCACTTCCCGTCTGGGCCTCCCACCACGGCGTGCAGACTGTGATCATGATTCCGGCCATTGAATCCACTGAGGACATTCTCCCGCTTGTCGATCTCCGGGTTGAACCTCAGGTCACCATCTACATCGGTATAAACAATCAGGTGGGGAGGTTGCGCCACCACAACCTGATTACCGAATACACTGATCCCCAGCGGAGCAACCAGCTCGGGATCCTGCACGAAGACATGTGAGCTATCGGCTCTCCCATCCTTATCCTTATCCTCAAGCACAACAATTCGATCTCCCTCCAGACGCCGGTTCCTGTTCTTCCGATAGTTCACTCCCTCCGCTACCCAGATCCGCCCCTCGGCATCCGTATCCATGTTGGTCGGATTGTAGAGCATCGGGCTCGTCGCCCAGACAGTCACTTCGAGGTCATCTGGTGCCGCAATCTGATCAGCCGGTAGGCTTTGGGGAACTCGCGAATTGGGATTGAATTTATCGGGCGCCCTCGCGAATCCAATGGGTTCGCGATCAAAAACAAGGAAACGCACGGAAGCAGGTGTCAGTTCAGCACCCCGGATGGCCCCCCCGTCATCCAGGGCCACCTTGCTACGGAAGGTGGTCGCTCCGGCGGGAACCTCAAACCATATAAACGAATCAGCATGCGTCCCAAGGCCTCTTGTATACTCTTTCCCAGCAACGGTCATTGGGCCTCCACGATACGTTTTTCCCTGCTTAATC
>JAQWTV010000036.1:0-2500 GCA_029242545.1 Roseibacillus sp.
CTTTACCACCGAAGTGGAAAAAAGCGATCAAGCCGAACGACCGATTAGTATCAGTCCGCTAAATATGTTGCCACACTTACACGCCTGACCTATCAACCAGGTAGTCTACCTGGGGTCTTCAGGGAAACCTTATCTTGGGAAAAGCTTGGCACTTAGATGCTTTCAGCGCTTATCTTTTCCGCACATGGCTACGCAGCGCTGCTTCTGACGAAACAACTGCCACACCAGAAGTGCGTCATTCCCGGTCCTCTCGTACTAGGGAATGAACCCCTCAAGTTTCCTACGCCCACGGTGGATAAGGACCGAACTGTCTCACGACGTTCTGAACCCAGCTCGCGTGCCGCTTTAACCGGCGAACAGCCGGACCCTTGGGACCTTCTCCAGCCCCAGGATGCGACGAGCCGACATCGAGGTGCCAAACCGCGCCGTCGATATGAACTCTTGGGCGCGATCAGCCTGTTATCCCTAAGGTACCTTTTATCCGTTGAGCGACGGCAATTCCACATTCAACCGCCGGATCACTAAGGCCTACTTTCGTATCTGCTCGACTTGTAGGTCTCACAGTTAGGCGGGCTTGTGCCTTTACACTCGACACGCAGTTGCCAACTGCGCTGAGCCCACCTTCGCGCTCCTCCGTTACTCTTGAGGAGGATACCGCCCCAGTAAAACTGACCGGCTGCCAGGGTCCCCCGGCCGGATAACGGCTCGGGGTTAGATCATCCAATACCAAAGGGTGGTATCTCACTGGCGGCTCCACGACGCCCTAAAACGCCGTTTCAAAGCCTCCCACTTATGCTGAGCATTGAAATCAAATAAACAGTAACAGCTTACAGTTAAGGTCTATAGGGTCTTTCCGTCCTTCTGCAGGTAACCGGCATCTTCACCGGTGTTACAATTTCACTGAGCTCCTGGTTGAGACAGCGCCCATCTCGTTGCACGATTCGTGCAGGTCGGAACTTACCCGACAAGGAATTTCGCTACCTTAGGACCGTTATAGTTACGGCCGACATTCACCAGGACTTGGGCTCGGAGCTTCGCCACGAGGGCTAACACCTTACCGTAATCTTTTGGCATTGGTCACGTGTCACATCGTATACGTCGGCTTACGCCTTAGCACAATGCTGTGTTTTTGCTAAACAGTCGGATGGGCCAATTCACTGCGGCCCCCAAAAGGGGCACTCCTTATCCCGAAGTTACGGAGCCATTTTGCCGAGTTCCTTAACCAGGTTTCACTCTTGCGCCTTGGTATACTCTACCCACCCACCTGTGTCGGTTTACGGTACGGGCTCCTTAGCATATGCTGGGGCTTTTCTTGGCGGTTTGTCTGGTGGTACGAATCACCCGTAGGATCATCTCGGAATTCAATAACCTAGCCACTTTTCAAACCGCGTCCCCCCAGTTTAAGGGTCGGAGGTGCAGGAATATTGACCTGCTTACCATCGCCTACGCCTATCGGCCTCGGCTTAGGTCCCGACTAACCCCGGGACGAAAAACGTTGCCCGGGAAACCTTGGGTTTACGGCGGACCGGGATTTCACCGGTCTTATCGTTACTCATGTCTGCATACTCACTTCCCAGCGCTCCAGGGTCAGTCACCATCACCCTTCGCCGCACTGGGAACGCTCTCCTACCACGCCATCCATAAGGATGACATCCAGAGCTTCGGTAGCACGCTTATCGCCAATTATTTTCGGCGCAGAGTCTCTCGATGAGTAAGCTGTTACGCTTTTTTTAAATGGTGGCTGCTTCTAAGCCAACATCCTCACTGTCTATGAGACTCCACCTCCTTTCCACTTAGCGTACTTTAGGCACCTTAGCTGCTGATCTGGGCTGTTTCCCTTTCGACAATGAAGCTTATCCCCCACTGTCTCACTGCCACGCTCCACCGGACGGTATTCGGAGTTTGATAGGGGTTGGTAGGCGGGTATGCCCCCTAGCCCTTTCAGTGCTCTACCCCCGTCCTTCAGCACGTGACGCTGCACCTAAATGCATTTCGGAGAGAACCAGCTATCACGGGGTTTGATTAGCCTTTCACTCCTACCCACAGCTCATCCGAGCGTTTTTCAACACACAACGGTTCGGTCCTCCACGTGATTTTACTCACGCTTCAACCTGGCCATAGGTAGGTCACCTCCGCTTCGGGTCTACCCCCTGCAACTAATCGCCCTATTCGGACTCGCTTTCGCTACGCCTCCGGTCCAAAAGACCTTAAGCTTGCCACAGAGAGTAACTCGCAGACTCATTAAGCAAAAGGCACGCCATCACCCCCGAGGGGGCTCTGACACCTTGTAGGCATAGGGTTTCAGGTTCTATTTCACTCCGCTCGCAGCGGTACTTTTCACCTTTCCCTCACGGTACTGGTTCACTATCGGTCGCCAACTAGTATTTAGCCTTACCCCGTGGTCGG
Organism: Roseibacillus sp.; assembly: GCA_029242545.1. Lineage (GTDB taxonomy): Bacteria > Verrucomicrobiota > Verrucomicrobiia > Verrucomicrobiales > Akkermansiaceae > Roseibacillus_B. Next base: position 2,407 of record JAQWTV010000036.1, read on the forward strand.
GGCAGATTCACGCAACGTTTCACGTGTGCTGCGCTACTCAGGAACTCCACAGGGCCTCTTCTGGTTTCGTCCACGGGCCTGTCACCCGCTATGG
>JAQWTV010000036.1:7500-18468 GCA_029242545.1 Roseibacillus sp.
TCCAGCCCGCATAAGCGACCCAAGAATCGCAAATTCAAGCGCCGTCAGATCCAGCACTTCACCTCCTTTGGTAGCAAGATGAGAACCCTCCTCAAGGCGGAGATCCCCGATCGAAAATTCGTCAAGACTCTCGTTGGATTTAACCTCTTCCCTGCGAGAACGCCGCATCACGGCTCTGAGCCGCGCAAGAAGTTCACGGGTCGAAAACGTTTTCGGAAGATAATCATCCGCTCCCATTTCGAGACCGGCAATACGATCGGACTCCTCACCCATCGCGGTTAGCATGAGAACCGGTACTGTTGACTTCTTCCTGAGCTCTCTAAGAACCTCTAAGCCATCCATCCCCGGCATCATGACGTCCAGAATGATTGCCTCATAACTACCCTCGAGGGCAGCTTGCAGTCCCTCAGGTCCCGTATGGCGCATGGAAACCCGATAACCCAACGGATCAAGGTATTCACGAATCAGTCCGCAAAGCTTCCTGTCATCATCGACGACCAGTAAAGGCCTCACATATTCAGCATCAGACACGGTTCAGCCCCAATCACTACCCAGTCATGATGCTTTTTCGAACCCCTTTTACACCAACTTAACATTTTTTGCCGGTCTGGCCTCCAGCAGTTGATTCCAAAGGCGCCAACTGGGCGGAGGGGGAAATTGAATCTGAGGCAAACTACCTGTATCATGGCCATGGATGGGAGATTCCTCACCACGTTCACGGGTCAAAAATGGCGCATTCACTGCGCCGGATCCCCGGGCACTCACAACCCTTCTCCCGGCTTTCAAGTTTCGGCAGCTTATCGGCTGCGGTGAGATGGGAGCAGTCTACCGCGCAGAGCAGATTTCGCTTGGTCGGGATGTGGCAATTAAAGTCCTGCCCCCGGAGCTCTCTTCGGTCCAACCCTTTTCCACGAGCTTCAAGATCGAGGCACGTGCGATGGCGAAATTGACCCATCCCAATCTGATCGGAGTCTATGACTTTGGCGAGGTCGACCACATGCTTTTTCTCGTCATGGAGTTGATTGATGGGAACACGCTCAACAAGTCCATCAATGGAGCCACGGTGGATCCAGTCCGAGCTGTCAGGATCATCGAAGGAATTGCGCAGGGCCTCGGTGAGGCTCACCAGCACCAGCTTCTTCACCGCGACATCAAACCCGCCAACATCATGATAACCCAGCAGCTGAAACCTGTTCTCGGGAACTTTGGGTTGGCCGCACCTGCCGGTAATGCCGGTTCCGGGTTAGACATTGTTTCCTCAGGGTATGTCGCTCCGGAGGTTCTTGAGGATTTCACCTCAGCCAGCCCAGCTTCTGATGTCTACTCTCTGGGTGTAATCATGCATGAACTCGTGACTGGAATCGAACCGAGTCCCGGGGTCGCCGCTGACCTCATTCAGGTCCCTGACATAAAGGGGCTGAGAGAGATCGCCGGGCAGGTCTTGAGCAACGACCCGGCTCAGCGACCTCAGGATGGGGGAACTTTCGCGGCAGAACTGAAACGCTGGCTGAAATCCGCGTCGCAGACACGACCCTCCCTGCTCACTGCTCCAGCGACGCCAATCCCGGCAACGACGGCACGGAATACCACCCCCAAAATACTGAGCAGCGTCTCTGGAGGGATTCCCTTACCTCTGCTCGCCCTGTTCGCGCTGGCGTTAGCCGTGGTAGCCCTTTTTGCCTTCCGAGGTGGGACTGACGACACCCATCCGGCAGGGGGAAAACAGCAGAGGGTCAGTCAACCACCTAGCGAAGCATCCTCCCTCCCCACCATTCAGCCAAAAAGTAATTCTCAAAAACAACCCTTCCGACTCCGGGCTCACAAATCCGAAATGCGTAACCTCCTGACCAGTGCAGCCAATGAGCTGGTTGTGGCGCGACAACGGAACGTCGTTGCTTTTCAGCAGGAAGTGGTGGGCCAGGAGAACGCGTGGGCTCCCTACCTTTCCTGTATTGATCAGGGCCGGGGGCTCCTACCGCGCTATATCGCGCCGGACAAAAAATTTACGATTGCTCCGGAAATGACCGACCTCGCCAATCGCTATGCCTTCGACCACCAAGGTCAGATCGAATACCGGCACCTTGCAGTCATCAAGGAACTTCATCAGGCGAGCATTGAAACTCTCAAGGATGAAGAGGTGCCCCGGAGCGGCTCCTTGGTTAAGAACGAATTCGAGTGGCTCGAGTGGCTCGGGGTGGACATATTCAAGATTCTTGCGCGCCCTCCCGACGGAGAGTGGGTCCTCCGCTTCGCGCCGGAGGATTCCGATGCGGTTCGTCTGGTATTTAAGACCGGGGGCGTAGTGAGGATCTTTGATAAGGGTCTGCCTTCGAAGGGGAGGTTTTACACAACGGAAATGGGAGAACTTCATGTCATCCGGCCAGAAGATAGAGGCAACTGGACCCTTCGTTGGCGAGAACCTTGGCTCGATGGGCGGGACCAAGCAGGCCGAAAAGTGCGTTTCCGGCGCCGAGCCTTTGCTTTTGAGAACCCATTCGGGAACCAAGAAGAGCAGCGGCGCCGCAAAAGTCCCGAGAGGCCTCGATGAGCACATCCTTCGTCCCAGTCCCAGTCCCAGTCCCAGACCTCTCACGAACCTGACCTCCAGCCCCTCCCACGTAAGGGCTCTATTGGCATTGCCAACCTCCACGCAGACCCTTATCACAGGCGCGCTATGAAACTGCTCAGCGCACTCGCAATCACAATCCTGATGCCCGGTCTCGCCCTGGCAGATCACCATGGTTCCAAGGACAAGGATGGATTCCTCGAACTTTTCAACGGCAAGAGCCTCGACGGATGGACCATCAACGAATCACCTGACTCCTGGAAAGTCAGTGATGGAAAAATCATCGTTAAGGGACCTAGATCTCATCTGTTCTACACGGGCAAGGTCAACAAGGCCAACTTCAAGAACTTTGAGGCCAAGCTACAGGTTCTGACCAAGAAAGGAGCCAATGCCGGATTCTATTTCCACACCAAGTTCCAGAAAGACGGCTGGCCCAAGAAAGGATTCGAAGCTCAGATCAACGCCACCCAGGGAGACCCGAAAAAAACTGGAAGCCTCTATGGGGTTCGGAATGTCATGAACACTGCCCCCCATAAGGACGAAGAGTGGTTCGACTACCACATCGCGGTAAGGGGGAAGAAAATCACGATCAAGGTCAACGGCAAGACCACTATCGAATATATCGAACCCGAAGGAGGACCCACCAAAGCTGAACGCGGAGGCTTTGACCGTTTCCTCGACAGCGGCACATTCGCAATCCAGTGCCACGATCCGGGCAGTGAGGTTCACATTCGCAGTGTGAAGGTCAAACCTCTCGACTGAAGACCGGAGCACACCTTCCCTTTACTAAAGCCGCCCTGTGCTTCTCGCTGGGCGGCTTTTTTGTTGCCCGGCGACATCCTGCAGGATCGCAACCGGGATTTACGAAATCCCGTGATCGATTTTTCATCTTAACTCCTTTAAAATCACCACCGAGGTTTCACCACACTATTCGTGGGCGCCTCCTCCACTTCATAGCATGGCGGATCACCACAAGGTAAGTGACGACGCGTTCAAGGCGCCAGAGCCTGCGGAACTCAGCAGGATGCTACCCTCTTTCAAGGTTACGCAACTTCTCTCCTCGGGCGTCAGCGGTGCGGTTTACGTGGCCCGCCAGAAGTCTCTTGATCGAAATGTCGCTATCAAGATCATGCCGGGGAGCGAAGGACCCCAGCGGCGCAGGTTCGAGAAGGAGGCCCGGGCTATGGCCAAGCTCCGGCATCCGAACCTTATTGGAGTACACGATTTCGGCGAGACAGACGGATTCTTGTATCTCGTCATGGATTTTGTGGATGGGAAATCCCTTCGGCGCTCAACCCGCGGCGAGGCAATAGACCAGGAGACCGCCCTGAAGCTCATTCTGGCAATCTGCGAGGGACTCGCACACGCTCATCAGGCAGGAATTATCCACCAGGCGATCAAGCCAGACAACATCCTGATTGGCTCGAACCTCGAACCCAGGATCGGGGACTTTGGTCTTCCTCACCACGGAGAGGACAGAGCTTCTTCATCGGTAGGGTTGGATCATATTGCTCTCCAGTATGCCGCGCCAGAGGTCGTAAACAAACGGGCCCGTGCAGACCGACGCTCGGATGTCTACTCGCTTGGAGTCCTGCTACATGAGCTGCTTACCGGCGAACTTCCTGACGATGGTTTTAGTCCTCCATTAAGGAGCAGAGAGCAACGATTAGACACTCGCTTCGAGAAGATTCTGGAGCGGGCAATGCATCCCAGCCCGGGCAAACGGTTCTCGGATGCACGAGCGCTACAGGAGGAACTGAAACCTCTCCTGAACACACTTGGGCAGAGCAATCTCTTGACGCGTGGCAGCCAGGATTCAGAGAGCGCGGAGAGCTCTGCGGAGGTGGAGGAATCTCGCCACCGGGCAGTCCAGCAAAGTAATACCCTCGCGGCGATGGCAGCTACCGAATCGCGCCGCTACGACCGCCTCATCACCGTCAAGATTCTGGTTATCGCGGTTCTGGTCATCGCTCTTCTCTCGGTCTGGTCGGCCTACAATCGAAGGAAGGACGAATCCAGCCGGAAGGCAAAGATTGCGGAAAGGCAGAAAAACGCCATGAGCTCGGGCGAAAAGGAGAATCCCTGGGCCAACCTCCAAAGGGATCCGATCCACGAGATAAAGGAAGCACCCCGGCCCCAGCAAGCCCGCGAATGGACTCTTTTTGATCTTCAGGAGCAACTTCTCCGGGGAGATCGCGATCGCTTTCCCGAAGGAGCCTGGGATCTGGCGGACCGAAAGGTCTACTTTGTGCGATCTGCAATGAGCTGGAGCGCCGCCAGCAGATTTGCAGAGTCTCATGGGGCGCACCTCGCGACCCTCCAAAGCGATGAAGAGCGATTGGCACTTCTCGCCAAACTTCCGAAAGGTAAAATCACCTGGTTGGGTGGAGGAATGACGGGATCAAAAAGTTGGGGATGGGTGGACGGCACTTCCTCTCCGCTCAGCACGCCATCCGAGGCAACCGGCCAGTATCTCAGCATGAGTGAAAGCGGGACAGTCCGGGCATCTCCCGGCAAGACCAAGTATCCCTTTTTCCTCCAATGGCACCTCGACGGGAAGAATCCCGGTTCTCTGGACGCCCAATTACAACGCTTCAACCTCTCCATCGACCAGCGAATTCCCGTATTCCCACCGGGAACTGTTACGAATGGAAACCGCCATTACCTCGTCCTTGAACGCACCCTGGGGTGGGAAAAGGCTCGGATATTCGCAGAGGAGGCAAATGGGCACCTTGCCGTAATCGGAAATCAGGAAGAGCAGGACTACCTCAAGCGTGTCATCGCGTCCTGCCTCCCGGAGAACTCAGCAGCATGGCTCGGCGGCTCTTACTCCAGAGGGGCCTGGCGGTGGGTTACCAATGAGGCCTGGTCGTTTACCTCCTGGCTAGCTACCGAACAGGATTTCGATCCTGAATCAACTGCGCTCTGCTTTACCTCTGGTGAGCCGTCAGGATGGGCCAATTGCGATCCCGAATCGGAACTTGCAGCCCTGATTATTGAATGGAGTCGGGACCAGTTCTCCGAGCAGTCCGCTGCTACCGGAGACCTGAGGTCGTGGACTACGCTCCGCAATCAGTGCTCAGTAAAACTTACGACGATACGGGAAAAGTTTCTTCAGCTCTTGAAGGCGAATGGAGCATCCATGTCGACAGCCCTCGACAAGTGGCACACCGGTCTCCCCCTGCAGAATCGTGGCCGCTACACCCTCTCCCTCCAGCAGGCCAAGGGCAGGATTGCGAAGGACGGACGCATCAGCGAAGAGGGCCGCCTGCCAGCCCTTCCCGCCGAGATCGCCTCCGTTTGTAATGCCTGCCTCCGGGAGCAGGGCAGCCTTGATCAGGAATACGCGAACGTCATGGAGAGCACTCGGAAAACCTACATCCAGCAATTGGGCATGAGGCTGAGCGAGGCAAGGGACACGCGTCAATTTTCCGAAGTGAGCGCGATAGAGGCTGAGCTGGAATCGGTAATGACCGTCCAGACCTTTGTCTCACACTTCAATGTCAGTGGAGATGACTGATAGGAGAATTTGTTAAGTTGGTGTAAAAGAAGTTCTAAATACCTTACTGAACGGTCAGAATTCACCATGCACCATCCAGACCGAGGAGTTACTCTTCTCCTTCATCTCTGCCTGCTCCTGCTGGGCTTGCCCTCTCTCCACTGCAGTGCCGAACCTCAACTCACCTCCTGGTATACCTCGCAAAGCGGTAAGTATGCCCGTATTTTCACCAGTAAGGAAAACGAGATCGCAAGTCTCACCTCAGTAACTTGGAGCCGCGGACGGGGGAGCCAGTCCTCCCCAACCTACGCAGGCGTTCATGAGATTCACCATGACGCCAGCTGGGTCTATGTCAGAACGAGCGGCCTAGGCTTTCACGTCATGGGACCTTGGTATCTAAACGAGGCAAAGACTCGAAACTTTCCTAACTTTCCCAGCAATACAGCCACCACTTACCGGATTCCCCGCAACCCGACGGCCTTTAATGGCACCGTCACAACAGGCTTTGGGGCAATTGGATACTTTGTGGACGGAGTCGCCCTTTTTGATGCTACCGACACTTTTTCCTATATCAATGGTAGCGCGAGTGACGGTAGTCCTCAGGGAGGAGGCCGGGGAGATGGGGTCTGGAATCGAGATGCATACGTCAACGAGGGAGTGACCTTCGACTCGGCTAATGCGCCCCAGGCAGGAAATTTGCATCATTATCATGCGAATGCTCCCGCAATCCGCCATCTGCTGAACGACAGTGTCGACTACAACGCTGAAACGAACCGCTATACTGAAAACTTCAATGGCAGACACTCTCCCATCCTCGGCTGGGTTTCTGATGGCCACCCCATCTATGGGCCCTACGGCTTCAGCGACCCGGTAGATCCTGATTCTCCCGTGCGACTCCTGAGCAGCGGCTACCAGAAACGAGACGGCAGCAACGGATCCACCAACCTGAGCCGGACCGGGCGAACCAGCCTGCCGGACTGGGCCACCCGGCTACAGGGGCGCAGCACTACCCTCGCTACAAATCAATACGGCCCGGCGGTAAATACTACCTACATTCTCGGCCACTATCTTGAAGACTATGCCTACAAGGGAGACCTAGGCCTGGGCCAGGGCGTGAACTTCGACTTGGACGAATACAACGGGCGCTTCTGCGTGACTCCGGAGTTCCCGGAAGGAGTCTGGGCCTACTTTACCACTATCGCAACCGACGGGACCCCGGTTTTCCCCTACAATATTGGTCGCAACTTCTACGGAACCCCGAACGGCGGCAGCGTGAACACCATCCCCGGGAATGCCTCGCTGTCTTTTGTCGGTGGCCCCAGCACCCAGCATCAGACGGTTGAAGTCAGTAAGAATGGTGGTGTTGTCACCCTCACGTGGTCCACTGTGGAGGGCGGGTCCTACCAACTCGAAAATTCAACAGATCTGGAAACATGGACTGAGGAAGGCGCCGAGATTATCGCAGACGCCACCTCAAACTCCACGGTCAGCCGAGCGGGTAATACCGCCCGTTTCTACCGCTTAAAAAGGACCGGGATTGCGGCATACGACCAAACCGGATTCAACAACCAGTTCGAAGAGGGACAGGCTGGAGGCGGAGGAGGAGCGGGAGGAGGAGCGGACAATTTCGTGGCCACCTTCACCGGCCCACCCCTCCCCCCAGCACAGCTCATTCAGGATCTCCGTATCGGGAACCCGGGTGTCCCGGCTAGCCTTGTGAGTAGAGACTCTGGCACTCAAATCACAATTTCTTTCGATGCTGCAGCTCTTGGTCCTGGCAGCCATGCGGTATACGTGTTCTTCACTACCCCTAATGGAAACCAACTCACCCTGACATCGACCAATCGCTATTCGCCATAAGTCGTTGCCCCTGGGCCAAGCGGCTCCGAAACAATCCTGCCTCTTGAGAAACATCACCTGTTTCTTTGGCCCAAAGGGCAAGAATAACCCAAAAACTACGAGTCTCTCACTCATGCTCAAGTGGCCCATCTGGCTCTGGTTACTCCCTGCGATGATCTCCCAGTCATCGGGGGGAGACCTTTCTCTAGAGTTCAAGCATCTCTGGAAAGGGCAGGCTCTCTCCACCCCCAGCAAAGAGCTTCTCACCGGATCCGGGGAGACTATTAAACTTTCCCGCTTCGCCTATCTTCTCTCAAGCCCCCGCCTGCTTAGCAATCACACGGAAACATCGTCCGGGACTTGGCTCCGCCGCAAAGACTGGTTCGGCTACGTTGACGCCTCGCGCCCCGGAGGACTGAACCGATTGGAATTGGGATCCCTCCCCGGCCGAAGCTACCGGACCCTGCAGTTCTCTATCGGACTCAGCTCCGAAACCGATCAGGCCGATCCCAGCCAATATCCGGCGAATCACCCTCTCAATCCAAATTACAACAACCTCCATTGGACCCCTCAGGGTGGATATATCTTTCTCGCTGCCGAGGGCCATCTTCCCGGCGACGAAACCACGGGCGGCTTCGCCTACCATCTGGGTAAGCCGCGTAACAGGGTAGTAATTTCACTCCCCATTGCCCTGACGCTGACCAAGCCCACTGTCCTTGAAATCAATGTCCACATCGACCGGATTTTCGGAGGCGAACACCCTCTCGAAATCGGGGCAAATCCCTTAAGCCACTCAAGAGAGGGCGACCCGGTGGCCCGGAAGTTCAAGCAACGACTCCCAGCTGCCTTCGAACTACGAGGCTTCCGGCAGGCCCTACTCGCCACCGACCCGAAACCTCCATCTCATCCGCTGCTCATTGGCACACCCTATCGTTTTGAAATCGCAAGGGGATTCCCTCTCCCGGTCTTACCAACTTCTCCCCCCCTCACCAACGAACGCGTTGCTCTGGGTAAACGACTTTTCAACGACCCTCTCCTCTCGAGCACCAACCAACAGTCGTGCGCCTCCTGCCACCAGACAGCCCACGCCTTTTCAGACCCCCGTCGTTTCAGTGAGGGTGCCACCGGATCTCTTGGAACCCGGAACTCCATGCCTCTCTTCAATCTCGCCTGGAAAAACTCGTTCTTCTGGGATGGAAGTTCCCCCTCCCTGAGAGAACTGGTGCTCCATCCAATCCAGAGCGCTATCGAAATGCATGAATCGCTCCCCAACGTCATGGCCAAACTTGAATCCGCCAGCTACGGCCCTCTTTTCAAGGCTGCCTTTGGAAGCTCAGGCATCACAGAGCGACGTCTGGGAATTGCTCTCGAACAGTTTTTACTGACCCGGACCTCATATAACTCGCGTTTCGACAAGGCCGCCCGAGGAGAGAGCGAGCTCACCGAAATGGAAAAACGAGGATTCGAACTCTTCATGACCGAATATGATCCACGCCGCGGCCTGAAAGGCGCGGATTGCTTTCACTGCCATGGGGGCGCGCTCTTTACCGATCATCGTTTTCATAACAACGGGATTCCCGATGACCTCGATCTGGGTCTGGAGCTCGTTACGGGGAGGGAGACTGACCGGAATCTCTTCATCACCCCCTCGCTTCGCAATATCGCCCTGACTGGGCCTTATATGCACGATGGGCGCTTTGAGACCCTCGAGGAAGTCATCGAGCACTACAATTCCGGCCTTCACCACAGCCCCAGTCTGGATCCAAATCTGGCCAAGCATCCGCGGAAGGGTCTCGGGTTAGCCACGGAAGACATGCGGGCTCTTGTGTCCTTTCTCCGAACCCTGACTGACCCTCAGTTCGTCCCGACCGCGAAGATCAGGCAGGCCGAGAGCCCCCAGCGGCCCTGATCCGATCAGGGTGAAATGCTCCCCGATAGATCGCTAAAGGTGTTGGACTCCAGAGCCTCTTCCCTCCACAGTGCCGCCCTTGAATCTCCCAAACTCCCTTACAGTCTCGCGTCTGGTTCTCACTGCGGTCTTTGTCGTCGGCTTCATGCAGGGGAGCCAGATGGGCTATGGAGTCGCCCTCTTCGCTTTTACCATCGCCGCGATAACCGACTTTCTGGACGGCTACTTCGCACGCAAGATGGGCCTCGTTACCTCTCTTGGCAAATTGCTCGACCCCATTGCAGACAAGATTCTCACCGCCTCTGCGTTCATCTTTCTCTGCGCTCATGAGCAACGCCTTTGCCCGGTATGGGTAGTGGTAGTCATTCTTGCCCGTGAATTCCTTGTCACCGGTCTGCGACAGATCGCCGTCGAAAAGGGTAAGGTTATTGCCGCCGACTGGAGCGGGAAATGGAAAACGACCTTTCAAATCGGTTATTGTTCAACCGCCCTGACGTGGCTCTTCCTTGAAGCTCTTGGTCAGCAGGAATGCTTTCTAGGTCAGATTACCCGACCAGATAGCTGGGTCATGCCAAGCTTCCTCTGGCTCTCGTTAGCTCTTACCATTCTCTCCGGTCTCCAGTATGTCTGGAATAGCCGAGATGTTCTGCGGGAGGGGTGATCATGGAATCTGGCCAAATCGGGACCAGAAAACATGTATTCTGGCTATTTCAAGGCCTTCCAGCTCATTCCCCCTCAGCGGCAAGGAAATGGGTGTCACCTTATGAGGGCTCAGGATTGTGCGATCATAGGTTGCTTAATTATTTCAGCTCGCTAATCTTTCATGGTTATGAAACAGCCTACCTTAATCAGATCTGCTGTCCTTGCCGGATCAGCACTCATCGCGGGACTCGCCTTTGCAGGCGACGAAGTCGCTCCTGCAGCCCCATCCTCTGGCCTCGATGTCGAGTTAGGATTCGGATACAGCAGCGAATATATCTTCAGGAGCATCAACTTCGGCGATGATCTCTTCGTTGCAAGCATTGGGCTGTCTGGCAGCGGTTCGCTTCCCATCTTAGGAGACGTTGACCTCTCTGCCGGTCTCGACCTGCGCACGGCGAGCGTAAATGCAGCAGTCTCAGACACTGCTAACAATACTGTTAGCGGTCAGGAGAT